>CALGYU010000057.1 GCA_937934685.1 uncultured Acholeplasma sp. | reverse complement strand
AGAATGATTCAAAATTAAAGCATTTGGTGAAAGAATATAAATAGAAGAAACAAAAAAGACTACCCTCCATTTGCACCCCTAAATGATCCTAATATCATCATGATGGATGAGAAAATAACAACTACAACCACCCATTTTACCACACCAAAGCTTATTTTCAATATTTTGAAAATAGTCTTGAAAATAAAAGTAAATGTGACCTTTAATGTGTTCATAAGCATCTGGTTTTAAACTATAAACATCGTAGCTAAAGTTTGGATGACACTACTACAAATATAATTTATGTTTGGGATTAAAACAAGCATTCTAAGTTTGATTTTTCATATAAGTTGAACTTGTTGATAAGTCATCTAAAGACGAATGAAGTCATCATATGTCACCAAGTGAGTGAGTCATATTCAATTGTTGTTTAAATACATACCTTTGAATTGACAGTCAAATATTAACTATAAAGAATTAAAACAATGGATGTAGAAGTAGATGATAAAAAAATGGTGAAAAAGCAAAAAGAAGAAGTGCTTTTAGCTTTTGACAAAGAGAAGAAAACGGTTGCTGCTGTAAAGGGTGTGGATGATAAAGGTGAATTGCAAACTACACCAGCCAAAAGCACACAAAATAATGAGTTTTTAAAGCTTGACCGCAATGGTGATGTTCTCAGCAATTTTTTGAGCAACTTCAATAGTCAATTGAAAGATCCAACACGCTTTAATTTTTTCAAAGTAGATGCAGAAAAGATTGAAGCATCTGCAAAAACGATCCTAAACCATTTGAAGACCCCAACTACTGCTTCAGAAGCAAAGATTAATAAGTTGCGTGTTGATGTTGAATCTTCAATTCCAAAGAAAAACAAAACTACAGCATCTGATAATCAGATATATGCCAATGCGGACAATTACTTTGTTAATCCCAATAAAATTGACTGGGAATCTTTGAAAAGCTTTGGAATATCAAGAGAGCAACTTGAAAAGTCTACTGCTTTTGAATCAATGCTGAGAGGATATAAATCTCCTAACACATTTCCAATTGAAGCGAAAATGAGCAATGTTACAATTAAAACGGATGCTCGTATTTCATTTCGTCCAGGCAGTGAAGGTGATGTCATTCTTGCCATTCATGGCATACGCAAACAACCGGAACTTAATCGTCCCTATTTTGGACATGAGTTTACCAAAGAGGATAAAGAAAATCTGCTTAAAACTGGTAATATGGGACGGAAAGTTGATATTAAAAACTATTTCACAGGAGAAACTATTCCTTCTTTCATCAGTATAGATAAACTGACCAATGAATTGGTTTCAATGAAAGCTGACAAACTTTCATTTCCTGACAAAATCAGTGGAGTGGATCTTAATGAAAAACAAAAAAGCGATTTAAAAGATGGCAAAGCCGTGTGGGTAGAAAATATGATTTCAGCTAAAAATACTCCCTATTCAGCTTTTCTTCAAATAAATGCAGACAAGCGTAGTCTTGAATTTATTTTCCCCGAAAATAATCAAAATCAAATTAGAAATCAAAATGAAAAGCAATCCCATGAATCAGGAGTGCGTATACCTAAAGCACTTGCAGGAGTTGATTTAACTGAAAAGCAGCAAAATGATCTAAAATCAGACAAGACTATTTATGTGAAAGGATTGAAAGATAAAGCCGGACAAGAATATAATGCATACATTAAAGTAAACCCAGAAGAAAATAAACTTGATTTTTTTAGATTCAATCCTGATAAGGCGAAAGCAAAAGGTAAAGAGATTACTCCTGCCAATGAGCATAAAACTCAGGTAGCAGTGAATTCTGAAGGTAAGACGAATGAATCGACGAAAAAAATGGATGTTCCTTTAAAGAAAGGTCAATCAAATCCTACGGAAACTCAATCTGAAAAGCAGCAGAAAAAAGAAACTAAAGCAAATAATCAGTCAGAATCTCCAAAGAAAAGAAAGGGGCGAAAAGTGTAGATAAAAGAGTAATCATACAAAAAAAGTCAGTTGCAATCTGGTATAACACGTTCTCTGTCGTGTTGTGCCGGATTTTTTCTTTTTGAATAAATATATTTACCTAGGAACCCGATTAATGGGTATAGTGAAATCAATAAACCAATATTGAGAGAAAGATTTATTCATGCGAAATCCTTAGTCAAAAATGAAAATGCAATCTTTGAAAATTTAAATCATAGAAATAGTAATTATAAATATGTAGCTTATAATAGTGCAAGTTTGGTTTGTGCATCCAGAGATTTAAAACATTATATTTAATCACTTCTTGCTTTGATTTACTCTCATAAAATCAATT
>CALGYU010000056.1 GCA_937934685.1 uncultured Acholeplasma sp. | reverse complement strand
CTGAACTTTCTGGACCGTATACTTCGATGATTCTTCCTTTTGGATATCCACCAATTCCCATCGCAATATCTAATGCCAATGATCCTGTTGAAATGACTTCAATGCTTTTATCTGCAGTTGAATCTAATTTCATAATTGAACCTTTACCAAACTGCTTTTCTATTTCTTTCATCGCAGTTTCTAAAGCTTTTGCTTTTTTATCGTCTGCCATTGCTACACCTCTATCTTCATTTTTTATATACTTTCTAATACGACTTCTTTATTTTTAATTAAATACTCTAATCCTGATATAACCGTTAAGGCAATTGCTAAATAAAATAATACATCTCCAATGATGGTTGTTAGTGTAAAGTCATTGAATAATAGCCACACTAAGGCAATCATGGTTGTCACGGTTTTTAGCTTACCATATTTTGATGCTGCAATGACAGTTCCTTTTTCTACTGCCAATAGTCTAATTCCTGTGACCATAAATTCTCTAATAATCACCACCATGACAGCCCAAACAGGAACGCGTTCTGGCATAATGGTCATTAAGAATAAAAAGGCTGTTAGTACCAATACTTTATCCGCAATCGGATCTAAAAACTTACCAAAGGTGGTAATTTGATGATACTTCCTTGCAATATAGCCATCTAAAAAATCTGTGGCTGATGCTACTACAAAAATAATGGCAAACAATAGCTGTGCTATACTTAAATTTAAGAAGTTTGCCGGCTGATTTAATGCTGGTATATATAACAATATCAGCATGACAGGTATTAATAATACTCTGAATATTGTGATTTTATTGGCTGTTGTCATTTTTTTCCTCTTATCTCTTTATTTAATTTTACCATTAAAAGGTAAAAACTGTTGCTTTTTTGTATATGGTTTGATACAATAGTTTTGGTATTTAGGAGGTGAATGTTGTGGCTAATATCAAACAACAAATCAAACGTAATAAAACAAATGAAAAGCGTCGTTTAAGTAATGCCTCTTTCAAATCTTCAGTTAGAACTGCAGTTAAACAAGTTGAAATTGCTGTTGCTGCTGGTGATAAAGAAAAAGCTCTTACTTCATTAAGTTTTGCACACAAGAAATTAGATAAAGGTCTAGCAAAAGGTATTTATCATACTAACTTCGTTGCTAGAAACAAGTCAAGTTTAACAAAGTTGGTTAATAACCTATAAGATACATCGTATGATGTATTTTTTTTATGCTTTTTCCACTTCTAATTTATTACCATACTGTTTCACATACATCACATGTGGTAACTTCACGCCTGAAACGCCATATTTAGGATTATACCCTATTTTATTCACATAGTGTTCGATTGTGTTCTTTTCTTCTTTAAGAGTCTTTAAAAGCTCAAATGTAGCGTATACGTCATCTAAAGCTCGGTGTGTATTAACAGCTTCTATTTGATATTTAGCTACTGCGCTTTCTAATCGATGGGGGTATGCATGTCGATCTTTATAGACTGCCATAACGTCTAGTAAATCATTGGGAATTAAATAATTTTTACGATAAAATTTTTCATACATTTTTTGTAAGAAACTGATATCAAATTGAATGTTATAAGCAATCAATAAGGTTTCATCATCTATTAGATTTGATAATCTTTGAAATGCTTCTGCTTCTGTGATACCGTCTCTTAAAAGCATGGCATCTGTGATGTTGGTAATCTCGATGATTTTATCTGGTAGAGGCGCGTTTGTTTGAACCAAAACGTTTAACTCTTCAAGAAGATGATATCTTTCATCTTCTTTTTTTAATAAAACTGCCCCTATTTCTATGACTTGACTGTCATTTGGGTTAAGTCCTGTAGTTTCAAAATCAAAAACTAATATTTTTTTGTGATTGGTCATTTTATGCACTTCCTAACAATAATAATTCTAATCCTATTTTTTTATCAATTTGGCCTGACTTTATTTTATAATCTAGTTGAGCTAAAGAAAACAATAGTTTTTCTAGTTTATCATAAGTGATTGTTTTCGCCTCTTTGATTAGAAAAAACGCTCTTCCTTTTTTATAATTGAAAAAATCCGCAATTTGTTCTTGTGTATATTGTTTTTTAAGTAAATCTTTGGTATAAATTAATTCTCTTACTCTTTGAGAAATTTGTGTGATGATTCTTAATGGTTCTTCGCTTTTTGACATGAGATCTTGAAAGACTTCATATGTTTTATTTTGGTTATTTTCAAGTAAGTATTTAGTTAGTTCATAAATATTATCTTCAACATTTCTACTCACTAATTTGGTTACTAAAGATTTGTCTATTTTCTTACTTTCATAACTGTATAGTTTGAGTTTTTCAATTTCTGCAGACAAGATGTATAAATCATGATCTGTTCTCTCAATTAATTCTAAGACTGCATCCTCATCAATCTGCATGTGCTCTTTTGTGAATGCCTTTTTTACGTAGTTAGGAAAAGCATCTTTTTCTAGTGGATCTATTTCTTCTATATAAGCATGTTTTTTAATAGCTAGAGTTAGTTCATGGTTTTCCTCTAGTTTTTCTATCATAAAAATAAGTTGGATATCTTCACTTGGTTTCTTTAAATAATTGATTAAAAATGCTATATTTTCTTTTTTTTCCTGGTATAACTTTTCGACACCTTTAATAATGATCATTTTCTCATTAGAAAACAATGAAATAGTTTGCAGTTCTTGTTCTAATTCTACAAGTTCTGATTCACTCATATCATATTTGATGATATCAATATCTTTTTCTTTGTGATTTTCTAAAATTTCTTCTATTCTTTTTTCTACTAAAAAGAACTGTTGGCTCAAAATTACGTAAACTAATTCTTTCATACTAACATCCTCTCTAAAATTAATTATACTAAATTTTGGCTTTTTTTGATAGCCTTTTATAACGATATCTTTGATATTTATAAAGACTTTGCTTATAGTAGATGATACTGCCCTCTAAATCCGTTTGATAAACTTGCACTCCCAATTGGTTTAGTCTATCTATAACCTCATGATTTGGCATCCCATAGCGATTATTATCTGCTACTGAGATGATGGCGATAGTTGGTTTGACCATTTTTAAAAATGTTTCTGTACTTGATGTTTTCGACCCATGATGCGCCACTTTTAAAATATGTGCGTTTAATTTATTTCCATACTTTAAGGCATAATCTATTTCAGCTTCTGATTCAATATCCCCTGTAAAAAGTATGCTTTGATTTTTCATTTTAATTTTTAGGACAATTGAATTGTCATTGCTAGATTTAAAGTCTTTGTATGGACCTAAAATTTGTGTTTCAATTTCATCTATGTTAAGTGGTTTGGTAATATATATGATATGATCGTGCGTGACTGGATAGTCATTATAGCCACCTATGATTAATGTGTCTACTTCTAGGTGATCGATGATTTTTTGAGCCTCTATGATATGATCTGTGTCTGGATGACTTAGGATCATATACGATATTTTTCTTATACCATTACTACTTAGAAAATCATAAGTATTGTAGTAACAGTCTATCAAAATAATTTTCTCGTTTTTTTTAATAACGGCACCATCACCTTGTCCAACATCTAAAAAGACCATCCAATTGTGTGTCAAATGCGCAGGATTTATAACGATACTCAAGGATGCGATAAGAAGATAAAATAGTTGATGGCTTTTTTTTAGTTTAAGTATCATAATGATATAAATGACAAACGCATAAATAGATATTTTAAAATGGTTGATCGTTAATAGATTGGTTTCTATGGTTTGAATGAATGGATATAGTTGATTAAACCTAATGTGTACTGGAATAAGTAAAAGTACAATGAATAGATTTTTATAATATTTTCTATATACTGATAAAACGATGAGATGGATGATACTGATTTGTTGATTCCATTTAAGTAGGAAGGGAATTAATAATGCTTCAGAAAGATATTTTTGATTGGGTTTTAATTGTGTCATCCCTTTAATTAAGAAAAACAAGAGGAAACCATCGTGGTATATATAGAATGGAAAAATGAGTAAAATAGCAATAAAGGTGAGTTGAGTTAACTCATGACTATTTAACTCCCAATAATAATAGTTGGTCATGCTTTTAAGGTTTTTGTAAAATAGGTAATAAATCAAATAATAATGTGTTCCAAAAAAGAAAATTAGTGTTATGATGACAAATACTTCTGCTTTTATCTTTTGTTTATCATCTAAATTAAAATGCCAGGCTATTTTATTTGTATAGTATAAAATTGAGGCGTAAAAAAGACTTTGATAAAGGATGAGTATGCTTTGATCTGTTTTCTTTATATGTGGTATTTGATAAGTAAGAATAGGCTCTACTTTGCTTGCATACAATTTCCCATGAATGTTTTTTCCAAAATAAAAGAGTTTTGTATCAAAGCCGTTAGGAACCATTTTTCCTGGATATGATTTAATGGTTGCTTTTAGAAAGACAATGTTTCCTCTTGCTAGTTTGACTTTGGTATATAAGTGATATCTTTTGTGTCCTAAAAGAATCTCATATTTATCATCATAAACTTCAGTGATGATCCCAAAGTTTAGTCCATAAGAAATTTTAAAGTAGACAAACCAACTTAAAAGAACGATGACTGTTAAAATAGTGATTGATTTTAAAGGTATTAAATGTTTGCTTTTGTAGTAAATATATATTAGACCTATGATAAAAACAGGATGTCTAAATGATAAAAGTAGGATGAAAATCCATATGAGATAAAGATGTAGACCATCAAATGTAAAAATAGTCTTTAATTTTTTCATATGTTTTCTCACCTATTCCTTTGACTTTTAGTAGATCTGTCACTGTGAGAAAAGAATGTTCTTTCCTATATAAAATGATTTCTAATGCTCTGTTGCTAGTAATATTAGGAATCGTTATTAATTGCTCATATGTTATGAAGTTTAAATTATACCTAAAATGATTTTCTTCCTTATCATCTAAAAAGGCTTTAATGTGATAACTATCTTTATTAATGATCTCATTTAAGTTTAAATTGGTTAAATCTGCTTTAGGTAGTGTTCCCCCTGCGCATTTGATGAGTTCATAAACTCTGCTTCCCTTTTTAATTTGATAAGTTCCTGGTAACTGGATTTCTCCAGTGATTTGAACAAGTAAAATAGTATTTTCATCACTTAATGGGTAGTTTTCTTGTGTTTTAAAAAAAAGATGATTGCTTAAAACCAAGATAAATACAAAAATGATGAGTATTTTTTTCATTTAAAAAGCACCTCCATCTATATAATAGATTAAGGTGCTTATTTTACTTTATACATATGTAATAATCTTTTCTTTCATCATTGCCGTTAATGATTTTAATACTTTTAAATCCTGTCTTTCTTAAATGTCTTAAATAGGTTTTTTGATCATACACATATTGTTGGATTTGATATTGATGATTTTTAACACTAAAAGTATGATTTAATTTATTTTTTTCACTCACCGTTTTCCAAGTATAGTCAAATGGTTCACAATCAATTTCTTCAAAATTTTTCATTGTTTCAAGATATTCTTTTTTGTATGTATCAAAAATAAAAACACCTTGCTCGTTTAAACCTTCGTAAATATTTTTAATCATTGGTTTTAATTTATGAAAATAGTTGATCACATCAAATAACATGATGATTCCATCAAATGATTCTGCTAGTGGTTCATTTAAATCATGATAGTATAAATGATTAGGTCTATCTAGTCTTTGATTGGCTAACCTTAGCATTTCATCATCATTATCTATACCTATCACATCGTATCCTAAGTCTATCAATTCTTTAAGAATAAAACCCGGTCCACATCCAGCGTCTAATAATTGCTTATCTTTAGGTAAATATGGTAAAAGTGGTGTTAAGATTTCTTTATAATCAATGTCTTCCATGAGTTTCTCATAGTAAAAGGCAAACATTAATATATTTTTTTTACTCCAAGCAATCTTGTATCAAAATCGTAGTACTTTCTATCTTCTTCACTAAATAAGTGAACGATGATGTCTCCTAAATCTATTAATGTCCATCCACTGTTTTTACCTTCTACATTTTTTAAATCAAAGATTTCTTCTTTTTTAAAATGATTAAATGCTGCAGTTGATTGTCTATCGTTGACTGTTGCCACTATAAAATAGTCATAAAATGGTGATTTTTTGTCAAAATCATAGGCGACGAGGTCTTTAACATTTAAAGCATCTAATATTTCTATTGCTCTATTTACTTTTTTCATTTAATTGCTCCTTTATCATATCAATCACTTGATATTGTTCATCGTGTATAACAAATCCTTCTTGCTTATTATATTCGATATTATCGATTAAAAATTCATAAATAGCTTGATCAAGATCTATGAATGCAAGTTCTCTGAAGTGATTAACTTTATCATATGTTCGGTTGGGTTCTATTTTATCGCTGATTAAAATGATTTTATCCATCAAATTCATCGTAGTCGCTCCCCATACATGCTTTCTAATGGCGCTTAAAACATCTTTATCTTTAAAATCGTGTTTATACTCTAATAAAGCGGCAGCGGCTAGGGCATGATACATGACTGGTGTTTCACTATATTTTTTTACTAATTTTAAATCAATATATCTAATTTGATCTTGTATACTATCATATTTTGCATAATCATGAAATAAAGCAGCGATTTGAACAGGTATGACATCTACACCATAGTGGGTGGCTAGTTTGGTTGCTGTTTCATAGACACCAATAACGTGATTCAAACGTTTAGGGTGATCTTTAAGTTTTTCTTCTACTGCTTTTTTTATTTCTTCTAATATCATTTAAATAACGCCTCCATTAGTGTAACATGTAATCCTTGTGCATGTTTTATTTCAATCGTAGCTGGGCCATTAACATGCAATATTCCCATGTCTGCAAATGTGATTTGATATTTTATATTTTTATCTAATTTGAAAGTCTTAGTTTCATAATTTTCTGTATAATATTTAAATAATTCTTGTTTTCTTGCTAACAAGTTATCTACTTTAGAGATTGTGGTTCTATGAAAATTAATTTGATCTTTAAAGTAAAAGACAAAGGTGTTTAGATTTCCTTTTAGTAATGAAACAGAGACTAATCCTTCTATCATGACTGCATTGCCTTCTTGTACTTGATAGATGGTTGGTCTAATGGTTTTATCTGGTAAAAGGTTTTTATAGTCTTTATATTCTAAAAGCTGATGTAGGTAACCTTCTTGATATAATCCAGGCATATCCCAAATGGTTTTTCCGTTCATTTCTTCTTTAAGTGCTTCTTGTGTTAAGGCAGCTTTTTTAATGTTAAGAGCGGTAGAGTTGTTGGTGATTCCTTTGAAAATGGTGGTTTTACCACTATTTTGAACGCCTAATAGATAAATATTTTTTTGTTTAAAAGTCTCTAGATAGGTTTTTAATTGTTCAATATCATATTTTTTGATTGCTGACATAAAAACGATATTTTCGTAAGGAATTCTAAGCAAGCGTGCTTTGTTTTCGATTTCATTAAGTAAATGATCCAGGTTGGTGCTTTTTGGTAATAAATCTAATTGATTGATGATATAGATGTATTTTGCGTCTGGGTAATATCTATCAACTCGATATGAAAACAACATATCTAGATGCATAATTGAACTTACCATCACTATTAGTGAATCTTTTTTGAGTTCAGGTAGATCATTTGGGTGAAAGTGCTCTGTTGCAATTCCGTAGTTTTTTAGTTGAAAACAAGATTTACAATAAATCTGATTTTCATTTTCTACATATCCTCTTTGGGTTGGGTTTTCTGTTTGTAAAACCGTTCCACAACCTAAACAATTAGTAACTTTTGACATATTGCTCAAGCCTTTCTTGATAAATCTCAGGGTTTTTTTTCTTTATTTTTTTAATCATGATTTTTTCTATTCTGCGGTTGATTCTTGTGAAAATATGATCGCTTTTTCTTTTTACAGCTTTAACTAAAATACCTTTGATTCCGGTTCTATTTGCGCCATAAATATCTGTCATGAGTTGATCCCCTATCATTAGAGCTTCTTCTTTTTTAAGTTGATGATCTTTTAATGCTTTTTTATATTTGCTCTTTAATGGTTTTTTTGATAGATGATAGTATGGAAAGTTGATTCCTAAGGCTTTTTCTAGTCTTTTTTTTCTAGCATTAGAAATAAAAATAATTTGAAACTCTTTTTCTAGTTGTTTTAAAAAATCTAAATGGTTTTGAGTTAAGATGTCTTCTTCATAGCTTATCACTGTGTTATCTAAGTCAAAAAACAAGGCTTTGATTCCTTGCTTTTGATATTTTTCATATGGAATATCATATATAGATTCAAAGTATGCTAAAGGGACACATTTTTTATACATACACATTTTTAAATAATTTCTAAAATTTCTACGTGGAAGTTTTTGCCAGTCTCAGATTTAACCATGATGACATCTCCTTTTTCATGACCTCTAATGCTTTTGCCTAGTGGTGATTCAATAGAGATTTTACCGTTAATAGGGTCTGCTTCAATAGTCCCTACCAATTGAAACTCTTTTTCTTGATTTTTTTCAACGAATTTTAGTTTAATGGTTTTACCAATATTAACTGCGCTATCATCAGATGTTTTAATGATTTTTAGATTTTTTAAAATTGTTTCAATTTCTAAAATTCTTGATTCAATACGTGCTTGTTCATTTCTAGCCGCATCATAATCAGCGTTTTCTGATAAGTCTCCTTGTTCTCTAGCTTCTTTTAAAGCCTCAAGGTTTTCTTTTCTTTTAACGTCTTTTAAATCTTTTAGTTCTTCTTTTAACTTATCAACACCTGCTTGTGTTAATTCATATATTTTTTTAGTTGCCATTTTAATTGCCTCCTTAAATACCTTATCTATTATATCATAATTAGAAAATAATCGGAATTTTCTTTAAACTTTTTTGGATTTGCTTGTGGTTTGGCATGAGTTTGTCTAATACTTCATAAAATTGCTTAGAATGATTGGGAACAAGTAGGTGAGCATACTCATGATAAATAACATATTCTAAATAAATCGGATCTATTTTTGCTAGAAAGATGTTGAGTGTAATTTCTTTTTTAATGATATGGCAACTGCCATATTTGGATTTGAGTTTTTTATACTTTACAGGAACTATGTTTAAACCTATTCTTTCTAAATTAGGCTTAATTTTTTCAATGATGTGCTCTGTTTTTTCTTGAATTGCTTCTGTTAAAATGCGTTCATAATTTTTTTCATCTTTAATGGATCCATTAAAATATGTGGTTGCAGTTAATTCTTTTCCCCAAATAGCATATTTAGAAACAATGTTTCTTTTATTTTGTTTTTTTAGAAGGATTGGATACTTTTCTTTTACAAAATGCATGATTTGAGTTTCGGTAAACTTTTTATTTGCTGATACATAAACCGTATCTTCTTTTATTCTGAGATATGCATTTTTTATTTTTTTATATTCAATGATGCAAGTGATATCTCTTTGATCGTATTCAAAGGTTTTTATGACACGCATCGAATCAAATCATATGGATGTAATTCATAAGGCGTTGTGATGATCAATTTTTCTTTTGGTCTTCTTGCAACGTCTAATGCATTACCTTCAATGTCTTTTAAATTTGTAATATTAAAATACTTCTCTTTACCTTTATGACTCAAGATTTCTACGGCTGCTCCATTTTCAAAGAAATTTCTTTGTTCAATGACTGCGGTTTGTGTTTCTTTATCATATGATAAAACAATACCGATGAAATTTTGATTTGGCGTTTCATTACGCATTTCATATAGTTGTTGTTCAACTCCTGGTAATCCTTCTAAATACCCTGTTGAAGCTAATCTATTTTCTGCTTTTTTAAGTTTTTCAACATAATAATTATAATTTTTAATTGTTTTCGTTGCTTGATATTCATCCATTAATTCTCTATAAGTCGATACGACTGTAGCAATATAATGGAGGCTTTTCATTCTACCCTCAATTTTTAATGAAGACACTTTAGCATCCATTAGTTTTGTAATTTGCTTGATAGCTTCTAAGTCTTTAGATGACATAGAGAAAGGAATATTTTCAGAAACTGATTGTTTTTCTTCTTTTAAGTCATAATTCCAACGACATGAGTGCGCACATCCACCTCTATTGGCATCTCTGTTGGTCATATTGTTTGATAAACTACAACGCCCTGAATATGACATACACATACCACCATGTATGAATACTTCAATTTCTGTTTCTGTTCCTTTAGTGATTTCAGCAATTTCTTCAACGGTGAGTTCTCTTCCTAAAACGACTCTGCTAGCTCCTTTTTGAGCCCAAAAATTAACTGTTGGAGTGTTCATGGCAGATTGTTGGGTGGAAATATGAACTTCTAATTTTGTGTGTTCTAATGCCGTTTCTATGATATATGGTGAAGCAGCAATGATGGCATCAATTTTAGCTTCTTCTAATCCTTTTAAGTATTCTATGAGATTGTTTTTATCTTCAAGGTGCGGAATAATATTAGTGGTCACATATACTTTTTTTCCTAATTGATGTGCAAATGTGGTAGCTTCTTTCATATCTTCTAAGGTGAAGTTAGAGGCTCTAGCTCTTAAAGAAAACTGTTGTCCACCAATAAAAACAGCATCAGCTCCATATAGTAATGCTATCTTTAATTTTTCTAAATCGCCAGCTGGGGCTAATAGTTCTGTCATCTTTATCACCTCTTGTATATTGTTTTTCTAAATAGAAAACCATCATCCCATATTTCATTATATTTTGTTTTGATATGGTTGATTTTTTCTTCATCATACACTTTTTGGTTATATAACGGAAGAATTTCTATTAGATATTGATCATCTTTAAAAATTGGGTCTATCACTAAATAATCGATAGTTTCACTTAAGCTTTCTATGTTAGATAGGGTTTGAAAAACATGGCTTCTAAATACATGAGTGCCAGCATAATCTTCTAAAATCGGATAGGGTTCTTCTTCTCTTTTTTCTTCTATTATTTTTAGATTTTGCTTGTTTTCAAGGTTTTTATCTTCCTTTAAATAAGTGATATAGTTTTTTAGTAGCTTTCTTTTTGAGTAAAACATGTTTAAATGGCCATGTCCTACCATAAAACTTTTGCTTGTTTTATGTTCACTAATATATTTTATATCTTCTAATGTAATTTCTTTGGCTAAGTAGTTTCCATAGACGCCTGTTTGAGTCAAATAGTTAAAATCAAAATCGTTGGTTAATAAAGTTTCAGGATTATAGACAATTTTATTTTCTAAACCTAACTCTTTTAACGTCATGTATAACCCTAAATCAGCAACAATAAATCCTGTGATTAAATCTGTTGGTAATTTTTTAATAAATATTTTAGCTTCATTAAGTTTTTGGTTGGTATACATTTGATTTAAAGTAATAAAGCATTCTTTTTTGATTTTATTTAAATAGGTAATGATGTGAGTCATTTCTTCTAACGAAAAACTTTTGGTTAATCTTGTCGCAAACTCTTCATTTCCAATGATTAGACCATCGATCATATCCTTAATTTCATCAATGGTTTTAATATCATATATAGCTGTTAGTAATTTCATTTTTATAACTCTTTTCTTTTAGAAATACTCATGCCGTCTCCTACATCATAAAATGTGGTGGCGTATTTCTCATTTTCTTTTAAAAATGTTTTGAAGTTTTCAAGTTTTTGTAGCAATTGTCTGGTACCACGAGAAACTTCATCTTTTTTTAGGTTGTGAAAGTTTAGATTGTCACAAATAATGATGCCGTTAGGATTTAAAAAGGCTTCGAATTTGTCAAAAAATTTTTGATATTGCGCCTTGGCAGCATCAATGAATATTAAGTCATACTTTTTAAGATTTCCTTGATAAGTTAAGGCATCATGAAAAATCAGATTGACATCTGCGTTTTCTTCTTTTAAAAAGTTTTTTGCTAGATTATATCTTTCTAAATCTCTTTCAAAACTATCTACAACCGTTTTTTCTAAACTCATTGCCAAAGCACTGTATCCAATGGCTGATCCAATTTCTAAGATGTTTTTAACGTGATAATCGTTAATTGCCTTTAACAAAAACGAAAGCCCCTCATCACAAATAATTGGGACATTATTTGCATGAGCATAGCTTTTCATTTTCATTAATGTTTGATTGTTATTCTTCGTCGTCTTCATCTGTTTCTTCAGATTCTAGTTCGTCAAAATATTGTTGTAAAACCTCATCGATCATATCCCATTCTTCATCGGTTTCAATGTCTGATAAAATACCTTCTTTTTCATCTTCTGAAGATTGGAATACTGCAGCGCTAATTTCTTCTGTTTCATCAAATTCAAAAACAACGTAATTTTTTTCACCTTTTTTATATGTGAATAAAATGGTTGCTAGTGATTCTTCATTATCTTTAATAATGACTAATTTTTCTTCGTTCATTTTCTAAACTCCTTTATAATCCAAATAGCCTTGTAAAATGACTGTAGCAGCCATTTCATCTTTTAAGGCTCTTTGTTTTTCTTTTTTTCTTTTACTATCACTTAATATTCTTAAAGCGGTTTTGGTAGATAATCTTTCATCCCATAAAATAACTTCAATGGGGCTTTGTTGGTTAATTAAGGTTTTAAAGTCTTCGCTTACTTTCCCACGGATACCAATATCGTTGTTCATATGTTTGGGATATCCTAAAATAATGATATCAATTTTATTTTCTTTTACTTCTGTTAATAAGAGTTCTACTGCTTTAGCGTAGTTTTCTTCTTCAAACCTGATGGTTTTAAAACTTCTGGCAATGACACCTGTTTCAGAGATTGAAACACCTAGTGTTTTTGTGCCTAAATCTAGCCCAAAATATCTTTTCATAACGCCTTTTCTACTTCTTTGATGGCTTTTTCAAGGTGTGTTAAATCTTTGGTTCCACCTTGTGCTAAAGTAGGTTTTCCACCTCCAGAACCATTGGTTAATTGTGCAGCTAATTTTATTAAGTCTCCAGCATGTGTGCTACTGCTTTTACAGATGAAAGTTGCTTTGTCTTCATCCTTGTGAACAACAAATAAGACTTCTGCTTTTATTTTATCATAAATGACATCAATTAGTTGTTTTAAAGTCGGAATGCTCATTGGTTCAGTGATGGTTAGAATCATTTTGGATTGAGTCTTTTCTGGGATGTATGATTGAGCATTTTGTAAAACTTGTTTAGTTTGTAGTTCTTCTATTTGTTTTTCAAATTGTTTCACATCTTGTTTTAACTCTTGAAGGTAGTTTCTGTAATTAATGATGTCTTGATAACTGACCGTGATGTTTGGTAGTTCTTGTTTTTTAAATAAGATATTTTGAGTTTGAAGTTTTTCTGCTTTGTTTAGTAATTCTTTAACATCAGAAAGAGTGTTATTTAATGTTTCTTTAAGTACTTGGGTTAAATTTTCACCTGAAATGGCTTCTACTCTGTAAATACCAGATCCTATTGATTCAACTGATGTGATTGCAAAACGTTTAATATCTTCTGTATTTTTAACATGTGTACCACCACATAACTCGATAGAATATTGGTTGATATTGACTACTCTAACAACATCACCATATTTTTCGGTAAATAAGGCTTGAGCCCCCATTTTTTTAGCTTCTTCTAAACTTGTTTCAGTAATTTCAACGGCTTCTTTGAGTAAGATGTGTTGATTGACAATGTTTTCTATTTCTAAGATATTTTCTTCGGTGACTTTATCATAGTGGTTAAAATCAAATCTTAATAATTTGTGGTTAACTTGTGATCCTTGTTGGTGTGCATGATCTCCTATCACATCTTTAATGGCTTGATGTAATAAGTGTGTAGCTGTATGATTTGAAGAGACTTTGTTTCTTATCTCTTCATTGACAATAGCCAATACTTCTTCACCTTCTGAAAAAGTGCCCTCGACCTTATGTAGATACTGTCCTAATGGTAATTTGATAACATCTGTTACAGATAAACCATTGATTGTTCCTTGGTCAAAGACTTGTCCCCCCATGGTTGCATAAAATGGTGTTTCTTTTAGGACGATGCCTTCGTTAAATACTTTTAAAACGGTTGTTTCTACTTCTAATTGATCATATCCAACGAATCTTGAAGATTCTTTAAAGTTTAAATACGCTTCTTCTTGGCTACCCATGCTACCATCTTCAGTTCTAGCGCTTCGTGAGCGTTGTTTTTGCTCTTCTAAGGCATCTTTAAAGCCTTTGACATCAACTGTGATGTTGTTTTCTTCTGCGTATTCTAAGGTTAATTCTATAGGGAATCCGTAGGTGTCATATAGTTTGAAAGCTGCTTGCCCAGATAACATATGGTTATCAATGGAAGATAGTAGGTGTTTTTCACCTTCTGCAATGGTTTCAAAAAATTTCTCTTCTTCTCGCTTGATGATTTTTTTTACTATTTCTTTGGTTTGAATTAAGTTAGGGTAAAAACCTGACATCATTGTAACAACTGTATCTACCAATGAATATAAGAATGGTTCGTTTAGGTTAAGGTTTCTTCCGTATTTTACAGCTCTACGTAAAATTCTTCTAAGGACGTATCCTCTACCTTCATTAGATAAAACAGCACCATCGCTAATTGCAAAAGTTAAGGTTTTAATGTGGTCTGCAATGACTTTGTAAGCCATTTGCCCTTCGTATTTGATATGAGACATTTCTTCTGTTTTTTGAATGATTGGATAAAACAAGTCTGTTTCAAAATTGGTTTCTGTTTCTTGTAGGACACAAGCAAATCTTTCTAATCCAGCACCTGTATCAATGTTTTTATTTGGTAATTCTTTATACTCTTCTCTTGGTATTTCTGGGTTTGCATTATATTGTGAAAAAACGATGTTCCATATTTCGATGAAACGATCATTTTCGATGTCATTTTCGATTAATTCTTTACCACGACTGTCATATTTTGATCCACGATCAAAAAATATTTCTGTACATGGGCCAGAAGGACCTGCCCCTATTTCCCAAAAATTGCCTTCAAAAGCAATGAGGTGAGATGGTTCTATGCCACAATCGATCCAAGCTTGCTTGGCATCAAGATCTGTTGGATAGTAAGTGATGTATAGTTTTTCTTTTGGAAAACCAAACCATTTTTGATTGGTTAAAAGATCATATCCTAATTGGATCGCTTCTTTTTTAAAATAATCGCCAATTGAAAAATTACCTAACATTTCAAAGAAGGTATGGTGTCTTGCGGTTTTTCCAACATTGTCGATGTCATTGGTTCGAATACATTTTTGAACGTTGGTAATACGTGGTGATGCCGGTATTTCAGAACCGTCAAAATATTTTTTTAGTGGCGCAACCCCTGCATTAATCCATAATAAAGTTGGATCGTTTGCTGGGATGAGTGATGCTGATGGTTCAATTTTGTGTTTGTTTTCTTCAAAAAATTTTAACCATGTATTTCTAATTTCTAATCCTGTCATTTTTCTCATTTTATAACCTCTCTTTTTAACAATAAAAACGTCCTTAGTAAAAAAATCTAAGGACGAATGATTTCGCGGTACCACCTTAGTTCTAGCTATTTTATATAACTAGCACTCTTTATCGTTAAAGCCGATTTACTTTTAGCTCATAAGGTAGCTTTCATATCATCACACGGTCTACTTTCACCCAATATAGACTCTCTTTTTTCGCGTTTCTATACTACTCATCTTAATCATCGCTATTTATATTTTAGCATATTATGATTTATCATTCAATCATAATTACTTAAATTGGCTCATAAATAATTCATAATAAAAGCCTTCTTGTTTTAATAACTCTTCGTGATTTCCTTGTTCAATGACATCTCCATTTTTTAATACTAAAATAAGGTCTGCATTTTGAATGGTTGATAGTCGGTGAGCAATGATGAAAGATGTCTTATCTTTCATTAGATTTTGCATCGCTTCTTGAATTTGAATTTCTGTATGTGTGTCAACATTAGAGGTTGCTTCATCAAAAATTAAAACTTTTGTTTTTGATAGCATGGCTCTTGCCATAACGAGTAGTTGCTTTTGTCCTTTGGATATATTGGTTGCATCATCTGCAATTTCTGTTTGATAACCTTTAGGTAATTTAGTAATAAAATCATGGATTTTAGCTTTTTTCGCTGCTTCTATGACTTCGTTTAAGTCTTTTGTGTCATTACCATAAGTTAAGTTATCAAGGACGCTACCTCTAAATAACCATGTATCTTGTAAGACCATTGAATAATTTTTACGATATTCTTTTCTTTTTAAGGTTTGAATTGGTATGCCATCAAAAAGAATTTCACCTTCATTTGGCTCATAAAAACGCATGAGGAGGTTAACAATCGTTGTTTTTCCAGCCCCGGTTGGGCCTACAATAGCAATTCTCATTCCTGGTTTAACTTTAAAGTTTAGACGATGTATGACTGGTCTATTTTCAATGTATCCAAAATTAACGTCTTTAAATTCTATTTCTCCTTGTGGATCTTCAATGATTGTAGCATCTTCTATGTCTTTAACTTCATCGGCTTCATCTAAGACAGCAAAGACTCTTTCAGAAGCTGCTAAAGCACTTTGAATGTCTGCAACAATGTTACTTAATTGGTTAATAGGTCCTGAAAATCTTCTAGAGTATAACATGAAACTAGCAAGGCTTGCTAATGTAATGAGGCCGTATACGTTAAGAATACCACCAACGGAGGTAACTAAAACAACCGATAGGTTGTTGATAAAGTTAACAGTTGGTCCCACTACGGTTGAAAGTTTTCCTGCATAATAACTTTTATCTGCGGTGTCTTGGTTTTCTTTTTTATATTTTTCTAAGGTTGTTTCTTCTTGTACATAGGATTTGATCGTTTTTTGAGCAGTGATCATTTCTTCTGAGAAACCATTTAATTGACCTAGTTGTTTATTTCTTAGTCTTAATCTGCCTTTGATTCTTCTGGATAACATATTGGTTGTTATAAAGGAAAGCGGGATGGTTATGATAAAGATGAGGACTAATAAAGGAGACATGGCCAACATCATGACAAAAGATACCACTAGTGTGATGATACTGGTCACAATACTGATGACATCACTGGCTAGTGAAGTACTGATGCTGTCAATATCATAACTCATTTTTGAAATGACATCGCCTGTTTGATTGGTATCAAAGTAGGAAACAGATACTCTGGTAATTTTTTCGAATAAATCTTGTCTTAGTTTATAAACAACACCTTGTGCAATTTTAGCCATTGCGATAGATAAAAAATAGTTTAAAACAGAGCTGGTAATATAAAAGGCTATCATGATGCTAGCTATGACATAAACTTCTTGAAACTTAACGCCTTCACTCATAGCTCCAATCATTCTTCCGATGAGGTATGGGCCTACTAAAGAAAGGCCGTTTGCGACTATGGTAAGGATGAGGCCTAGGATGAGTTTATATTTATAAAATGATAAATAAAACCATAGTCTTTTTAAAACCCCTTTTCTATCTTTAGGTTTGGGTGCTTTGATGTTTTCAACTGTCGTTTTTTGGGTCATAAGATTTCGCCTCCTAACTGATGTTTCATAATAGATTGGTAGGCGGCTGAGGTGTCTAATAAGGTTTCATGGGTTCCTTGACCGATGATTTTACCGTTATCTACTAATAAAATCAAATCAGCATCTTTAACACTACTGATTCTTTGTGCAACGATGATTTTAGTTGTTTCAGAGAGTGATTTTTTGATTGCTTGTCTCATAAGCATGTCTGTTTGATAATCTAGAGCACTGGATGCATCATCTAAAATGAGCAATTGTGGTTTTCCGGCAACAGCTCTTGCGATTAAGAGGCGTTGTTTTTGTCCGCCTGAAATATTAGATCCTCTTTGAGCCATTTTCTCATAGTTTTTTAAAGGCATTTCATCAATGAAGGTTGCCTGAGCAATGTTTTTTGCAAACTCAACAGTTTCTAGATCAATATGTGTACGATTAAACTGAATGTTTTGATAAATCGTTTCAGACAATACTAAATCATTTTGTAACACCACACCGATGGTTTCTCTTAGTTTCTTTTTATTGATGGTGTTGATGTTTTGTCCAAAAAGGTTTATTTCTCCTTTTTGTGGTTCGTAAAAACGCATCATCAAGTTTATGATGGTCGTTTTTCCTGCTCCTGTGGCACCTAGTATCCCTAGAGTTTGACCTTTATATAATTTAAAGGTGATGTTTTCTAAATGATCTGCAACACCGTTATATGAGAAAGTCACGTTTTTAAATTCAATATGTGGTTCTTCTGGTATGATTTTAATTTCAGTCGTTCCAAAATCTTCTTCTATGGGTAAGTTTAATACTTCTTCAATTCTTTCTGCAGATGCAGATGCACGCGATAGTCTAATAAATACTCTTGTTAGTGACATCGTTGCGTTTAAAATGATGGTAAAATAAGTGACAAAAGCAAGTATTTCTCCCACTTGTGTGGCTTGATTAAATACTCTAAAGGCTCCAATAATTAAGACGACCACTAAACCTATATTCATAACTAAATCGACCAGTGGTCTAATTTTAGACATAGTAACTGTTGCTTTTAGCTCTTCTTGTACCACTAAATCATTGTCTCGATGAAATCTTTTGTTTTCATGTTCGACCATAGAAAGTGCTTTGACGACTCTAGCACCTGTAATATTTTCTCTTAAGGTTCTAATCAATTGGTCTACTCTATATTGAATGTTTGCATATAAAGGTCTACCTTTTCTAGAATTACTGATCGAAAAGTAAATAATGAATGGAACCAATGAAACCATAATTAATGCTAAGACCCAGTCAAGGAAAAAAGAAACGATGATACCACCTATAAATAGTATCGGGGCTCTGACTCCTAGTCTTTGAATGGTGCCAATTGAGGTGAAGATATTGTATGTGTCGGTTGTCAATCTTGAGATTAAAGAACTTGATGTAATATCATCTATTTGAGCCGCTGATAACTCATTGATTTGTTCAAATAATTCATTTCTAATATCTCTAACTGAATAAGCTGCTACATACTCTGCAATTCTATTGGCTCTTATGTTAAAAGTCCAACCAATGATAACAATGATGAGCATTGCTATTCCTAGTAAGATGATGTTAGAAAGATCATCTTTTTGAGTAATTGGTAAAAGTTCGTCAATTAAGTAGGCAGTTAAAAAAGGCAAAGCTAAGTCTGCCAATGTACCGATAACTTTTAAAGTAATTGATTCCGTTACTTTTTTGCTATATGGGCGCATTTTTTCAAATATGAATTTCACTTAATCGCCCCCTATCTCATTTGTTTTAAGAATGCATCAAAAACGTCCTTTGTGACAGTCGCATCCATCTTCGCATCATGTGCTTGATCTTCTTTTGATTGATAGTAAATTTGGTATGCTTTAAATAAACCAATATCATTTTTTAAGTTAAAATAATCTTTATGTAATTTTAATAAATCTGTGAAATCTTTTTCATCTGTTAGTGCTTCAACCTGATGAAGTTCATAAGATGTTTGTAGCGCAGAAATATCGTTTTTTCCCCATATGATGAGTTGAGGTTTATATTGTTTGATGACTCTTTTTAGTTTATTGTAAAAGGTTATATACGGTATTGCTTGATTAAAGAATAATTTTTCATCTAGCTGTAAAAACTTTTTAGTTCTTTTGTTGATGCTTTTTTCATCTATTGGTAAAACATAGTACCCGTCTTCTAAAATGGTTTTTCCTAATTTATCGGTTAAAACGTATCCTGCTTGAATGATTTCAGGCGTGAATTTCTTTTGATGGTAATATGGCATAGTCATTTCAAAATCTATGAAAAGAAAATGTTCATATTGTCTTACAACATTTTTCATTTGTTCTCTTAGTTTTTCTAGATTATAAATAATATTTTTCTTAGGATTATAAGAAACAATTTCTAGAAAATAAGATATTTGATATCCCCATCTTCCTATATGTTTTTTTCTTTTATCTGAAATAGTAAAAGAAACAAAGACTCCTGGGTATAAATGTTCTAAAAAAACTTTGGCTAATCTATTAGGTAGGTAAAACATTTCTTTTTTACCGTTTACAACGCAGTAAAAAACTTTGTTTTTATAGTCTACATCTGTTATTTGATATTTCACTCTAACACCTCTTTAATCTTTTTTGCTACTTCCATTGGAATGCCAATGGCATGAATTTCTTCTGCGGTTGCTTTTTTGATTTCATCGATACTATAAAAAGATTGGAGCAGTTTTTTCTTTCTTTGTGCCCCTAATCCTGGTATTTGATCAAATAATGAAACTTGCTCGTTTTTCGCTTTTGTCTTTCTGTGGAAACTAATTGCAAAACGGTGAACTTCTTCACTAAAACTGAGTAACAATCGATACAATTGACTTTTCTTATCTAAAATAATTTCTTCTTCTGGCGTTAGTAGGGATTGTAATTGATGTTTTTCGTTTTTCTTTAAACTTCCAATAGGAATATTTAATCCTAGACTTTTAATGACTTGGATTCCAACGTTTAATTGTCCAATGCCACCATCAAGTAAAATCAAATCTGGCATTGGTTTGTTTTCCAGTAAAAGACGCTGGTATCTTCTATATAAAACTTCTCTAAAAGATTGGTAATCGTCTTGAATGGCTGTTTTGATGTGATATTTACGGTATAATCTTTTTTCAAATTTTAAATCCTTATAGACAACCATTGCTGAGACTGGAGCCACACCAAATAACTGTGCGTTATCAAATATTTCTATGGTGTTTATTGGATTTGAAAAAATATCAGATAATTCTGTGAGTGTTTTTTGTAAAGCTTCTTCTTTTACTCTATAAAGCATGTGATACTTTTCTAGATCTTCTTTAGCATTTTTATAAGCTAGATCATATAATTTTTTCTTATCCCCTCTTTTAGGGATACTGATCTTAGCGTTTAGGATGTTTGATATTTGAAGGTCTTCAAAGGCTTCATTTAAAACCAGTTCATCTGGGATGAGCTCATTTTCATAATGTTGCATCAAATAGGTGATGAGATTATCTTTAATTTCTCCTATATATGAAAATATTTTTTGTTCGGTATCTAAAATTCTTCCTTCTCTCATTTTTAAGATATGAATGGCAAGGTCATCTTCATTATGAGCATAACCAATGAAGTCTCTGTCTTTAAAATCATTGATTTGAACGATTTGTTTTTCTGTGGTGGTTTTAACATGTTCGATCATATCTCGATATTCAATGGCTTTTTCAAAGGAAAGGTCACTACTTGATTTTTCCATTAAAAGTTGAAGTTTTTTTAAAACATCTTTTGTATCACCTTTTAAAAACTTGGTAATTGAATCGATGTTAGGTTGATAGTCGATATTTTCATGGGCACATGGGCCTAAGCATTGACCAATATGATAGTATAGACATGGTTTTTTACCTATTGGGTTGCATCTTCTTAAAGGGTAGAGTTTTTGAAGTAATTTAACTGTTTCCTTGGCACTTGATACGTTAGGATAAGGTCCAAAAAGGGTTTTATTTTGTGGTACTTTTTTATATCGTGACACAATTAACATTGGATCTTTTTCTCTTGTAATTTCTATGTATGGATAGGTTTTATCATCAATTAATCTAATATTGTATCTAGGTGAATATTGTTTGATCAAGTTAGCTTCTAAGATGAGTGATTCTTGTTCGTTGTTGGTCATTACATACGAAAAATCAGCTATTTCAGAAACTAAAAGAGCTGTTTTTTTGTTGTGAGATCCTGTGAAATAACGGCGGACTCTGGTTTTTAAGGTGTTTTGTTTCCCGACAGGAATGACTTCTCGTGCTTGGTTCTGCAGGAATTAGCAAGAGGGATCGTTAGGGATGTTTTTTAGTTTATCTGCAAACATAATTTCACCATTTTAATTTTACCATATTTTTACATTTTTTAAAAG
>CALGYU010000055.1 GCA_937934685.1 uncultured Acholeplasma sp. | reverse complement strand
GTTTATGCAGATGTTAACATCAACATTCAAAACACAGCAAACAATGGAAAAAAAAACCTTAAAGGCATTAAATTCACAAAAGCAGGTATTTTAGCAGGACAAAATCAATATGTCTTAAAACAAGCTATTGGTAAAGGAAACATTCATGTTCTAACAGACAGCCTAGAAACAGATGCTTTCATAGGTTATCTAGATAAAATGACTAGACCAGAGCTTTATGCAATTTATCAAAACGTTGTCTTTAGTAAAAACGATGTAGTCATAGAAGATATCATTATGATTACTGTTTATGCAAACAAGGAAGAATTAACAGCCTTTTTAGAAAACCAAAGCATCAGTCAGTGGATTAAAGATAGACTTTAGAAATAAGAAACGACATTTTTGTCGTTTTTTAGTATAATAAAGACAAGGGGAGGGGATTATATGAAAATATCTAAAACAAGATTCATTAATTATATTAGATGCCCAAGATTTGTAGCATTAGAAGAAATACATAGAAATAAAAATGAAGCATTGGTTTCATTCACAGAAGAAATGGATGATTTAATGAGTGAAGAAAACCAATATAAAATCAACATCTTAAAAGATGATATGTATGATGAAAACGATGAAGACTTATTAGAGAAAGTAGATCCTCAACAAGAAACATTACAAAAATACTACGATTACCTAGAAACTGTATCAGGAAGACTCATTGAAGAAAAATTTCCTGGAGATATCGTTTATAATCTAGAAACACAAAAACAAAAACGTTTTGAACTAGAAGACCAAGGATATTATTTTTATTGTTTTTTAGATGGGTACCAAGAAGATGAAAAAAACATCCGAATCTTTGAAACCAAAGCAACTACTAATAAAAAACTACTTAACATGACTTATATTGACGAAGATAAAGAAAAAAAACCGATGTTTGAATACTCTCCTGACGGTATTTTAATGCCAGCAGAAATGATCTATGATCAACTACCAGAAAACTATTATAAAAAAAGAGCAAGCTTTTTTGATAGACTCAACGCTATGGGCAGATACATATATGACCTAGCTTACCAAAGATTTGTTATTTCAAAAAGCCTTCAAAAAGATAACATCAACAAACAAGAAAAATATTATTTGGTACTATTAAATAGTGAATATGTTCATGATGGAAAAACAGATGAACACCAAGAACCTATATATCCAACCGATTTAGTGGTTTTAATCGATTTAACAACCATTACAGAAGATTACATGAAAATTATTGAAAGTGATGCGGAAGTTGTCATCTCTAGACTCAACCAGATGCAAGCCCAGGAAGTACCTTTAGGCAAACACTGTCAAAGAAATGACGTTCGTCAATGTAAATTTTTACCCATCTGTTTTAGCAAGTTACCAAAGAAAAACAGCATCTTTGTTTACACCAATGGTCATCATGGATTCAAAGATAAAAACAATGAAAAACACGATCGATTTGACCTCATTAACCAAGGGTATACAGATGCCCTATCTATCCCAAGAGAATGGCTAAACAGAGAAGATAACATCATCCAAAGAGATGTAATTGAAACACAAGAAACCTATTATGATAAAGAAAAAATAAGAGCAGGTATTAAAGCAATCAAATACCCAATCTATCATTTAGATTTTGAATCATTTCCTTGTCCCCTGCCTCGCTTTAAAGGGGAAACACCTTATATGCAATCACTCTTTCAATACTCAATTCATGTGGAACATGAACCTGGGGTTTGTGATAAAGATAAAGACAATTACTCATTTATCGCAACCACCCATGATGATTTAAGAGAAGATTTGGTTAAAGGCATGTTAGAAGTCATCAAAGAAGATGGTGGAACCATCCTGGTTTACAATGTTTCTTTTGAGAAAACCAGATTAAAAGAACTAGCCATCATCTACCCACAATATAAAGAAAGACTAGAAGATATGATTGAAAGACTTTTTGACCTAATGGATCTAATCAAAGGCAATCAAACCTTTTATAAAAACCTTGGATATAGCCCAGCAAAAGGCATAAACTATTATCATAATGACTTAAACGGCTCATATTCAATCAAAAAAGTCTTACCTATTTTTAGTGATTTAACCTATGAAGGGATGGCAGTAGGAAACGGAACACAAGCCTTAGTGACCTACGCTAAATTCCCTTACATGGAAAAAAAAGAATTTGAACAAAGCTATATTGACCTACTTGAGTATTGTAAACAAGATACATGGGCAATGTATGAAATATTAAACGAATTAAGAAAGATATAGGTGGCATGATGCTGAAAATATATAACTCATTAACAAATAAAGTTGAATTATTTAGACCCATACATTCAAGAAAAATCAACATGTATGTCTGTGGTCCAACAGTATATGACCATATTCATATTGGTAACGCTAGACCAGTGATTTTTTTTGATACCGTCAAAAAATATTTAAAATCCATTGGTTTTGATGTAAAATATGTCACAAACATTACAGATGTGGACGATAAAATCATCGAAAAAGCCATCAAAAAACAAGTCACTGAAAAAGAAATTTCTGAAAAATATACCGCTTCTTTTTTAGAAATGGTCAAAGCACTTAACGCAGACTCCATCAACTTAACACCAAAGGCAACCGACTATATCACACAAATGATTCACTACATACAAGACTTAGTGGATCAAGGGTATGCGTATGTCATTGATAGCGGTGTTTATTTTAGAGTTCATAAAATACCAACCTATGGACAACTAAGCAAACAAAACATAGAAACCCTACGTCAAAACACTAGAAAAGAACTAGATGATCAAAAAGAAAACCCAGAAGACTTTGCGTTATGGAAAACAACTACTGAAGGTATTACTTATGATAGTCCATGGCAAAAAGGTCGCCCAGGATGGCATACGGAATGTGCTGTGATGAATCTTGAAATATTTAACCAAGAAATTGATATTCACGGTGGTGGGTTTGATTTAAAATTCCCACATCATGAAAATGAAATTGCTCAAACATGCGCTCATCAAAACCATGAACTTGCTAAATATTGGATGCATGTGGGCAGATTAGACTTAGAACAAACAAAAATGAGTAAATCCCTTGGCAACGCCTTATATGTTAAAGATTTAATCAAAAAAGTTGATCCTAATGCCTTCAGGCTACTCATTATTTCTCATCATTACAGACAACCAATCAATTATAGTGAAGAATTAATGGAGCAGTATGTTAAAATATATGAACGTATCAACAGAACCATGAAAAAAACTGCCTTTAATTTACAATTAAATGGTATAATAGAAAATGGTATTCATACTGAATACTATCAAGAATTCACTAATTTAATGGAAAACGATTTTTCAACACCCAATGTTTTAACTTTAATAGAAAACATTTTAAAGAAAATGAATAGTGAATCAAACTTAGAACAAACTGCACAATTAAAAAACACTGTTGAAGATATTTTAAGTATTTTAGGCATCGAAATCGATACCCAAAAAGTTTCAGATGAAATTATCCAAACTTATTTAGAATGGCAAGAAGCAAGAGAAACCAGAGATTTTAAAAAAGCAGATGAACTTAGAAAGATATTAGTAGAGCAAGGACTGATTTAGTGAACGGATTAACACTGGCTTATTTAGGAGACTCATATTATGAGTTAGAAATAAGAAAATACTTAGTAACCAAAGGAATAACTAACGTAAATAAATTACATAAAAGTGCCGTGATGTACACATCATCTATCGCTCAAGCACACATATCAAAATATTTAAGCGATCAAAATCTTTTAACAGAAGAAGAAATTAGTCTTTTTAAAAGAGGTCGTAACAGCAGCGGACCTGGTAGAAAAAATGTAGATAAAACAACCTACCAAAATGCTACTGGATTTGAAGCCTTAATTGGGGCTTTATCGCTTCAAGACGAGAAAAGAGCTAAAGAACTTATTGCTATAGGCATAAACTATATTGAAAGAGGGGAAGACAATGGACAATCAAAATGAAGATGTAATCTTAAATGAAAAGGCACCTAAAGTTAAAAAACAAAAAGGTCCTAAAATGGTTATAAAAGAAGAACCTCTTGAGATGAAAGATCCTTTTAAAATTGAGGATTCAACCAAACAAGATTTTTTTTCAGAAGCAAAAGCGCCTAAAAGAGTAAAGAAATTAGAAGAAATAGTAGTTGAAAGATATAACCCTGATATCGATAAAGGGTTAAGCTATGAAGAAGTTGAAAAAAGACAATTAGCCGGCTTATCTAACCAATTAGATAAAGGAAGCACTAAAACCTATAAAGGTATCTTTTTTTCAAACATCGTCACTTTTTTTAACTTATTAACATTTTCAATTGCCGCATGGCTTATATCCATCGGACAGTGGAAACAACTTCTATTTTTAGTCATTGTGGTCGTTAACTTAACCATAGGGATTCTTCAAGAAATTAACGCTAAAAAAGTATTAGATAATTTATCCTTATTAATGTCACCTTCAACCAACGTAATGAGAGAAGGGCAAGAAACAGAAGTTGGCGTAGACAGCTTAGTCATAGATGACATTTTATATTTAACACCAGGAAAACAAATTTCTGCCGATGCAGTCATTAGAGAGGGAGTTGTAGAAGTCAACGAATCCTTACTCACCGGGGAATCAGATCCTATCGTTAAAAAACAAGGAGATACCCTCTATTCAGGGAGTTTCATCATTTCTGGCAACTGTTATGCACAAGTCACTGCAGTTGGCAATGATATCTACATAGAAAAAATAACTAACCAAGCTAAAAAATATAAAAAACCTCAATCACAACTTTTAAGATCACTAAAAACCTTAATTACCATCATCGGTTTTTTCATTGTTCCAATAGGAGCTACGCTCTTTGGAATCATGTATTTTAAAAATGGGGTTAACATGGGTTTTACAGGAGCAGAACTCGCTCAAATTTATCATGATGCCGTTTTAGGAACCGCAGGAGCTATGATAGGAATGATTCCATCAGGATTATTCTTATTAACCAGTATGGCTTTAGTGGTTGGGTTTGTTAGATTATCTGAAAATAACGCCTACGCACAAGAACTATACTGTATTGAAATGCTTGCCAGAGTAGATACATTATGTTTAGATAAAACAGGGACAATCACAGACGGAACGATGAAAGTAAAAGGTGTGATTGAATATAACTCCATTCCAAGACTCACACTTAAAAACTTAGTCTCAGCTATTTTAAATGCACAAAACGATCAAAACTTAACTTCAGAAGCATTAGAAGAAAAATTTGGGAACTCAAAAAGAATTAGACATAAAGAATTAATTCCTTTCTCAAGTTCTAGAAAATATAGTGCAGTTGAATTTGAAAAATTCGGAACCTTCGCTTTAGGAGCGCCTGAATTTATTATGAAAAAAGATTATCATCTCATTGAAAAAGACGTTAACGAACAAGCCGAAGAAGGCTATAGAGTTATTTTGGTTGCTCACACAGAAGATGCAATCACCGATGGTAAACTACAAGGGAAAATGAAGCCAATTGCTTTAATCACTATTGAAGATACCATCAGGCCAGATGCGATTGATACCATCAGTTACTTTAAAGAACACGGAGTAGATGTTAAAGTTATTTCTGGAGACAACCCAATCACAGTATCAAAAATATCTCAAAGAGCAGGTATCGCTAATGCAGAGGACTACATCAGTCTTGAAAACATGAGCGATAAAGATGTGTTAAGAGTTGCGACAAAATATTCAGTCTTTGGTAGAGTTTCTCCATATCAGAAAAAACTATTGGTAGAAGCTTTAAAAGATAACGGTAGAGTTGTTGCGATGACAGGTGACGGAGTTAACGACATTCTAGCTTTAAAAGAGGCAGATACTTCTATTGCTATGGCATCTGGATCAGAGGCAGCAAGAAACGTATCTCACCTTGTTTTAATGGACTCAAACTTCTCATCAATGCCAAAAGTAGTTGCTGAAGGAAGAAGAGTTATTAATAACGTACAAAGAGTATCTACCCTCTTTTTAACAAAAACCATCTTCTCATTCTTACTAGCGATTGTAGCGATCATTAGAAATGGTGACTATCCAATTAGCCCAATTCAATTAAACTTAATTGACGTTTTTGCCATTGGAATACCATCCTTTTTCCTAGCGTTAGAACAAAACGATAAACCGGTTAAAGGTAACTTCTTAAGCAATATTATTAAAGCAGCGATGCCAGGAGCGATTGTAGTAGTAATTAACAGTTTAATCATTATCGGCCTTGCAGGACCTTTAAATATGAGTAAGCAAGCAACATCAACCCTTATCTCTTTAACGGCTGCTTACACGACATTTATGGTCTTATTAAGAGTGTGTTTACCTTTTAATACCTTAAGAACTATTTTATATATTTCAATGTCTGCACTAGTTGTGGGAATTGTGGTTTTCCTACCAGAATTTTTCCAATTTTCACCGATTTTCAGATTTGAAAAATTCAAAGACTTAGAACCGTTAGACATTCCTCAAATTTTATTGTTATTAACACTAACGTTAGCAACATATAAAATGATTTACATCGTCTCCAACCTTTATGGCTGGATTAAAAAGACCTTTAAATATTTACTTGAAAAAGTATCTAGCATGCAATAAAAAGATACAAAAAGGAGAAACATATGATTATTTTTGGTAAAAACGTCGTAAAAGAGGCTGTGTTTGCAAAAAGACCAGTTTATAAAGTTTATATAGATGAAAAAATGAATGATACAGCATTTATTGGGTTTTTAAAAGATAAAAACATCTCATATGTTTTAACCAATAAAGGAGAGTTAAATACCTTAACTAACAATCAAAATCACCAAGGGGTGGTTGCGGATGTGAAAGCTTATGACTATAAAACATTAGAAGAAGTATTTAATCCTCAAGTGATGCAAAGATTTTTGATTTTAGATGAAATACATGACCCGCACAATCTAGGGGCTATTTTAAGAACCGCAGAAGCAACCTCATTTGACGGCATCATTCTATCTAAAAAACATCAAGTTCCACTAAATGCTACGGTGGCCAAAGTATCATCAGGTGCCATTGAACATACCAACATCATTTTAGTGAACAATATCCATCAAACCTTAATTAAACTCAAAGAACAAGGCGTTTTAGTGATAGGGACAGATGGGGCAACTCAAATGGAATATACAGAAATCCCACAAGATAGAACCCTTGCAATTATTATGGGAAATGAAGGTTCTGGAATTAGACCATTGATTAAGAAAAATTGTGATTTATTAGTTAAAATACCTATGCAAGGGAAAGTGAATTCATTAAACGTAAGTGTTGCAGCAGCGCTTATGATGTATGCAACCTACATTAAAAAATAAAAATAGGAGTGTATAAAGTGTGTCAACTGATCAATGATTATGAATTAATATATTTATTTCAAACGCATCAAGATGATATTGCATTAGAATGCCTTATAGGAAAATATGAAAGAATGATTTGGAAATATGTCCATTTATTCAATGTGCCGATTAACGAGCAAGATGATTATTTTCAAGAAGGGTTGATGCTTTTATATCACGCTATTAAATATTTTGATGAGCAAAAAAATAAAACATTTACTAGATATTTCGAGCTCATCTTAAAAAGACGTTTTTTCAGACTAAAAAGCAAAGAACCAATGTATGTTTTTCAAGATGAAAAAGAATTTTTTGATCACTTAGTCTATGAAGAAACATTGGAGCTCACACCACTAGAAGTACCACTGAAAAACGATATTGAAATTAATGTTTTTAAATATCATTTTCAAGAAGGTCATTCTATTAATGATGTATCAGAAAAAACAGGATACACGCATAAACAAATATATAATGCAGTTTATCGAATCAAAGAAAAATATAAAGCTATGGTATAATATAACCGTAATAAATATTGACTATGTCGTTTGTAAGTGTTAAAATACAAACAAGCGACCACGGAAGGTGGTTTTTTAATGCGTCAAAAAGTCATATTGGTCTGTTCAGAGTGTTTGAGTAGAAACTACACAACAGACAGAAATAAACAACTATCTGACAAGCGTTTAGAATTAAAAAAATTTTGCGCAAGATGTAATGCTCATACTGTGCATAAAGAAACAAAGTAGGAGGCGCGCTTTATGAATGAAAAGCCGAGAAACCAGGAACAAAAAAGCAAGTTAATCGAAGTATTAAAAACGGAGTACCGTTGGGAATCTTTAGTCTTAGCAATTTTAGCAATCATTACAGCAGGATTATCTGTTTTACTCATTGATGGCACATTAGAAATTGTTAACTTCCCTGTCCTAGGAAAACACCCAAATGATAAAATCTTTGCATGGTCAGTTTTAGTGATTTCATTGTTAGGACTAGCATTAGTTATTTACCCATTCTTTTTACCAGCGATTCCAGAAATCAAAAAAATAACATGGCCAACAGTAAGAGAAATGTTTGGATATACCATTCAAGTTATCTTCTTCACTGCATTGCTGGCATTAATCATCTCAGCATATGACGTTATCATCGTAAGTGTGTTAAGGTTGATATCATGATGAACAAAAGTAAACCTAGAGTAAGATGGTATATCATCCAAACTTATTCTGGCTTTGAAAATGCAGTAAGACAAGACTTAATGAGCCGTGTTGAAAGTTTGGGTATGTCTGATTACATTTTTAACGCAATTGTTCCAGAAGAAAAATACATCGAGAAAAAAGCAGATGGTAAAGAAAAAGAAAAAGTAAGACAACTTTATTCAGGGTATGTCTTTGTAGAAATGATTGTTACAGATGAATCTTGGTTTGTTGTCAGAAACACACCAAGAGTTACAGGGTTTTTAGGTTCAAGTGGTGGTGGAACAAAACCAGTACCATTAACAGAAGAAGAAATCAGACCGATTTTAATGAAAATTGGAGCTATTTCAAAACCTAATTATGACCGTCTTATCGGAAAAACAGTTGAAATCATTGCAGGACCTTTTGCTGGTCAACGCGGAGAAGTTTCATTTGTTGATAATGATCAAGAAAAAATTGTTGTTGATGTTGATTTATTTGGTAGAGCAACGCCAACAGAAGTGTCTTTCTCAGACTTTAAAGAGTTAGAATAAAGTGGGCAAAAGTCCACTTTTTTTAAAGAAACAACGATCGTATAAAGAAGAAATTAAAAAGTGTTTTTTTCATTGACAAAAATAGGTTAGAATGATAAAATATATTCGCGTGTAAAAAACACACCAAAGTGGGAGGATAAAACCGGACCACATACTTATGTAAAAAAGGAGGTTGTGTATCATGGCAAAAAAGAAAAAAGTTGTAAAAGTAGTTAAACTACAAATTCCTGCAGGAAAAGCAAACCCAGCGCCACCAGTTGGACCAGCATTAGGGCAAGCACAAGTAAACATTCCAGCGTTTTGTTCACAATTTAACGAAGCAACTAAAGATCAAATGGGATTTGTTATCCCAGTGGAAATTTTTGTTTACGAAGATAGAACATTCACATTCGTAACTAAAACACCACCTGCAAGTGACTTATTGAAAAAGGCTGCTAACATCAAATCAGGATCAGCAGTACCAAACAAAACTAAAGTTGCGAAAATTTCTCGTGACCAATTAAGACAAATTGCAGAACACAAGATGCCAGATTTAAATGCATATACCGTAGAAGCAGCAATGAACATTGTTGAAGGTACAGCAAAAAATATGGGTATCGTAGTAGAAGATTAATTTAGATATTTTGAATAATCTATCTGAATTGTGGGAGGATATCCCGCTAGACCACATTTTAGGAGGAAAGACATGAAAAGAGGAAAGAAATACTTAGATGCAGTAAAACTTGTTGATAAAAACCAAGTTTACTCAGCAACTGAAGCAATCGCTTTAGTTAAAAAAACCTCAACTGTTAAATTCGATGCTACTGTAGAAGTTGCGTTCCGTTTAAATCTTGATCCAAGACAAGCAGAACAAAATCTAAGAGGAGCAATCGTATTACCTCATGGAACTGGAAAAGTATCTAGAGTAGTTGTAATCGCACAAGGTGAAAACGTAAAAGCGGCTGAAGCAGCTGGCGCGGACTTTGTTGGTAGTGATGACTTAATCGAAAAAATCGGTAAAGGTTGGTTTGATTTTGATGTTATGGTTGCAACACCAGATATGATGGCTAAATTAGGAAGACTAGGACGTGTTTTAGGACCTAAAGGGCTAATGCCTAACCCTAAAACAGGAACTGTTACAACTGATGTAGCTAAAGCAGTTAATGAGATTAAAAATGGTAAGATTGAATATCGTGTAGACAAAGTTGGAAACATTCACGCACCAATTGGTAAAGTATCATTTGATGTAGAAAAATTAGTAGAAAACTTAGAAACATTAAACGATCAATTAGTTCGTATCAAACCATCAACAGTAAAAGGTTCATACATAAGAAACATCACAGTTTCTTCAACCATGGGTCCTGGTATCCGTGTTGACAAAGATCAAATTAAATAATTAAAAAATGTACCAAAGACAGCAGGGGCTAAAAGCTTAATAACCTGCCGAGGCATTTATTTGAATTCATGAATTTAAATGAAACTCTCTTTTGTCTTTGGTAAAGAGAGTTTTTACTTATACTTGAAGGAGGCATATAATGGAAAGAGCAATTATTCAAGCTAAATCAGAAGCTGTTGCAGCATTGGTTGAAAAATTTAACCAAGCAAAAACTGTTGTAGTATTTGACTACCCAGGATTAACAGTTTCAGAATTTACAAAACTACGTTCTGAATTAAGAGAAGCAGGATGTGATGTTAAAGTTTATAAAAACAACATTACAAGAAGAGCATCTATTGAAGCAGGATTTGAAGATTTAGTAAGCACATTAGTGGGAGCTAAAGCAGTAGCAATCAGCTATGAAGACGTAGTTGCACCAGCAAAAATCGTATATGATTTTGCAAAAACAAACAAAAAAGTTAAAATTGTTTCTGGAGTTATTGAAAGCAAAGTTGCTTCAGCAACAGAATTAGAAGCATTAGCTACATTACCAACAAGAGATGTAATGTTGACTATGTTAGCAGCGGGCTTATTAGCGCCAGTAAGAGATGTAGCAATTGGACTGAATGCATTAGCAGAACAGTTAGAACAACAACAATAATAAATTAAATTAAAAATCGGAGGATATTATAAATGGCTAAATTAACTAAAGAAGCTTTTGTTGAAGCTTTAAAAGAAATGACATTATTAGAGATTAAAGAATTAGTAGACGGATTAAAAGAAGAATTCGGAATCGATCCAACTGCAATGGCAGTTGCAGCAGCTCCTGCAGCAGCAGAAGTTGAAGAAAAAACAGAATTCACAGTAGTATTAAAAAACTTTGGTACAAACAAAATTGCAGTTATCAAAGTTGCTCGTGAAATTACTGGTTTAGGATTAGCAGACGCTAAAGGATTAGTTGAAACAGCAGACGCAGTTATCAAAGAAAACATCAAAAAAGAAGACGCAGAAAAAATCAAAGCACAGTTAGAAGAAGCTGGAGCTACAGTTGAACTTAAATAGTTTTTAAAACTGGCGATGTAGAACCTGAGAATATCTCGGGTTTTTTCGCCGTTAGTAGAGGTGTTGAAATGAGCCATTATTTCATGAATGATTCATCCTTAAAAGATGAACAAAAACAAATAAATATGACCATTAAAGACAAAGAATTAGTTTTTCAAACCAATTCAGGTGTGTTTAGTAAAAACGGCATTGATTTTGGGACAAAACTTTTATTAGAAGAAATAAAATTAACCCATGATCACAAAACCATTCTAGATATGGGCTGTGGTTATGGACCTATAGGAATCTTTGTTTCAAAAACAAATCCAGAAGCAAAAGTAGTAATGGCTGATGTCAATTTAAAAGCAATAGAATTAGCTAAAACCAACGCAAAATTAAATCAAGTTCAAGTAGAAATTTTAGAAAGTGATTTATTTACCAATATTTCTGGGTCATTTGATTTGATCATCACAAACCCACCCATTAGAACAGGAAAACAAAATATTTTTAAACTATATGAAGATGCATACGAAACTTTAAATATAAACGGACAGCTTTGGCTTGTAATTCAAAAAAAGCAAGGCGCTTTATCCACAATTAAAAAATTAGAAGAATTGTTTGGGAACTGCTTCATCGCAGCTAAGAAAAAAGGCTATTATATCCTTTATTCAGAGAAGACCGCTATTTGACTAATTGATTAAAATATGTTAAAATATTTAAATGCATAAACATGCCAATTTTTTGCTATATTAAGCAAAAAAACTTCCCAAAATAACGATAGGAGTGTGGATTATGGGATATCGTACCGTAAAATACGGAAAAAAAGCAGAGCGTCGTAATTACTCAAAAATGAATTATGATGTAGATTTACCAAACCTTATCGAGATACAAACTCAATCTTTTGATTGGTTTATCAAAGAAGGTATCCAAGAATTGTTAACGGATATTTCGCCAATTGAAGGACATAACGGTGATTTAAAGCTTTATTTTGAAGAAGTCTTTTTCTCAGAACCTAAATATGGTGTTTTAGAGTCAAAGATTAGAGATATTAACTATTCATGTCAAATATCTGCAAAAGTTAAACTTGAAAATGCCATTACAGGAGAAATTAGAGAAAGTGTTGTTTTAATGTCAGAACTTCCTATGATGACACCATCAGGGACTTTTGTTGTTAACGGTGCAGAAAGAGTTGTGGTTTCACAAATCGTTCGTTCTGCCGGTGTTTATTTCACAAGTGAATTAGATAAAAAAGTTAACAAAATTAAATTCACAGCACAAGTAATTCCTACGCGTGGAGCATGGATCGAATACGAACAAGGATCTAAAGACATTTTATATGCAAAATTAGACCGTTCTAAAAAAGTGCCACTAACAACTTTTGTTAGAGCACTAGGATTCAGCACTAAAAAAGAAATCGAAGAAACTTTCGGGAAAAGCAGTTTATTAACAGCAACCTTTGAAAAAGATGACGCGAAAAATCCTGATGATGCCATCATTGAGCTATACTCAAAGTTAAGACAGGGAGAAAAAGTTCCAGCAGACGCAGCACGTGAATTCATAAGAGTTCGCCTTTTTGACAAGAGAAGATATGACCTAGCAGCTGTTGGGCGTTATAAATTTAACAAAAAATTAGATGTTTTAAGCAGAGTTATAGGTACCTAGTTGGCAGGAGACCTCGTCAATCCTGTAACTGGGGAAGTGGTTGTTGCTAAAGATACATATATTACTAAAGAAGTATTAGAAACTTTAAAATTACATCGTAATTTATTTAAAAAAGAATTAATTGCCAAAGATAAAAACTTAGAAAACGAAACACCAAATGAAATTTTAGCAACTAGAATGCCAGATGGCGGAGATGCTTTATACGCTAAAGAAAACATTGTAAACTTAAGAACTGGTGAAGTGGTTGTTCCAAAAGGAACTGAAATCACACCTGAGGTTATTACGGTCTTAAGACGTAATAGACAAGCATTAGACGATAAAGTAATCAAGTATTTCTTAAGCACTAAAGATATTTATCAAAAAGAAGTAGAAAGACAAGGTGTAACTGTAGAAGTTTTAGAAGTATATACTTTTGACGAACAAGAAAACAGAAAATCTAACATCAAAGTTGTTGGTAGTGATCAAGAAGAAAACAAAGAACACGTTACAACATCTGACATCATCGCAAGCTTAAGCTATTATTTAAATCTACACGAAGGATTAGGTTCAGTTGATGATATTGACCACCTTGGAAACCGTCGTTTAAGATTAATTGGGGAATTACTAAAAAACCAATTTAGAATTGGATTAGCAAGAGCAGAAAAAAATATTAAAGACAAAATGTCTACAACAACATTTATTGATGCAACACCATCAAACATCATTAATATGACACCATTAGCAGGAGCTATAAAAACCTTCTTTGGTAGTTCACAATTATCTCAATTCATGGACCAAATCAACCCATTAGCAGAGTTAACTCAAAAAAGAAGAGTTTCTGCGTTAGGGACAGGTGGTATTGCAAGAGATAGAGCAGGGGTTGAAGTGCGTGACGTGCATAACTCTCACTACGGAAGACTATGTCCAATTGAAACACCAGAAGGACCATCTATTGGATTAATCTCCTCATTATCTACTTATGCAAGAGCAGATGAATATGGATTCATTCAAACACCATTCTTAAAAGTAGTTCATGAAAATGGCGTAGCAAAAGTTACAGACAAAATCGTTTACTTAACTGCAGACCAAGAAGTAGGTGAAGTTATCGCTTCAGCGGCATCTCCAGTTAATGCAGACAACCAATTTGTGGAAGAAAGAATCATTGCAAGAAGTGGTGGAGAAACAGCTATTTATGAGCAACATCAAATCACTTTCATGGACGTATCTCCAAAACAAATTGTTTCTGTTGCAACATCATCCATTCCATTCTTAGAGCACGATGATGCTTCACGTGCCTTAATGGGTGCCAACATGCAACGTCAAGCAGTACCTTTAATTCAACCGGAGTCACCAATTGTAGGAACTGGTATTGAATACCGTGCCGCAAAAGACTCAGGATGTTTAATCATTAGTAAAACAGCTGGATATGTTACATATGCAGACGCTAAAAAAATCGTTGTAACCGAAGAGCCATCAGAACTTGTATCTATTGGTGGCAGAATCATTTATGAACCAGGCAAAGAGTTTAACTACTTAATTGCTAAAGAATTACATGATTATGGTTTAACAACAGAAACAGAATATGAATTAACACAATTCTTCAGATCAAACCAAGACACTCTGGTTTTACAAAAACCAATCGTAGTTGCTGGTGAATATGTTGAGGCAGGAGATGTCTTAGCAGATGGACCTTCAACTGAAAAAGGTGAACTAGCATTAGGTAGAAACGTTACCGTGGCATTTATGACATGGGAAGGTTATAACTATGAAGATGCGATCATCATGTCTGAAGATTTAGTAAAAAATGACGTCTATACATCTATTCATATCGATGAATATGAAATCGAAATTCGTGAATTAAAAACAGGAACTGGAAAAGAAGAAATCACCAGAGAAATCCCTCATGTAGGAGCAGACGCTATTAAAAACCTAGATGAAATGGGAATCATCACACCAGGATCTGAAGTTAAAGAAGGAGATATCTTAGTTGGTAAAATCACACCAAAAGGTATTTTTGAACCTTCACCAGCTGAAAAACTAATTCATGCAGTTATCGGAGAAAAATCAAGAGAATATAGAGACTCATCTTTACGCATCCCACACGGTGGCGGAGGAGTCGTTCAAAGTATCCGTTATTTCTCAAAGAAAAACGGAGATATCTTACCATCAGGAGTTAACGAAGTAGTTCGTGTTTATGTTGCTAAAAAACGTAAAATTTCTGAAGGAGATAAAATGGCTGGACGCCACGGAAACAAAGGGGTTATCTCAAAAATATTACCAAGAGAAGATATGCCATATATGGAAGATGGAACACATGTAGATATCATGTTAAACCCACTTGGGGTACCATCACGTATGAATATTGGTCAAATCTTAGAAATACATTTAGGTATCTCAGCTAAAAGACTAGGTATCAAAGTTGCCACACCAGTATTTGATGGAGTATCTGATAATGACTTACGTGAAATCATGGCAGAATCCGGTGTTGAACCAGATGGAAAAACTGTTTTATATGATGGTAGAACAGGGGAACCATTTGACAACCGAATTTCTGTAGGTGTTATGTATATGATCAAACTGTCACACATGGTTGATGATAAACTACACGCTAGAAACGTAGGACCATATACTTTAGTAACTCAACAACCAATGGGTGGTAAAGCACAAAATGGTGGACAAAGATTTGGGGAAATGGAAGTTTGGGCGTTATATGCTTATGGTGCTGCGCACACATTACAAGAAATGTTAACCGTTAAATCTGATGACATGCTTGGAAGAAACAAAGTATATAGTGCAATTACAAACGGACGTCAAATTCCAAAAGCAAGTATTCCAGAATCATTTAGAGTATTAACTAGAGAATTACAAGCTTTAGGATTATATGTAGAACTTATTGATGCACAAACAGGTGTCAATGAAGCAACCAAATCATTAGTAGATCATAATAAAAAGGGAGGTCTACATCAATGAGCGATAAATTAAAAATGCACGTTGAATCATTTAACTTTTCTAACGAAACCGTAGAAAGATTAAACCAATCTGGAATTGATCATTTAGAAGATTTTAACACATTTGATTTAAACGAACTTAAAGCTTTATTAGGAGAATCTTTTGATGAAGTCATTCCAACTCTTCGTCAATATGCCCTACCAAGTAGTTTACAATCATTAATGTTAAGTGATGAAGCAATCTCTGCTTTAGGATCTATTGACATCACCAATCTAAAAGGATTATTAAACGCAAACAAAGCGGTAGTATACGATGAAATTTCGACAGATGAATTCATCTTAAAAGAAGTCAATGATTTATTAACTTTATATCATGAACCAATTTTAGATCAAACAGTATTAGCACACGCTAATCTTCCAGTAGTTGAAACCGTTGAAGAAAGATTTCAAAAAAATGTTAAACCAATTAACAAAGGATACGGAAGCCGCGCTTTCTCACACTTTAAAATTAGATTAGCATCACCAGATGAAATCAGACAATGGTCATATGGAGAAGTTTTAACACATGAAACCATTAACTACCGTACATCTAAACCAGAAGTAGGCGGATTATTTTGTGAAAGAATCTTTGGGCCAACCAGAGATTACCAATGTGCTTGTGGGAAAAAACAAACAGGCAACAAAGGACAAATTTGTCCTAAGTGTGGCATTGAAATCACAGAATCTAAAGTACGTCGTGAACGTATGGGACACATCGAGTTAGAAGCACCAGTTGTTCATACATGGTACTTAAAAAACTCACCTTCACGTCTAGCTATTCTTCTTGGTATTAAAGCCAAACAGCTAGAAGAAGTTGTTTACCATGCTTCATACATTGTTACAGAACCAGGAAATACACCGCTTGTAAGAAAACAAATTCTTTCAGAACAAGACTACAGTGCTTTAATGGAAGACTTTGGAAACAGATTTACTGCCCTAACTGGTGCAGAAGCTGTTAAAAAACTATTACAAGAATTAGACTTAGATAAAGAAGTTAAATCATTACGTCGCAGATATAAAACAGCATCTAAACAAAAACGAGATGCCATCATCAAACGTCTAGAAGTATTAGAAGCATTTAGTGCCTCTGATAACAAACCAGAATGGATGGTAATGGATGTTATTCCAGTCTTACCTCCAGACTTAAGACCGATGGTTCCGCTAGATGGTGGAAGATTTGCTACAACAGATATTAACGACCTATATCGTCGTATCTTAAATAGAAATAACCGTCTAAAAAAACAAAAAGAACAAAGAGCACCACGCTTAATTACTAAAAACGAAAAACGTATGCTTCAAGAAGCGGTTGACTCATTATTTGACAACGCTAAAAGAGGTAGACGTGCAGCAGTTGAAAGAAATAGACACTTAAAATCACTATCAGATATGTTACGTGGTAAACAAGGTCGTTTCCGTCAAAACTTACTAGGAAAACGTGTAGACTATTCTGGACGTTCAGTAATTATTGTTGGACCAGACCTACAAATGTACCAATGTGGTATTCCACGTGAAATGGCTGTTACTTTATTTAAACCATTTATTTTAAGAGAACTTCAAGAAGCATCAGGAGCAGATAAACGAAGCGCAAACAACCGTTATGACAAGATGGATGATGAAGTTTGGAAAGCATTAGACAAAGTAGTTAAAGAGCATCCAGTGTTATTAAACCGTGCCCCTACATTACACCGTTTAGGAATCCAAGCATTCGAACCAAAATTAATTGACGGGAAAGCAATCCGTTTACACCCACTGGTAACCCCAGCGTTTAACGCTGACTTTGACGGTGACCAAATGGCTGTTCACGTACCGCTTTCAATTGAAGCACAAGCAGAAGCTAGATTATTAATGTTAGCATCTAACAACATTTTAGACCCTAAAGATGGTAAACCAGTTGTTACACCATCTCAAGACATGGTTTTAGGAAACTACTATTTAACGATAGAAGAAAGAAAAGACCGTGTGATTTCAGGCTATGATGGAGAATATAAAAATAAACTACATCAACATAAACACCGTAATGAAGGTAAATTTTTCACAAACATGAATGAAGCTGAAATGGCTTATCAAAACCGTGAAATAGACCTACATACTAGAATTATTTTAAAACCTGAAACAGTTAAACAAACCTTTACAAAAGAACAAAAAAACAAATATTTAGTAACTACTTTAGGTAAAATGATCTTTAACAGCATCTTACCTGAAACCTTCCCATACATTAACGAACCAACTCAATACAACTTAGAAGTTCAAACACCAGATCAATACTTTATTGAAAGAGGTGTAAACCCAGCGGAAGCATTAAAAGAAATGAAAACTCCTGAACCATTTAAGAAAAAATTCTTATCCATGGTTATTGCTCAAATCTTTAAAGAATTCCACATCAGTGAAACTTCTAAAATGTTAGATAAACTAAAAGATTTAGGATTTAAATACTCAACCATCTCAGGAATCACCATTTCATTTGCGGATATTAACGTCTATTCTAAAAAAGATGAATTAATCGCAAATGTTCAAGAAAAAATCAATGCGATTGAAGAATGGTATGAAGATGGATTGTTAACAGATTCTGAACGTAGAAGTTTAGTAATTAATGAATGGAAAGAAGTACGTGATGACATCCAAGATGGATTGATGACAGAATTTGACGAAGATAACAACATCTTTATGATGAGTGATAGTGGAGCGCGTGGTAGTGCATCAAACTTCGCTCAGTTAGCTGGTATGCGTGGACTGATGAATAACCCTAAAGGGGAAATCATCGAGGTTCCAGTACAAGCATCATTTAGAGAAGGTCTAACCGTTTCTGAATTCTTTATTTCAACCCACGGTGCCCGTAAAGGGTCAACCGATACCGCTTTAAAAACAGCGGAATCAGGATACTTAACTCGTAGATTAGTTGACGTTTCACAAGATGTTATCGTTATAGAAGATGATTGCGGAAGCACAACTGGTTTAGTTGTTGAAGCAATCATGGACGATGGAAAAGAAATCGTTTCTCTATACGACAGAATCTTAGGACGTTACTTAAGTAAAGACATCCTTCATCCAAAAACTAAAGAAGTTATCGCAAGAAGAAACGAATTAGTTACCGATGAAAAAGCTTTACAAATCATAGATCTAGGCATTAAAGCTGTAGAAATCAGATCAGTCTTAACTTGTAATTCAGATCATGGTGTTTGTGCGAAAGACTATGGTTTAAACCTAGCAACTAACCAAGTGGTAGAAGTTGGGGAAGCTATTGGGGTTGTTGCTGCTCAATCTATTGGAGAACCAGGAACTCAGTTAACCATGAGAACCTTCCATACCGGTGGGGTTGCATCCGCATCAGACATTACCCAAGGGTTACCACGTATTCAAGAGTTATTTGAAGCTAGAAATCCAAAAGGGAAAGCCACAATTAGTGAAGTAAACGGAAAAGTTAAATCTGTTGAACGTCGTGGTGGATCTTCTATCGTAACTATCGGATTAGAAGATAACCCAGAAAAAGAATATAAATACACACTTGATCCAAACGTAGAGTCCTTAGTCAGAAAAGGTGCTACAGTTAAAGCGGGTCAAAAATTATCTCCAGGGTCAATTCACCCACGTGAGTTACTACGCGTTGGAACGGTTGAAATGACTCAAAAATACTTATTAGAAGAAGTTCAAAAAGTATACCGCGCTCAAAACGTTGCGATTTCAGATAAACATATTGAAGTTATTGTACGTCAAATGTTAAGAAGAATCGCAGTAGTTTATGAAGGAGATACGGAGTTACTACCAGGAACAGAAGTATCATTTAGCGAATTTAAACGTGAAAACGAATTAGCAATTGCTGAAAGAAAACGACTAGCTGTTGGTAGACCAATCTTACTAGGTATTACAAGAGCATCTCTAAGAAGTGATTCATTCTTATCTGCAGCATCATTCCAAGAAACAACAAGAATCTTAACTGATGCAGCGATCAAAGGAAAAGTTGACCAATTATACGGATTAAAAGAAAACGTCATCATTGGTGGATTGATCCCAGCAGGAACAGGTATCTTAAATGCTAAACATTTTAACTACCAAAAACCTGAAATGGATAACGAAGAAGATTTATAATATAAGGACACCTTTAAACAAGGTGTCTTTTTTTCATAATAATTACAATTAATCTTGTATTATTTTTAAAATAAGTTATAATAGGTAATGGATTCACTATAATCTTTTTGTTAAGGGAGTGTAGTACCTAAATAATCACGTTTTAAGGTTAGAATTAAAAGAAAAACATCGGCAAAACTGTTGAAAAACAGTGACGCAAAGCTAAAGGGCCTTTAAAATGGCAGCCAGTTGCAAAATGACTATAGATTTTAACGTAGACTATTTGCAATGGGCAAATGGTCTATTTTTTTAGATTATTAGAGATAAAAAAATAGTGTTTGACTTTTAAAAACATCGAGTAAGAAAAGAAACGGGTTAAATATCCAGAGGAGAAAAAGCATTGAAACAAAAAAGAAACGTTCAAACGTCTCTAGTGTTTGTCTTTTTGCTTGTTATTGGTTTTCTTTTATTACTGCAGACAAGATCTTTTATAACCTCATACATACATGAAAAGCTAGATGATCAAACAGTCTTAGATGCGTCTAGTGGAGGATATTTTGGAGGCCTAGGTACAAAGGATAATCCATATATCGTCAGTAAAGCAGATGATATGGTTTACTTGTCTCAATCAGTTAATGCAGGAGAGACTTACAAAGACAAACATTTTAGTGTTGTTGCCTCAATTGGTACCATTACACTAAAAAACTTCACACCAATCGGAACTTCAGCAAAACCTTTTGAAGGACATTTTGACGGAAGTGGCGTAACGATTGATTTAAATATTTCAAATGAAACCCTCGATAACCAGGGTCTTTTCGGTTATATCAAGGGTAGTATTATTTCAAACGTTTCTATTAAAGGAAATGTCACAGGGAAAAACTATGTTGGAGCCATTGTAGGTTATATGAATGGTGGCACCATCTCTAATATATATAATAAAACAAGTGTTATCGGAAGCACTTATATTGGTGGACTAGTGGGATATAAACTATCAGGCACCATTCAAAACGTTTATAACCAAGCAAGCATCAAAGGCGTAAGTGA
>CALGYU010000054.1 GCA_937934685.1 uncultured Acholeplasma sp. | reverse complement strand
TAATACCATGAACTTCCCGCTACTTGCGGCATAGTGTTGGTATCTCTTTTATATTTTTTACCATCTTTCTCAAAGTAACGCCATTCTGGCGCATTTGCTAAAGGTGACTCTCCTGTGCCACTTGGCCTGATGTTTTCTAATACCGGTAGTTCTAAAGGTAATTCTTCTTCCTTAAGAACATAACTATTACCATCTTCATCATAGTAAACTGGGAATGGTTCTCCCCAATATCTTTGTCTTGAGAAAACCCAATCTCTTAATTTATATGTGTTATGAGCATAACCATATTGTTTTGATTCTAAGTAGGTAATCATTTTCTTTATGGCTTCTTCGTTATTTAAACCATCTAAGATACCACTATTATAGTGAATGCCATCGCCAACAAATGCTTTAGATTCTTCGTTGTTCTTAATGACTTCAATGATATCTAATCCATAAGTTTGAGCAAATTCAAAATCTCTTTCATCATGTGCAGGAACTGCCATAACAGCACCTGTTCCGTAGTTAGGTAATACATAATCTGCTATCCAAATTGGGATTTCTTTTTGAGTAACTGGATTAATTGCATAAGCTCCAGTAAAGACTCCTGTTTTTTCTTTGTCTGATATACGTTCTAATTCTGATTTTTGTTTGGTTGTTTGAATATATGATAAAACTGATGCCTTTTCATCTTGTGTCATTAATTCTAAAACCATTGGGTGTTCTGGTGCTAAAACACAATATGTTGCCCCATAAATGGTATCAGGACGTGTGGTGAAAATTTCAAAAGCTTTATTTTGATTTTTAACACTGAATTTAACCATCGCACCTGTTGATTTTCCAATCCAGTTGCGTTGCATTTCTTTTAAATTTTCAGGCCAGTCTAATTCTTCTAAATCTTCTAATAGTCTGTCTGCATATTCTGTGATTCTTAAAACCCATTGACGCATTGCTTTTTTATAAACAGGATAATCCCCACGTTCAGAATACATTTTCCCGTCTTTAATAACAATTTCATCGTTAGATAATACAGTTCCTAAAGCTTCACAAAAATTCACTTCAACATCTTTTAAAACTGCTAATTTATTTTCATATAGTTTGATGAAAATCCATTGTGTCCATTTATAAAATTCAGTATCTGAAGTTGCATACTCTCTATCCCAATCAATACCTTTACCCATTTCATTGATTTGTCTTTTAAAATTTTTAATGTTTTTATACGTAAAATCTTTTGGATCTTTACCGGTTGACAACGCATATTGTTCTGCAGGCAAACCAAAAGCATCCCACCCAAAAGGATGAAGTACATTATAGCCATTCATTCTTTTATATCTGTTGATGATATCACTTGCTGTATAGCCTTCAATATGACCAACATGAAGCCCATCTGCAGATGGATAGGGAAACATATCCAAACAGTAATAAGTCGGCTTAAAAGGGTCTTCTTGGGTTTTAAATAATTTGTTTTCTAACCAGTGACTTTGCCATTTTTTTTCAATGTTTTTAAATTCATAACTACTCATGTTAAAACCTCATTTCTCCTAGTCATTATAAGTTATTTTAATGTTTTTTTCAATGTTTTAAATAAAAAGCACTTATCTAAAGACAAGTGCTTTATTGTTTTACTGGTTGGCTTCAATATAGCTAACTAAATCGCCTACTGTTTTTAGATTTTGTAATGCTTCATCGCTGATTTCTAATTCAAATTCATCTTCTATGTTCATCACTAATTCTACTGCATCGATGGAATCCGCTCCTAGATCTTCAACTAATCTTGCCTCTAAGGTAATATCTTTTTCTTCTACTGATAATTCGTTTATTATCATGTCTTTGATTCTAGAAAATACTGACATTTGTTGTTTCCTCCTAATTATAAAAACTATATTATATTGATACAATTTTAACATATTTATGACTTTTTTGATACTATTTTGTTTTTTTTGCTTGCCATATTGTTTTTTTGTGTTAGAATAACTTACATAACTTAAAAAGTTTGTTTCCAAGATAGGCTATTAAATTATTTTTTTAGTCCTTGAGTATATTTGATAGATGTTATTGTATCTATTTTTATGCTTAAGTGAAAATAGTCCTTGAGTATAAGAAAAAGATACTATTTTTTTTGCTCATGGATGTTTTCATCTTATGAGAAATAAGCCTTTTAAGTAAGGCTTTTTATTTTATAAAGGAGAAAACAATATGTTGAAAAAATTTAAAATGGTTATTTTACTACTATTTCTTGCAGTATTCTTAACCGCATGTTCCGATGGTAGTTCAAATATTTTCGTTTTTAAGTTAGATGAATCTTATAATGAATATCTAACGATGGTTACCTCAGCAGATTATCCACCTTATGAAAACATTGTTTTTGTAGATGGAGTTTCCACTGTTGAAGGTGCAGATATTGAAATAGCAAAAGAAATTGCTCGTTCATTTGGTAAAAATTTACGTGTTGTACATAAAAGTTTTGACCTAGTTGTTTTAGATGTTCAAAACGGTAAGGCTGATTTTGCTCTTGCTGGTTTAACCCCTACAACAGAGAGGTTAGAGCAAGTGGATTTTTCTGTTAGTTACTTCACTGAGGAAAACACTCAAGTTGCTTTGGTTAGAAACACGGATTTAAACAAATTTAAGACTGTTGCTGATATCAATCAATCTAGTGTTAAAGTTGGTGCTCAATTTGGTTCTTTACAACAAAAAATCGCTTTAGAGCAAGCGCCTTTGGCACATACTAAGTTTGTTGCTGAATTACCTGCTTTATTAGAGGACCTAAAAAATGGTCAAATTGATGTTCTTTTTACTGAAGCTGCTATTGCTAATACGCATATTGCTGGTAATTATGGAATGTTGGCTATTTCAGATGCTGAAATAAAATCTAATTATGATGGTAATGCTGTTGCTGTTCAAAAGGGTTCTGAATTACTTCCTACAATTAATGAAGTAGTTGAAGAGTTGAAAACATCAGGTCAAATTGATGAGTGGATTGAGTATTATTCTAGTAAAGAATATGTTAAGACTGAACCATCAGATACGGTTCCTTTACTTATTAAAGGGTTGTTAATGACTTTAGCTTTATCTTTAGTAGGTGTAATTGTTGGGTTTATTTTTGCATTAATTCCTACTTTTATGCGTTTATCTAATCATAAGGTACTATCTGTCACCGCAAGTGTTTATGTTGATATCATTCGTGGAACGCCTATGTTGGTTCAGGCTTTCTTAATTTATTCATTAATGCCTCCAAAAATGATTTATATTGGAAAGATTGATATGACTAGTTTAATTCCTGGAATTCTTGCTTTAGTTATTAACTGTTCTGCTTATATTTCTGAGATCATTAGAGGTGGTATTTTATCTATTGATAAGGGTCAAACCGAAGCCGCAAGATCTTTAGGTTTATCAAAAACACAAACGATGAGAAAAGTTATTTTACCACAAGCTATTAAAAATATTTTACCTTCTTTAGGTAATGAATTTGTAACCATTATTAAAGAAACTTCTATTTTTGCTTTCTTAGGAATTGCAGAATTGATGTATCAAATTGGTATCATAAAATCCAATACATACCGTATGACTGAAGCTTACTTAATTGCCGGATTGTTATATTTAATTTTAACAATTCCTTTATCTAAGCTAATGAACTACTTTGAAAGAAGGTTAAAACATGAAAACTAATTTACCTTTATTTGAAATTAAAGATGTCACTAAAACATTTAAAAATGTAACACATGCTTTATTAAATATTTCCCTTTTAATTAATAAAGGAGAAATTGTTAGTATCATTGGCCCTAGTGGTAGTGGTAAATCTACCTTGTTAAGATGTCTGAATTTAATGGAAACTCCTACTTCAGGAGAAATTGTTTTTGAAGGCAATTTATTATCTTTAAAAGATAAAAACTTAAATCAATTACGTCAAAAGATTGGAATGGTGTTTCAAAACTTTAATTTGTTTCCCCACTTAACCGTTTTAGAAAATATTACGTTGGCACCTAAAACTGTTTTAAAACTATCTGAAGAGGAAGCTAACAATCATGCTTTTGATTTATTAAAAAAAGTTGGTTTAGAAGATAAGCATGATAGTTATCCTAATCAATTATCTGGCGGGCAAAAACAAAGAATTGCGATTGCTAGAAGTTTGGCGATGAATCCTGATGTGATTTTATTTGATGAACCAACCAGTGCATTAGATCCAGAAATGGTTGGCGAGGTTTTAAATGTTATGAAATCTTTAGCACAATCTAATATTACGATGATTATCGTGACACACGAAATGCAGTTTGCAAAAGAAGTTTCTTCAAGAGTTTTATTTATGGATGAGGGTAGAATCGTTGCTGACGGTACACCTTCTGAAATATTTGAAGCACAAAAAGAACCACGTTTAAAAGACTTTTTATCTCGTGTTTCTAATAAGTAATAAAAAAAAGTTAAGTGTAATTGCTTAACTTTTTTATATTTCATCAAGATTAAGTTGTCCTAATACTTCTCCGATATTGCCTTTAATAAAGTTTTTAACCCCAATGTGATCTCTGTTAATTGCAACTAAGTTTTTACCTTTAAAATATTGAATAAAGCTTGCTGCTGGATAAACCGTTAAAGAAGTGCCTCCTATGATGAGTAATTCTGCTTGACTAATTTCTTTGATGGCTTTTAAAATGACCTCTTCTTTTAACGATTCTTCATATAGTGTTACATCTGGTCTAATCATTTCTCCATATGCATCATATGGGATTCCCTTTTGGTTAAGTATGATCTCAATGCCATCATACTTTCTTTTTGACGGTATGCTATAGTTTCTATACACAGAACCATGAAGTTCAATGACATTCATTGAACCTGCTAGTTGATGCAGATTATCAATGTTTTGGGTAATGATTGCTTGTAATTTTCCTTTTTTTTCTAAAGTTGATAATACATAGTGTGCTTGATTAGGTTTTACTTTTTGGGATAGGAATTTTTCTTTATAGTATGTATAAAAGTTTTCTGGATGATTTTTAAAGTATGAGTAGCTAAGGATTTGTTCTGGTGATATATCTTGAAATTTTTCACTATATAAACCATCTTTACTTCTAAAATCTTTTAATCCACTTTCGGTGGACACACCTGCTCCACCAAAAAAAACGGTGTAGTTTGATGCTTTAATCATTTGCTCTAAATCCTTGATGGTCATCTTTGTTCATCTCCTTATAAAAATATTATATCATAAAAAGTAAAAAAGGCTCTTTGGCCTTTTATCAATTCATTACATATAGTTCTTGTAGTTTTTTTTAAAAAATGGAGAAAACATTTATTCATTTTTTTTGTTTGCTTTTTTTATACATCAAATATGAGCATAATAAACAGGATAACGCTAAAAATAAGTTTAAAAAGATTGATGCAGTTACACCATAATCAATAAAACTAATAATAGTTATAACAGAAAATATAATAAATCCTATAAATAAGATGATTGCCGTTGAAAAACTGTGTTTTGGATTATGATTATACATTTAAATCACCTTTTTCATATTCATTTTTTATCTTCATAATATGGTTAAAGATTCTAGATGCTCCTGCTTTATCATATGGATAATACATAATAACGTCATACATGTATGGTGAATACTTTATATCTCCTAAAGTTCTTGCAAAAGCCATTGCAGCTATTTCACTTAAGACTCTAAGATTTGATTTATGTTCGTATCCAAATAATTTCCATAGTGTTATTTTCTTAGTTTGGGTATAGATTTCTTTTTTATATTTATTTTCAATATAATGAAATAACTCATGAGACAATAATACTTCTTTTATCTTTTGATTCGTAAAATCACTGTGATCTATATCTTCTATATTCGTTACAAATTGTACAGTTTTTAAGATGGGTGTTTGCATTAATATTACATTATTAGGTGTTGTAAAGGTTGCAAAAACAATTCTTTTACTTCCTGGTTTTGAATCCCCCATTGTAACATTTATACCTAGCTTATCCGCAATTTGAAAAGGATCTTTGCTTTTAGTTTCTTCTATGATTTTTTTTGCATATAAAATACCACATTGATCTGCCTCATAAATAAGTTGATCATACTCTTCTGGTTTCACTTTTTTATATAGTATATCTCTTTCTATTGCATAACGTCCCCATACTTCTAAAGGCACTTGTTTTAGCTCATTTAAGATTGTATTAAAAGATATAATTTGGTTTGTCATCCTAGTCACCTCATATATTTATTAATTAGCCTCCCATTTTTTTAGGAGGCTAATTAACTTTTTAAAAATTATAGTCCGTACATTAAGAATGCTAAGAAGATTATGATAATTGAAAGAATATATCCCGTAGGAATTGACATTTTCATAAAGTCTTTAGGACTTACGTTTGTATATCCAAATCCCCATGCAACCCATGATTGAGTAATATCAACGTGTTGTGGGACAATAGTTGAAACTGAGAATAATGCATAAATGAATGGAATGGTTAATGCAATTGCTGCTGAATCACCTAAACCAACAAATACGATTGTTGCAAATGCAGCTCCTGAACCAACTAAATTGGTAGGTCCACGGAAAAAGCTGAAAATAGCACCAAATCCGAATAAAAGTGTTAATCCAATTGCACTAGTTGGAATAATTTGTCCTAAAAGAGATTTTAGATAAGGAACGTTTAATCCTGCGGCGTTATTAAACATAGCCAGAGCTAATAAGAACCCAACCATAGGTGCCACATCCATTGCTCCATCTGCAAAGAATTTAGAAATTCTTCCAACAACTTTTTTATATCCACCACGTAGGTTTCCTGTAGTAGCAAGCGCATAAACACTGGCTAGTAGGAAAGCTAGGATGGTTGAGAATCCTGTATAATTCAGGAATTTACCTGGTAAATCAGGATTAGGGTACTTAAGCATATTAATTACTGTAATTAAAACAACAGGAATTAATACTGCAAACCATGAATACCACGGAGCATCTTTTTTAGTAGTCTCGCCAGTTTGATCTGGTGTATCTACTGCCCATGCATATGTTTTCTTTTTAAATCCTAATGCAAGGTTTGAAACTAAGATGATACCAACAACAACTATTGCTAGTCCAATCCAACCAAATACAGCATAATCACCATATGTGAATCCTTCAATAGCTAAAAATGTTTGTGAATCGTTACCTAATGCATTTTCTGCTGCATTTTTTACAATGGTGTGATATTGAGTAAAGTTAACCGGGTTTACTAAAATTCCCGCCATGACTGAACCCATAAACGAGAATAAAGCAACACCTGCTGGAATACCTATTGTTAATAAGATTGGAAGTACAATAACCGCAATAGCCATTACTGGTCCGATACCTGTCATGTTAACAAATAACACTGCAGTAACTATTGATAATAGTCCCATAGTCACTCTTGGTTGATCTCCACCAAGTTCAACAGTCTTTTTAATGATTGTTGAAGCAATGTTTGTCTCAATCAAGATACGACCGAAGAAGGCACCAAAGAAAATATTAGTTAAGATTGAAGCCCCATATCCTTGTGGTCCATCTTGGAATACGTGTTTTAGTCCTACTAAGATGTCTTCTAATGTGTTTCCACTTTTAAAGAAACTATTTCCATATTCTGCATGATCACCAATAATTGAATGACCAACGATTGCTAGAATAGTCCAAAATACTGCCATAAAGAAGAAACCAATCATTAGGTTATATCCTTTTACGCAGTAGAATACTAAAAAGAAAATACTTAAAATCAATATTGCACCAATAATTATTGCTGTAATAGCTTGAAAATCCATTTATTTCACTCCTTTTTATTTGTATACTGTGTTTTGTTCCTATTTAACTTTAGAGCTACTACTTAATTGTTTTCACTCCCTTCATCTGTTCTTAGCTCTAAACTTTGATAAACTTGATTAATGTTGCTGATATATTTACACACGTATTTTTGGTTTTGTGTGTAGAAAACAAGTGTTCCAAAAGTGATGATTGGAACTTTGTATTTTTTTATTTTCATAATATCATTTATTTGAATATAGTATTTTTGATTGTCTAAGCTAACTAGTGTCAATTGATTACCTTTTTTTGAGATTATAATATCATATCTTTTTAAGTGTTTTTTTATTTCTCTATATGGGGCTATACAGAAAAACACAATGATAGATGTTAGAGCCCAACTATATAAGCTTGTGACTTCTAAAAAATTCACTGCAAATAATAGAATAACCGCTAATAGACAAAATACTATGATGATAATATTTAAATAAAATGCTGCATTGCTTTTTTTTCCCATAATTTCCTCGTTTTAGTAAGCGTTTTCATTTATTGATAAAAAAAATAATCTTTATTTATTTTATTGTATCATTTTTAAGCATTTTATTCTACTTTTTTTTCAGTTTTTTGATGATTTATTTGGTAAAAAAAATGAGTTTAAGTGTTCTATTTTAAGTTTGATAAAATATTTGACACATAATGCTAATAGTGTTCTTTTACTGTTTTGAACTTCTACCTTTAAAAATATGTAACAAACACAAATAACTGCTTGTTGTTTTTAAACATTAAAAAGACACATCTATGAAATAAAATTAATAGATGTGTCTTTTTTTATTTAGTCTCACACTTGAGCAGTGGACTCTATTCTTATTTTAGTTTATATATTTCGTTATATAAAAGTGGTGAATGTGGTAAATCTGTCATGATTTTTGAAAAGTGCACTGCGGCTATTTCTCCTACCAAGGAAAGAGTTACCTTACTGTTAAAGAGTCCAAATATTTTTGTATCCAAATGTTTTTGTTTGGTATAACTTTCAGGATACATCTCTTCTAAATGATGAAACAGTTCATGCATTAAAATCGTGTCTTTTAATTTTTCTTGATTAACTTGGTCTAATTTAAATCTTCGAATGTTTTTTAAAATTAGGTTAATCGCTGAAAAGTTAATCGTAATTTTTTTACTTTTAAGGCTATAATACCCTAAATACTGAACACCATAAGAAGCTTCTTCTTTAACATAGTCTAATGGGACATCCAAAGAAATCATATAACTCATTGGTTGATCTTTTATACCGTATGTTTCGATTAAAAGACTTTTAAATGCTTCTGCTTGTTTCATTGATTTGTCAATTAATTCATTTTCTTTCTCTTGGTTTATTTTTCTAGAAAAAGGACTATTTCTAATCATCTCTCTATACCATTTAATGTCTGACTTATTAACTAACTGATCAAATTTTTCTTTTTCAAATCCCATAGTTACACCCTTTCAATTACCCCATGAAAATAAAGTATGCTAAGAATATGTTAATTGCAGCAATTGCCCATGCCCATAAGATATTTGTCTTAATGTATGTATTAGGCTCATATTTAGCATATGATAGTGCCCACATACCCCAAGATTGTGTTGGACAGCTTTGAGCAACGATTGCTACTGGTTGAACGTAGAATAATACGAATAATAATGGTGAAACAGCTGTTCCTGCTGGTCCATAAATAATGGTAGCCATAACGCTTGCTAATGCAATACCTGAACCCCAAATCATAAATGGTCCTCTAAATAATGCAAGCGGTGCTAATACAACAAAGATTGATACAATAATGATTGGATTAGCTACAATCCAGTCTAATGAATTACCTAATGCTGCTGTTAAGATAGGTCCAGCTATATCTTTACCAGCTGCTGTTGAGAACATGTTCATAACAAGTAACATACCAATTAATAAAGCAACATCTGAAATACCATTAAATAATGATTTTTGTGATGTTTCAACTGCTTTTTTCATTGATTTTAAATTACCTGTCACTAATAATCCTAACACAATACCTAAAACAAATGAAGTAATTGCTGCAAAATCTGTTGCTAAGGTAACTACTTGGCCTGCTGGTGTAGTCATTTTAATGATTGTATTAATCAGTACAACTAATAATGATAGAAGGATAGGTATAAATGGTACTAAGAATGCAATCCCCTTAACATCAGCCTCTTCTGCTGCATCATCTGTCATAGCCCATGCTTTGATTTTATCTTTTGAGAAGTATAGGTTAAATACGATGAATCCTAACATAATAACAACGTGAATTGCAAATGCAATCCAAGCAAACATTGTGAAGTTACCTGCTATTGCTTGATCCCAAATTCCTACAAATAATGGGTTTTGAGAGAATTGAATGCTGTATCCTGAGTTAACATACATACCAGCTGCAACCGCCATTAAGAATGAACCTACTGCAACTTTTTTATTTACACCAATAGTTAATAAGATTGGTAAGATAATAGCACCAATTGCCATAACACTACCAGGTCCAAAAATACTTGTGAATAATAAAGCCGTTACAATTGCTAAAGCAATAACCGTAATACCTTGTTTATCGCCTGATAATTCTACAACTCTTTTTATCAGTGCTTTTGCGATTCCTGTGTCTACGATAACTCTACCAAACCAGCTAGCAAAGATAATAACTGTAGTTGTTGTCCCATATTTAATTGGTCCTTCACTATAAATTAGGTTAATGTTTGAAACAACTAAATTCCAACCATCTGCAAATGTTTTAATCTCATTTGCACTAATTCCGTTCCATACACCATATATTGTTCCTAACATAAACCAGAAAGTTGCTGTTATGAACAATCCAATAATTAGATTACCACCTTTCATACAGTAGTAAACAAATCCTACTAAACTTACTAAGAATAGTATTGCTGCGATAATTGCAAATATTTGCATTTTGTTTTTCCGTTCCCTTTCCTTTTCATTTACTCTTTTTTAATATTTTATTTTAAAATCTGTAAATCTTTCAATGTTTTTTCTATTGATTATCACCTCTATGTCTTTTTTTTATTAATCTATAATAAATATTTATCTAGTGTTTTTCTTACTGCGTGTTTCCCATCGTTTAATTCGTTAAAATAAGAAACCACAGTTTCTGCTAATCCAGCAGACACTAGGTTTAAACCAAAGATTTTCTCATCTTCTAACAATGATCTAACTTGGTCTAATTTAATTTTATCCCCTAAATTAATATCTTTGACATAGCCGTAGGCATACTCATATAGAGGGTCCGGGCTAACTTCAAATTTTCTTCCATTATCTTCAATTCCCATAAGATATCTAAGCCATCCTGCTAGTACCAATGGAATAATCTTTAAATCTTTAATGTTTAAATTTTCATCTTTTAAATAAGCTTTGATGGTTTCACCAAATCTAATAGATAACTTTTGTGAGGTGTCAGTAGCGATTCTCTGTGGGCTATCTGGCATGAATGGGTTTGGTAATCTAACCTCAATAACCTCATCAATAAACGCTTTAGGGTCAATGATCCCTGGGTTTACTACTACTGGCAATCCTTCTGTATATCCTACTTTTTTTATCATTGAAACCAAAGTTGGATCTTTCATTTGTTCAGATATTTTTGAATATCCTAGTAAACATCCATAAATTGCTAATGATGTGTGTAGTGGATTTAAACAAGTAGTCACTTTCATTTTTTCAACCTTATCGACTGTTTCTTTATCAGTGAAAATAACGCCTTCTTGTTCTAATGCCGGTCTACCATTTTTAAAATCATTTTCAATGACTAAATATTGTGCCTCTTCTGCGTTTACGTATGGAGCGATATAGGTGTTTTTAGTAGTTATGAATGTCTCAACATCTAAAAATCCATCATTTTTTAACATATCAGCCACCAAACCATCTGGTCTTGGTGTAATTTTATCGATCATGCTCCACGGATAGGCAACTTGTGTGTTTAAATAAGTGATAAATCCTTGTTCTACTAACTTGTTTTCTACCCAATGTTGTGCAATATCTAAAATAGAATTTTTAAGTTTGGTTCCGTTGTGTGAATAGTTATCCATACTTACCAATGTTAAGGGTGCTTTATTTTTTAAATAGCGTCTATAAAGTAGGTAGGCAACTTTTCCTAAATAACTTGTCGGTGAAAGGTGACCGTTTTTTAAATCGTGTAAGACATTATCATAATATTGTCCTTGATTGTTTTGTAGTTCATAGCCTTTTTCAGTGATGGTGAAGGATGCTATTTGTAAACTCTTTGCCTCAAATGCTTCAATCAATCTTGAAAAATCTTCTTTAAACTGTGGATCAAACTTTAATGCTTCCACCATCGAAGCAATCACTTCTTTTTCAATGGTTCCATCTGCTTTTAATACAACCGATAAAGTGAGTAGGTCATATGGTTTAAATGCTTTATCTATGATTTCATAGTCAAATCCTTCTGCGACTATGATGCCGGTTTTTGCTTTTCCTTCGTTAAGAAGGTGTTGGTGCATTTTAGCAGGAAAGGCTCTAAAAATATTTCCTGCACCAAAGTGTACCCATTCAGGTGTTTCTTTTGTTTGTTTTTTTACTTTTTCTATATCATATCGTGGTAATTTATATCCTTTTTCTTGATATGCTTTATCTTTGATGCCTTCAAGATTTAGTCTCATTTATCGCACCTCTTATTTTGAACTTTTTTCGATGGCTTCCCATAATCCGTTTAAATAGGTTGCTCCCATTGCTCTATCATATAATCCATATCCTGGCATAGAAACCTCACCCCATACGGCACGTCCGTGATCTGGTCTCATTGGTCCTTCAAATCCAATAGTATGTAAGGCTTTTAAAATGGCATACATATCTAGTGATCCATCAGATGACAGGTGAGCTGCTTCATCAAATTTTTTGTCTCCTAAATAAATGATGTTTCTAACGTGTGCAAAATGAATTCTTCCTTTTAATGAATGTATGATATCTACTAAATCATTTTTAGGGTTTGATCCTAATGATCCTGAACAGAAAGTAACTCCGTTATGTGGGCTATCTACTGCCTTCATTAATTTAAGTAGGTTTTCTTTTCCGTTAATAATTCTTGATAATCCGAAAACTGGCCATGCTGGATCATCTGGGTGAATAGCCATATTAATACCATATTTTTCACAAGTTGGCATGATTCTTTTTAAGAAATACACTAAATTATCAAAAAGTTTATCTGCGTTAATGTCTTTATATGCTTCAAATAGTTCTTTGATTTTAGCTAATCTTTCTGGTTCCCATCCTGGCATTACAAATCCATGTGATGCTTGATTAAGTTTTTCAAACATTTGATCGGGTTTGATTTGATCTACTAATTCTTGATCATATGATAAGACATTTGAACCATCTGTTCTATCTTTAGCTAAATCAGATCTTGTCCAGTCAAATACCGGCATAAAGTTATAACATACTAAATTGATGTTGTTTGCTGCTAGATTTTCTAGGGTTTTGATGTAATTATCGATATATTGATCTCTATCCGGGCTACCAATTTTTATGGCATCATGGATGTTAACACTTTCGATTCCTTCAATTTTTAAACCTGCATCTTCAACTTCTTTCTTAAGATTAAAGATGGCTTCTTTGCTCCAAACCTCACCTGGTTTTGTATCATATAGTGTTGTGATAACTCCTGTTACTCCAGGAATTTGTCTAATTTGTTCTAATGTAACTGAATCATGGTTTTTTCCAAACCAACGTAATGTCATTTTCATATTTTTTCTCCCTTTCTTTTTTTAAATTTCATTATTTGCTGCTACAATAATAATTTCAGTATCAGGCTCTAAGTCTGATAGTTGTGTATCCATTAAGAGTTCTAGTTGCTCAAAGTATATGCTTGTAAAGTCCATTAATCTTGGTCCAGCACATACATAGTAGTCAGGTCTTAGGATAACTTCTGCTTGATAAGTCGCTCTTTTTTCCCAAAGTTGTTTAACAATTTCTTTGTACTGAGAAACTGTTGTTTTAACTGATTCTGCGTTTTTTCTTTGAACTCTAATGAAACCTTTTTTATCGATGATACGGATAGGTGCTTCTTTTCCGTTTGTTTTTGTAAAGACATAGAAGTAATCGCTTGTTGTAACTGCCTTAACGTTTTCAGGTTCTGTTCTAAGGTCAGTTGCTGCAATTTCTTTTGCATCTGTTTCTGTTAATTCTTTCATATGACTAGATGTTTTTACTTCTGTTGATCCTGAGGCAATTGCTGTAACTTTAGATGTTTGAGGATCAATATCGATATGAACCTCAACACTATCTGGGGTGGCCCCACTTTCAATAGCTTTATTCATAGCCTCAAGTTTAATGGCTTTAATTTCTTCTTTTGATGGAGACGGGATAACTCTTTCGACAACGTCTCTAACCATTGCAAGGGCAACACCAATAGAGGAAATAACTTCTGCATTTTCTGGGATACTGTATTTAAGTCCCATTTTATTTGAAAAGTAGATGATTAAGGACGCTGCTCCTCCACCAACACCTACTAAGGTGATTTGATCTTTTTCTAGTTTATATTTTTCAGCTAATCCTAAAATGATTGGTTCAATTTTATCATAAGCTCTTTCCATGATTTGCGTTGCGATGTCTTCAATGGTTGTATGGCAATAATCAGCTAATGCTTGCATCGCTTTTTTAGCAGATTCTAAGTTTCCGTATGAGAAGTGATCTTCTGTTACTAATCCTAAGACGTTTGCTGCACATGAGTTTGTGATAGTGACTCTTTCACCATTTTCAAGTCTTATGGCTACGTAGTCTGCTGGATCTCCTTCTTTTGGTGAGAAGAATTCTACTTTTGGATTAACAATTTTGCTTTCATCTGTATAAACTGAGTAGTCTAATCCTGCGATATGAGCACTTCTTGGTCCCACATCAATGATTCCAGATTTATTCGCTCTGACCATTGAACCACCTGCACATCCTAAAACTTTAACATCAAGAGAGCTAATATATGTTCTGTGTCCGCCAACTTCAGAATAGTCAATAGCTGGTCTACCATTTTTAATGACTCCGATGTTTGTTGTGGTGCCACCAACTTCAAAGTAAACTCCATTTGAAGCTCTTAAGTACATTAGCGATCCCATAACTGATGCCGCTGGTCCTGATAACATGGTTAAGACTGGACGTTTTTTCATTTCAGCAATTTCCATTACCCCACCGTCACCACGCATGATCATAAGTGGTACGTGAACGTTTGCTGCTCTAACTGATGCTTCTGTTGAATTGGCTGTTTCTAGCATTTTAGGTAATATACTACCATTAATCACAGCTGTTCTGGTTCTTCTGGTTAAACCATAAAGTTTAGTAATTTCAGATGCCATGGTTGGTAACATGCCATATGTCTCTGCTACACGACATACTTCTTTTTCGTAGTTAGTGTTATCAACACCAAAAGCTTGGGAAGCAACAATAACTTCTGCTCCTGCATCTTTTAGTTCTTTAACTGTTTTTTCTATACCAAATTCAGCTGGATTTTTTTCTGCTTTTTTGGTTTTAATGAATCGATTGATCGTTCTAATTGTTTTTCCAGATCCTAATTCGATTTCTTTCATGCTGGTTTGTTTTTTTGCAAATAATGCTTCTATACCACCTTTTGCAATACCTACTACCCCTACTTTTGCAACGTCACCTTCAATAAGTGCGTTGGTTGCTTGTGTTGTACTGTGAGCAACAAAGACAACATCTTCTGGTTTAATATTATTTTCTACTAAACAATTTTGAAAAGATTCTACAACACCTGCTGCCACTCCTGATGGATGATCGTGTGTTGTTTTAACACTAGACTTACCAATAACCTCATGCGTTTCATTGTCAATTGCTACTGCTTTTGTATGGGTTCCACCAACGTCAATACCCATTCTAACTGCTCTACTCATATTGTTTTTCTCCTCCAAATGATTAATTATTTTTGATGTGTACCGGTTTCTATAAAAACATAATAAATTTTTGATGAAGAATGGTTTTGTTTTATGTGTACCGGTTAACTATGTTTCTAAAAAAAATAGGTTTAAATATCTTTGCTTACATAATACACCTTTTATTTTTATTTTGCAAGGGCTTTCATGAATTTATTTAAACCTTTTTTTATTCTAATCGATATTTTTTGTAAAGTTTGGTGCTTTCCTGCGCTTTGATAGGCGCTTCAACAAGTATCTCTTTTTTGAGTCCTTTTGGGTTAGAAATTCTCATAATAACTAAATCAATTGCTTTTTTGCCTAACTCATCCCAGTTAGGTGTCACACTACTAATTGGTGGCTGAGCAAGCATTGTCCAACCATGAGCGGTGTTGTTTCCAAAGTCATCATATCCAATTAGCCCGATTTCATAAGGCATTCTGATGCCTAGGTTTTTTATTGCAATAGCGAGTGCTAAAAGTGTTCTACCGTTAATCGCAATAATTGCGGGAACACCACTTTTTGTTTTTTGGATGATGTTTTTAACTCTTTCTTCGACATCTGAAACATTTTTATGATCAATGACGTTAATTGAATCTTTGATTTTTTCTTCTGAGTATCCTTGATTTCTTAACATTTCTTCAAAAACTTGTAGTCTTCTAAATCGTGGTTCAACATTTTCATATGCTTCACTAAATGCATAGAGTTCTGTGAATCCTTCTTGTTTTAAATGTTCTAACGCTTTTCTCATTGAACCTAGGCTATCAGCTGAGATGATATCATAGCTTTTATCTTTAAGTGCCCTGTCAATTAAAATAATAGGTACTTCTATGTTTAAATCATCTAAATGAGAAGCATCAAAAGACACCGGGTTTAGTAACACGGCGTCTACTTGCTGCTCAATTAGTGATATAATGAGTTTTTTTTCTTGTTCGATGGAATTATTCGATGAAGCAATGATCATATGATACCCTGTATCGATGAGTTCTTGATTCATTGAATTGATGGTCGGTGCTGCAAAGGCGTTTTCAATATCTGAAACGACAAATCCAATGAGTTTGGTTGATTTTGTTTTTAAGCTTCTAGCAACCGTACTTGGTTTATATTGATATTTTTCTATGATTTTTTCTATGCGTTGCTTTGTTTCTTCTGACATGTATTCATATTTTCCGTTTAGATATCTAGAAACAGTAGTCTTTGAGACCATTGCCATTCTGGCAATATCATCGATTGTTATTTTCTCTTTGTGGTGATCTTTCTTTTTCATGTTTCTCTCTTTCGGGATTATAATTGATTAAGTTTTTCCCATACTTCGTCTAAGACTGGAATACCTAATTTTAAATTTTCTTTTCTTGTTTTTAGTTCAATCTCTCCAGGATAAAATATTTTGCCTCCTGGTTGAATAGGTGTAGATTCTTTAATATCTTCTATGACTTGATTGATGATACTATCCATTTGAGTGGATGTGTTATTCATTTTAGGGTTGATAGCGATAAACACTTGAGATACACCGTATTCATCTTCTAATTGTCCGATATTGGTTACTGATCTTCCGTTACCTAAAACAGCTGACATTAAATCTAAAATAATGGATAGTCCACTACCTTTCCAGTATCCTGTTGGAAGAATTCTTCCTGATGCTTCAATTGATGATGGATCTGTTGTTAGGTTTCCTTGGTTATCAAACCCACCGTGAACTGGTAACTGTTCGTTTTTCATACGTGCTTCTTCTATTTTACCATAAGCAAACTGGCTCATTGCCATGTCTAATACAACGTGTTCTCTATCACTTTTTGGAACCGAAATAACTAAAGGGTTATTTCCAATTTTTGGTTCTACTCCACCCCAGGCCGGCATGTTTGGTGTTGTGTTTGTCCAGCAAATACCAATTTTTCCTTGATTGGCTGCTTGCCATCCATAAGACCCGCCTCGCATCCAGTGATTGGTATTTCTTAGAGCAACAACACCAATACCGTATTTTTCAGAAAGCTCACAGGCTCTTTCCATTGCTTTGGTCGCATTTAGAATACCAATGCCTAAGTTGCCGTTCCAACGTTCAAAAGCATTAAAACCAAATTCCACTTCTGCTTTTTTATCTACTTTGACATAACCTTTTTGAATATATGAAACGAATCTTGGGAATCTGTTTACTCCGTGAGAATAGATTCCATCTAGACTATTTTTTGCAAATACTTTTGCGGTGTTATAAGCATCATCCTCAGAAACACCGTGTTTAACTAAGATTTCTTTTAACTTTACCAATAAGTCATCATAACTAATTCTCATTTTATCCCTACCTTTCTTTATTTTTATTATAGGTTAAAAAGTTTTGAATGTAAACGTATTTTAAAACAATTAAAAAAGCTTATGTATATAATACATAAGCTATTTTGTTATCACACCATTAAAATAAGTTAAATGATTTTTATCATTCCACATAATTAACCATTGTTGGATTCTATTTTTTTCATGAATGCTTAGTTTCTTAGTTTTATAAAGGGGTGCGATTCTTTCATATAAGTCGGTTTCTGTAATGCCTTCTTCTTGTTTTATGATTTCTAGAATAAAGCGTTTGATATACTCCACTAATGTTTCATCTTCTGCTCTTTCTAATTGTTCGACTGTTAACCTATGTTGAGATTCATTAAGAATTTCTCTGATTTGAGGTTTTTCTGGTTTGATTGGTTTTTGACTTTCCAAAGGTGTTTCTTCACTTTTTTCCACGTTGTGTTCAATTGTTTTAAACTCATATATTGTTTCTTCTATTTTTGTTTCTAATATGGTTTCTGTGGTTGTAAAGTTATTTTCTTCTAAATAAGTCTTTAGTTTCATCAGTTCTTGTGGTTTATTTTGATACCAAAGCAAGCCATTGATAGGATAGATGTCCCATCCTTTTTGGAGGATTAAATTTGGTGCTAAAATGTTTCTATCTTTTAATGTTGGTAATTTTTCATATCCAATACTATCAACATATAAACAAATTGCCTTATCCTTATTTTCAAGTGTGAGACTGTCAAATAGATTCTCATTATATTCAACCGGATAGTTAAGGTTTTTTAATGTTTGGTAGATATCTAGTAAAACATAGTTTTGCGGTGTTTTGGTTTCATATTTGGTTTGATGATCTTTTAAAGAAAAATCTAAGTAGTTTTTCAAGAAAGCAATACCTTCATTTTTGTTAGGATCATTAATATCCTCAGGTAAGATAGAACTAACAATATTCATTTGTTCCTTAGCTCTTGTAATAGCAACGTTTAATCTTCTATACCCTACCTGTTGATTAATAGGACCAAAACGGTAACTCATTTTCCCGTCTTTGGTTTTTCCGTAGCAAATACTTAAGTAAATGACATCTCTTTCATCCCCTTGAACATTTTCTAAGTTTTTAACAAAGAAATACTCTTCTTTTTCTTCATCAAAAAAGTCTTCTAATTCAGGGTGTTGTCTTCTAATTTTTTTGATTTGATCTTCTATTTGTTTTTCTTGTTTTTTACTAAATGCAATAATCCCTAATGATTTTTCAGGGTGCTTTTGTGCGTGTTTGATGACCTCTTGAGCAATGAACTCAGCTTCTTTTTTATTAATTTGCTGCTCATAAAAACCTTCTTTTAAATAGTGGTAATAAATACCTTTTGATGTCTTTTTAGGTTCCGGTGCGGCAATTAATGTTTTATATATTTTTTGATTTGAATAATGAATGAGTTCACTATATTTGCTTCTATAATGCCAATTGAGTTGATAGGTTGTCAGTGATGTTCTTGCAATATCTAAAATAGATTCATAATCGCTAATTTCTTCAAAATCTTCTTCATCTATTTCTATGATTTGAGAGAAAAATTGTGTTGGTGGTAATTGCTCGTGGTCTCCACAAACAATGAGTTTCTTCCCACGATAAATAGATCCAATCGCATGTTCAGGCACGACTTGTGATGCCTCATCAAAGATGATTAGATCAAACATGTTTTCAATTTGTGGTAAAAAGGCACTGACCGTTGTTGGTGACATAAGAAAACATGGTTTCATATCTAATAAAATATGTGGCATTAGATCAATGATTTGTCTAGCGGATTTTTGTCCTTTGGTTTTAAGACTTTCTGCTAAAATCATTTTGATTTCAGGACTATTTTCTGATGGGTATTTTTTAAAGACATTCCTTTTAATTCGTTCTGAATTTTTATCTAACTTGTTTTTTTCTAATGTGATGAATTTTGCTATGTCCATCTCTAATAGAGCTGGTGTATATTGACTAGGATTTTTAAATTCTAAATAACTTAACCACTCTAAGTAATATCTTTTCAAAATTAAATCATTCCATTGTTCTATTGGATATTTTTTGAGTTCTTGATAGAGTGGTTCTAAGTTTTGATCTTTGATTTTTTTTTCTTTTTGATGATAAATGTGATTTCCTTTTATCTGAGAATATACATTGATCAACTGTTTTAATTGTTTGAGTTCTTTGTCTTCTAATTTTGTGATTTCTTGATCAGTAAAGATTTCATTGATCTGTTTTAAGTAATGTTGGTATGCAACTAAGTTTTCTTGTATTTGTTCTATTAAAGTTTTAATTTCTTTTTTATTTATACTTTGCCAATAAGTTATTTCCTTTTTGGTCAGTTTAAATGGTGCTGATAAAATCCATTGGATATTTTTATTTTCTAAAACAATATGCTCTTTGTTAAGTTTTAACTGGTTAAGTTTAAAAAAAGATTCATAACTTTTCATGGTTTCTATGAGTTCGTTTTGTTTTAAATTACCTTTATTAAGCCATTTATTAAGGTCTCTAGAAAGTTCTTTATATTCCTTTGGATAGATACCTAAAAAAGATTTACTGTTTAGTATTTTAAGCGTTTCTTGATAATCAAGATTTAGAATGTTAGGGTTGATTTGTTCTAATGCTTCTAATTGATTTAAAGTCTTTTCATTTTCAATGAATGCTATCTGGTAGTCTTTTTGAGGTTGATAGGTTATTTCTAAGGGCATTTTAGCATAGTACGTAACTTTATTTTTATATGCTAATAATTCCTGATAGGTATTTATTGTTTGTGTGTTTAACTGTATTAAAAAGTTTTTAACTTTTTCTGCTTGATACAGCGTATTTTCAATGATTTCTTTTGGGATTTTCTCATTGATTTTAACGCCTTTAAGTTCTTTAGGGATTTGTTTATTATCTTTTTTTACTAAATGATATTCTTTGAGTGTTTCAATGTCTTTTAGAAGTTCTCTAGCTGTTTTTTCATAGATTTTTTCTATTTTATAATTAATGACAGGTGTTTCTAAATATTTTAAAAGCTGTCCATAGATTTCGTATAAAGAATGGTTAATGATTTCATTTTGTTGATAGGTATTTTTAAAGTCAGTTAACAACTTTGATTTTATGTAAGATAAATCTGTAAAAAGCATTTCTTCTTTATATTTAAACTGTTCATGTTCTTTAAGTGCTTCTACCAATTGGTTGATCAGGTGATCTTTTTTCACTTGATAATGATGTAAATCTAAGGTGAAAATATCTAATCCTTTTGACTTAAGTTTTTGAGAAACCACTTCTAAAGCCGCCTTTTTTTCAGCAACAAATAAAACTTTTTTATTTTCAGCTATTGCTTGGGCGATGATGTTTGTAATGGTTTGGCTTTTTCCTGTTCCTGGTGGGCCTTGTAAAACAAAGCTTACCTCTGATCTAGAGGCTAGTGTGGCTGTTTCTTGTGAACCATCTGCGGTATAAATTTGGTAATTTTCTGTTTCTTTCCACATTGAATCAATGTCTTCTGCTTTGATTTTTTTATCTGGTAGTAATCCTTCATCCTTTTGATAAAGTTTTTGAATGATTTTATGGTTTTCTATTTTGGTTTTATTTTCTTCTAAGTCTTTATAAATATAAAGGTGTGTTGATGAGAAAAAACCTAAATAACTTTCTTCAATTACTTCAAAAGATTCATGTTTTTCTAAGGTTTGTTTGATGGTATTTAAGTAATGATAAATATCAAAGGCTTGATGTTCTAATAAATCATAAACTGTTAGATCTACTTGGTCCATAGATAATCTATGAACTAGTGTTGGATTTAAGACAATTTGATCTCCGTTATGAGATAAGTTAAGTGTTTTTCTCCCTTTTTTTATGATTTCAACTGGTACCATAAGTAGTGGCGAATGCACTTCTTTTCTTGTGGATAAGTCTGTCCATTTTAGCAAGCCAAAAACTGCATATAAAGGATGAAAACCATACTCATTGATGATTTGTTTTTGTTTGGTGTAAAGATATTCAACTTTTGATTGAAGTTCGTTGATACTAAAGTTGGTGAGTAAAGTTTCTTTGCCTTGTCCAATATTAATTCCTTTTTCATTTTTAACAAGATGATCATAAAAATATTGCATATCGTTTTGAATATGAATATTGGTTAGACGTTCTTTTTTAAAATTGATTTGGGGGTTTCTTAGACTTAAGTCTAGTGTTTTTTTAGATAAATATTCAATTTGTTTTTGCATGTCCTCACACTCCCTTAGTACTTATCTTTATACCACTTTTAATTGTAAATAACAACCTTTTCTGCTTAATTTTAGGTTTATTAGTTTTTTGGTTTTATGCGTGCTATAATAGTGTTATAGAGGTGATATTTGTGAATTTTTTAGTTGGAACTTATACTAAACACAACAGTTTAGGTATTTATCGTTTAAGTGTTACAAATAGTCAATTAGGGGATGTAGAGTTGGTTGTAAAATCTAGTTCTCCCTCTTATTTAGCGCGTCATGAGGATTTGATTTTTAGTACTTATAGTGATGCTACCATGGGCGGCATTCGTATGTTTCGTCAGGGTAAATTAATTACTGAATCGTTATCTTATGGAAAAGGTCCTTCGCATATTAGTTATAGTCATGCGTTAAAAATGGTGTTTACCGCAAATTATTCTAAAGGTGAGCTTAGAAGTTATTTGGTCAAAGGTGATGTGTTAGAGTTACATGAAGTCATTCCATTGGGTGAAAAATCTCATGCACATCAAGTTTTTTATCATGCTAAGTTAAACCGTGTCTTAGTTTGTGATTTGGGGTTAGACCAAATTTTACTTTTTAAGATTAATCGTAAAAGACATTTATCATTAGATCTAATTGTTCAACTTCCTACTAAAAGTGGTCCTAGACATTTAGTGGTCTGTCATAAAGAGCATCGCATCTACTGTGTTGCAGAGTTGAGTAACCAAGTGTTTATTTATAATTATAAAAATAGATATCTTTATGAACCTTATTCAACGATTTCAGATGAGGTTGCTTTAGACCAACAAGCTTCTGCGATTAGACTTTTTGGTGAAGATCTTTATGTTTCTAATAGAGGCAATGAAAATAGCATTGCTCATTTTAAAACAACGGTGGATGGTTTATCTTATGTAGATTCTTATGATACCTTAGGAAAGCATCCAAGAGACTTTAATTTATCGCCTAATGGAAACTTTTTAGTGGTTGGTAATTTAGAGTCAGACAACTTAGTCTTATTTAGACGTCTACATGATGGTTCTTTAGAGTTTTTAGATCAAAAAGACTGCTTAGAACCTACTGCTATCTTATTTTAAATGAAAAGGGAGTTTTAATAACTCCCTTTTTTTATGCCTTAGGCCCAAAACATTTAATTAATTCTATTTGTTCTTTTGGTTTAATGGTGATGGTGTCTGTTGAGTTGGGGATGAAAAACTGATCTCCTGGTTTAAAATCATAAGTTTCATCTTTAGAACTGATCGTACCTGTTCCATTTAGTATGACTATACCATAAAAAGCACTTTCTTTACTGGTATATTCTTTTTCAGTATGGACTCTGGTCATTTTAAAATAATCGATTGTATCGTAGTCTATTAAGGTTTCTTCTTGATTACTTATTTTTTTAGGTTCAATATAAAATTCGTTTTTAATGTCTTTGGTTGTTAGTGGTTGGTAATTAAATAATTCAAACATTTTTTCATAACCAATGCCTTGGTGAATGAGTTTTTCTGCAATTTTAAGACCAAATGGGGTTGTTTTTTCCACTCTGATGGTATAGTCTGTTGGCTCTTGAATTTCAATTAAAAAACATCCGCTACCTATTGCGTGTGGTATGCCACCTTGGATTAAAACACAATCTCCTGGAAAAACTTCTATTTTATTTAAGCAGTCTAGCATTTTTGGAATATCTTGTTTTTCAAATAAGTCTTTCCATTTTTCTTTGGTTACGCCTTCTTTAAATCCTATGTAAACATAAGGATTTTGTTTATCTACTTTTCTGCCACCTAAGATGTACCAACATTCGGTTTTTCCGTATGCTGAATTAAAATACTTTAACGCATCTTTTCTAGAAGGGTGAACCTGAAGTGTTAGTCTTTCTAGTGAGTCAATGAATTTGACTAAAACGGCGGTATTGGTCCCATAGACTTGATGATGCGCTTGCCCTAAGGTTTCTATTGGATACTTTATAATATACTCTTTAAGCGTCATATTAAGTTCTTCAATAAAACTTAGTCCTTCCACTTTATCCTCAGTAGGGTTAATAGCTTCTGTGACAGACATGATCCACTCCTCTGGGTAAGAACCATCTGGTTTTTTAAGACCATGAAGTTGATCGATGAGTTTGCCACCTTGATAGGTTCTCCAAACACGTGGTTGATCTAATTTTAATATTTTTTTCATAATATCTCCTTGGCTTTATTTCTTTTAGTATATACTTATCTTTATTTTTTAACAATAGTATGTGCGTAATTAAAAAGAAAAGACAAGGAATCTTTTTTTAGATTTCTTGTCTTTGTTTGATGATTATATAACAAAATTACCGTTTTTAAATACTGTAACTAATGTGCCATCATATTGAGTTCCAGTAATTTCCATGTCACTTGACCCAAACATAAAGTCAACGTGAATCATTGAAAAATTGCATCCTTGTTTTTCTAATTCTTTTTTAGATGCTAAAAGTCCGTTTTTAATATTCATAGGATAAGCGCGCCCTAAAGCCATATGACAAGAAGCATTTTCATCAAATAGCGTTGTTAAAAATAAAATGTTCGTATTTGAGATTGGTGAGTTATGTGAAATTAAAGCTATTTCACCAATATATTTTGATCCTTCATCTGTATTTAGTAAACCCGTTAGTGCTTCTTTTTCTTTTTTAGCATCATAGTTAATAACTTTTCCATCTTTAAATTCTAACCAAAACTCATCAATGAGTTTGCCTTGGTAGTTTAAAGGTTTGGTTGCTACAACTTTTCCATTGGTTATTAATTTATCTGGCATTGTAAAGTTTTCTTCTGTTGGGATATTTGGGTTGAAATATACACCTTGAGTTGATTTTTCTCCCCCACCTGCCCAAAGATGGTTTTTAACTAATCCAACAACTAAATCTGTTCCTAGGCTGTTTTTAAAATGAAGGGTTTTAAAGTTTAGTTCATTTAATTTTTGGTTTCTTTTAGCTAGGTCTTGATTGTGTTTTTCCCACTCTACAATAGGGTCATTGTCATTTTTTACACGACAAGCAGAGAAGATTGCTTCCCAAAGTGCATTTACTGCTTGAGTTTCTTCTAAGTTAGGGAATACTTGTTTTGCCCATACTGGATTTGGATTAGCTACAATGGTCCATTGTGATTTATTTCCCATGGTATGAGATTGGAAAAAGCCTAGTTTTTGTTGGCTTGCTTTGGCAGATATTTGCATTTTGGTTGGATCGATATCTGCATTTAAGCCTGGAATAGGTGAGATAACTGAAATGAAACATGAATCATGATTTACAAAGTGTTCGTATTGTGACACTACCCAATCATCAAATTCTCCTAATGTGTCATTAGAAGCATATTTTAAAGTATCATGAGCAACATAGTCATCTGCCCATAATGTATAAACTTTTTTTGCTCCTTTTAAGTAAGCTTCTTTGGTTATTAATCTAGTTAATTCTTTTGCTTCTGTCGTGGTTCTAATAATAACATATTGATTTTTTTGAACATTTGCGCCAACATTAACCGCAAGTTTAGCATATTTTTCTAATTTTTGATTCATCATTTTTTTGTTTCCCTTCTATTTTAATTTGGCTCTAATATATTGTTTTGGCCATTCTATATCCGTTTCTTTGTATAAGAAATATGGATCACGTAACAGTTTTCTTCCATAATAGATGAAGTCTAATTGATTTTCTTCTAAGTATTTATTGCCTTCATCGATTGTATCTATGAGTCCCCCTGCAATGACTATTAGATTGGTTTGATCTTTAATGATTTTAGCTGCAGGTACTTGATATCCTGGATAATCATTAATTTGTTTATAAACGACTCCTCCTGTACTGACATGAACGATATCTATACCTAGGTGTTTAATTTCATTGATGATTTGTGCTAGATTTTCTGGGTGGAGGCCTTTGGGATCATATTCTTCTGCTGAGATTCTTATTTGTAGAATTTTTTCTTCTGGCCAATATTTTTTTATTTCTTGAATCACTTGTTTTAAATATAATGTTTTTTCTTGATATTCATCTGTTCTTTGATTGGTTAAGGGTGATAAGAATTGATTAATTAAATAGCCATGTGCGGCATGAATTTCTAGTAAATCAAATCCTGCTTCAAGCGCTCTTTGAGCGGCTTTACCAAAGGCAGTGATACTTTCTTGGATTTCGCTTTTACTCATTTCTTTTGGTCGTTTTAATTGGTTAAAGGATAGAGCTGATGGACTCCAGGTTTCTTCATTTATTTTTGCTTTTCTTCCGGCATGATTGATTTGAATGCCAATAACGGTTTGTTGGTTTTTAATTAATTTTACCAATGGTTTTAAAGCTTCTTTTTGTTCATCATTCCACAGCCCTAAGTCTTCATTACTGATTCTACCGTTGGGCATAATGGCTGTTGATTCTAAAATGATGGTTCCAACACCGCCATAGGCTCTGGTTAAATAATGTGTATAATGAAAATCAGTGATGATACCATCTTGTTTTTCTACCGAGTACATGCACATTGGCGGCATAACTACTCTGTTTTTAAATAACGTGTTTTTAATTTGGATAGGTGAGGTTATTTTCATTTTAATCCTCCTGGAATTGGCTTTGATAAAGCGTATGATAGAAACCTTCTTTTAAGAGTAATTCATCATGCGTTCCCTCTTCGATGATTTCCCCATCTTTTAAGACCAATATTTTATCGGCATTCCTGATTGTTGATAGACGGTGAGCAATTACAAATGAGGTTCTATTTTTTAATAATTGCCTAATCGCTTCTTGTAAAATCGCTTCTATACGTGTATCAACTGTTGAGGTTGCTTCATCTAAAATTAATATATCTGGATTTCCTAAAATGGCTCTTGCGATCGTTAGAAGTTGTTTTTCACCTTGAGAAACGTTATCTGCTTCTTCATTGATTAGCATGTTATAACCTTGTGGTTGAGTTTTAATGAAATAATCAACGTTGGCTTTTTTAGATGCTTCAATGACTTCTTCTAAACTGGCTTGATCTTTACTATATTTGATGTTTTCAAAAATAGTTCCGTTAAATAACCATGTGTCTTGTAAAACCATACCAAAGGCTTTTCTTAAATCTTCTTTTTTAAGATTTTTAATGTTAGTTCCATCTAATAAGATTTCACCTTCGGTGACATCATAAAATCTCATTAATAAATTGATGAGGGTTGTTTTTCCTGATCCTGTTGGGCCTACGATGGCGATCATTTGTCCAGGTTTTGCTGTGAAGTTGATGTTTTTTAAGATGGGTTTGTTTGTTTCATATTGGAAAGTGACGTCTTTAAACGTGACCTCGCCCTTAATATCTGTTAATAACTGTGGTTCTTTATCATCTGCTAGTTCTTCATCTTCATCTAAAAAGTCAAAGACTCTTTTAGCGGCTGCAGATGAGGACTGTAGAACCACTGACATTTGCGTTAACTCACTAATTGGGCTTCCTAATCGCCATACGTATCTAACAAAGGCTTGGAATACTCCTAATGTAATGATTTCCTGGCTTGCAAAACCTGCTCCTACTAAGACCACTACGACAATGATTAAATAGGTTAGACCATTTAAAACTGGCATAAGGAGTCCTGATAAAAAGTTTGATTTAAAAACTAATTCAGCTAAGTTTTCGTTAGTTTCTGAAAATTCTTTAATAAGATTTTCTTGTTGATTATATAAGGTTATTTCTTTATATCCTGTAAATTTTTCTTGAATAAATCCTGTGAATCTACCATAGGCTTCATATCTTCTAATGAATATATTTTGAGATTTGCTTAAAATAATTTTTGATGTGATAAAAGCAAGTGGAATTAAGGCTCCTGCAATTAAGGCTAGTTTCCAGTTCATCCAAAACATGATGGTCACAATAAAGATGAGTAATGATACCGATGAGATGATACTTGAAAATGATTGTTGAATACCATTGGAAATAGCTTCAATATCGGTTGTCATTCTACTCATGGTGTTTCCTAAGAGGGTTTGGTCAAAGTATTTTACCGGTAATCTATGAATCTTTTTTTGCACGTCTTGACGAAGGTTTCTAACCGAGGTTTGAATGGTTCTTGTGAGTATGAAGTTAAAGGTAAATCGGCTGAGTGCAACGATCATATAAAGTGAGAATAGTAAGATAATGATTCGGATGATGTAGTTAAAGTCAATGATGACTTCTCCGTTGATAGGATTTTTAACACTAAGTTCAATGTTGGTGATGATGAGTCCTTCTAAATAAGGAGAGATTCCAACGATAAAGGCTACCATAATAATTAAAACTAAACTGAATAAAAATTGTTTCCAATAAGGTTTTAAGTAAGGGATAAGTCTTTTCATACTTCCACCTCCATTAGGTTTTGTGATATAGCAATTTCTTTATATATTTCTGATCTTTGAAGTAATTCATCATGTTTCCCAATATCAACTATTTCTCCTTGATGCATGACAATGATTTTATCTGCTTGAATGATGGAGCTTAAACGTTGAGCAACAATAAAAACAATGCTTTCTTTGATGGGTTCTTCTAATGCTTTTCTAAGTTCTAAATCTGTTTGGTAGTCTAAAGCTGAGAATGAATCATCAAACACGTAAATATCTGGTTTTTTAACAACTGCTCGAGCGATAGATAATCTTTGTTTTTGACCGCCTGATAGGTTGGTTCCTAATTCGCTTACCGATTCTTTAAGTTTATTTGGTTTTTGGTTGATAAACTCTAAAGCCTGTGCAGTTTTAGCTGCTTGTAAAAAATCTGTTTCTGTTGCATGGTCATCACCAAAACGTAAATTGCTTTCAATGGTTCCTTTAAAGAGTAAAGCTTTTTGGGCGATAAATCCGATTTTACTTCTAAGGAGTTTTAAATCGTATTTAGTAATGTCTTCTCCATTGATTTCAACACTTCCGGATGTAGCGTCATATAGTCTTGGAATTAAATTAATGATGGTTGATTTCCCTGATCCTGTTGAACCGACTAATGCGATGACCTCGCCCTTTTTAGCAGTGAAGCTAATATCTTTTAAAATAGCTTCGCTGGCGTCTGGATATTGAAAGCTAACTTTGTTAAAAGTAATTTCTTCAAATGGTTTTTCATCTGTGATTGGGTGTTCTATGTTTTTTATTTTAGGCTCTTTTTCTAATACTTGAGTGATTCTTCTTGCTGAAACCATTGTTCTTGGAAACATCATAAATAACAAGGCAAAGGTTAAGATGGAAAACATGACATGGAATTGATAATCTAGAAACTCAACTAGTTGCCCTAAACTGATTTTTTCTACTTGAATATACTTTGCTCCAAAGAACATAAGAATCAAAATAGAGGAGTTTAAGAGAAAATAAAATACTGGTTCTATTGATACCATGATTCTAAATAGTTTGATTGAGGTATTGGTATAATCATTATTAACGTCTAAAAAGCGTTGTTCTTCATACTTGCTTTTTCTAAACGCTCTAATGACTCTGACCCCTGTTAGATTTTCTCTGGTGACTAGGTTAAGTTTATCTAATTGTTTTTGTTGTCTTTCTGATAGTTTATCTGTGATTTTCACAACAAAAATTAAGATAATGATAATGATTGGAACTACAATGAGTAGACCCATAGAAAGTTGGGGTGCTCTAATAACAATTAAGATGATCGATAATATGAGCATGATTGGAGCTAAAATAGCTGATCGATAAAAAGTTGAGACAAAGTTTAATATTTGAAAGACGTCTGTTGAGGTTCTACTAATAATAGAGGATACACCAAACTCTTGCATCTCCGCTGGACTAAACGTTTGTACTTTTGAGAATAACTCATTTCTTAAATCCTTTAATATATATGAAGACGTTCTAGAAGAACAGTAGTTTAAAACAACGTTTCCGATGGCTCCTAAGATGGCTACCATAATGAGGAATCCTAAAAAAGTGTATATAATGTTCATATCTTGTTTAGCAATTCCTTTGTCGATGATATTAGCAACAATAAATGGTATACCTAATTCAGCGCTTGCAACTAAAAAAACTGCTAGGATATTAATGGTTAATAACTTTTTGTATTTAAATAAGTATTTTAGTATTAATTTCATAATTTCCCTTCCTTCTTTAAAACAAAAAAGACAAGCTTGTCTTATGTTTGATTTCCTATTCATTTTATACCTTTTTATGATTAAAGGCAATTAAAGTATATTAATAAACAGCTTTTGGTTATAAATGCTATAATACACAAAAGAGGTGAGCTGTATGATTGTTTTTTTATCTCCTAGTAAGACGTTTACACCTGAAAAAACTGCTGGAATTTCAGAGCCAATTTTTAAGCATAAAAATAGGGAGTTGTTTTTAAAATTAATGGCTTTAGATTCTATGGTTTTAAAAGAGCGTCTTAGTATATCAGATAAATTATGGACACAAGTTTTAACTTATTATCAAGAACCTACTAACTTAGCTATGGCTGTTAAAAGATATGGTGGTATTGTTTATAAGCAGTTAGAGGATGTTTCTTTTTTAAAGGAACATACATTATATATTTTAGATGCTTTTTATGGTTTGGTTAGATCAACAGATGCGATTATGAAATATCGTCTTGATTTTTCATTTGACCGAAAGTTACACGAGTTTTGGCAAAAGGATGTGCATGATTATTTGCTGACACATCATAAGGATGAACTATGTATTGATTTATCTAGCCAAGAGTTTGCTTTTTTAATTCCTAAAGATTTAAACTGTTATAAGATTGAGTTTGCTTTATCTGATAGAAAAATACCAAATACCACTCTTAAAATAATGAGGGGAAAAATGGCAAACTATCTTTTATCTCATTCTTTAAAACGTTTAGATGAATTAAAGACTTTAGTTTTAGATGGTTTTACTTATTCTAGTGAACTATCTTCTGAAAAACTTTTAGTTTTTGTTAAATAACTCTTTGTTTTAAAAAATATATCAAGATTATTTTAGAAAAGAAACCTTCGTTATGTAACTGTTTTTTTAATGTTGGTTTCTTTTTGTTTTTATCCAAATCACAACACTTATCATAAAGAAAATAACTATCTTACTGAAATTCAATATGGTGTAGATTTTTAAAAAAGTAGTTGTTTCCTTTATTTTTTGATAAATTTCTAACCTTTGATGCTTTGGAATATACTTTCCTTCAGAACCTTTTAGGAAGAAAAATTGCCTGCTACCATCTGATTTTATTTCACTTATCGCACTAAACTCATCAGAGAAAGTCACTTGATCGTTTTTGCTAAACTCTAATTCCAATGCCTTATATGACTGATATTGATCTATATATACCGGTCTTTTCATGTGAAAATGAAGTTCATGTGATCCTGTTGGTATTAAAAAACCTTCCTTTGCATCAATCACCATCGTTTCTCCGTTAAACACCAATGAAATAAACTCCTCATTTGGATGAGGATAATAAGTCTCTTCCTCTTCAAACACACCTTCGATTTTTATAATATAATAAAGCACTTCATCTTCTACTTTCTCTAAGTAAATTTCATCTTGTTTTTCTTTTTGTATTTTAGTTTCTTCTATGGGTGATTTTAGTAAGAGTTGTAAATTTCTACGTTGCATATTTTCATACCTAGATAGAAAGATTATTAGAAAAAAATAGAAAATAATCATGACTAAAACAACAATTGCGGTTACTACATGAACGATATTAATTAGTTTATTAATTTTGCTTGTTCTAATTTTTTTAAAGTTTAACCTTCACCGCTTTTATTATTTAAAAACTAAAGCTATCTTTTAATTTTTGCCTTAAGTTTATTTATAACTATGTATAATATGAAAAATA
>CALGYU010000053.1 GCA_937934685.1 uncultured Acholeplasma sp. | reverse complement strand
TGGTTCATCTAACCAAAGAAATCATGTCTACTATGATGTCTCTATACTCATTGAATATAAAGCACCATATGCTCAAAAACCAAGCACCAAAGTAGGCGGACAAGGCTTAGAAAAAACCTCAATGTTTAATGATCAAATGTCTAAACGAGGATTTTCATTAAGTCAATGGACATACAAACCTATTGATGGTAACTATGCCTACTACCCACAATTAAAAGTATTTTCAGAAAATACATATCAAAATGTTAAAGATGATTCCACACAATCTGTCATTACCAATCCCTTTTTAGGTAACGGAACACAAGCTAGCCCATATATCATTAACACAGCTGAAGATATGGAAATACTAGCTAAATCTATAGGACCAGATTATGATGCGGAAGGAATCTATTACATCGTATCCTCTACAGTAGGACATATAGACCTAACAACAGTAGACTATAAACCAATTGGTAATCAAACCTATCCATTTAAAGGTCATTTTGATGGCAATCATGCTAACTTCAATCTTTCAATAACAGGCCAAGATTATCTAGGCTTATTTGGTTATGTCGGTATATCATCAACTGTTAAAAACGTATCTGTAACAGGAGAAATAACAGGTAGAAATAACATCGGAGCCATTGCAGGAAGAAACGATGGGATCATCACCAACGTTTATTCAAGTGCTAACATCAAAGGTAATAACAACACCGGAGGCCTCATTGGATTAAACAACGGAGAAATCACACTGATGTATCATACAGGCAATATCACTTCAACCGGAATTGCCTCAGGAGGCCTTATTGGATATAACACTGGAATCGCTATAGAAGGATACTTTGGTGGAAAAATCCAAGGAAATGCCATGGTCGGAGCACTCATTGGCTTTAACAACAGCACCAACATAGGAACCTTATACTATAATTCAACCATCATCTCATATGATGATATTTTAGAAAATCACATCAAACCAACTCAAGCAGTTGGGAATCAAACAACCTTAGAAGATGCGCCATTAGAAAAAGAAGACATCACTGGAATAGATATCTTCTCAAATGGACTCATTGGACTTAACCAAGAACATTGGGTCCTTAAAGCAACCAACGGTTTTTATGACTACTACCCACAACTCAAAGGTTTTTCTACCCACATTCATTCAGTCATTAAAACCAATTCAGAAAACTCATCTAGAATCATTCGTTTTAAATATGGAACAGGAGCTAAAAACAATCCATATCTCATCACCAACGAAGAAGACATGAAAGCTTTATCTGATATCACACAAACCAACAATCTTCTAGGTATTTACTTTAAAGTGATAGATGGTGTTAAACAACTAGATTTAACTTTAGAAACATTAAACTTTAAACCAATCGGCTCATCTGTCACCAGCTCATTTAGAGGAGGCTTTGATGGTAATGATGTGACCATCATTCTTTCATTAAACACACCAACCCTAGATTATGTTGGATTATTTGGACATTTAGGCGCAGAAGCAGACATCAAAAATATTCATCTTAAAGGAAGCGTCATTGGAAAAGATAGAACAGGCGCTTTAGCAGGACATGCAAATGGAGCAACCATTTCAAACATCTCAAACCACGCAACCATTAACGGACGACAATATACAGGTGGACTTATTGGTTACATGCAAAACACCCAATTAACAACCTCATATAACATGGCAGATGTGAATGCTACATCCAGAGATATTGGTGGCATCGTTGGTTTTGGAGAAAAATCAGTCATAAACAATGTCTTTAACCACGGAAACATTACAGGAACCCAAGTCATTGCAGGGATCATCGGTTATGCAAATAATCACATGACCCTTTCTAATGTATATAATAGCGGAAATATCACAGCAACCGTTTTAAGTGGAAATTCTTGGATAGGCGGTATCATCGGAGCTTCATATACCAATACAACCTTATCTAACAGTTACAGTGCAGGAGTTATTCTTGCTAGAACCAACAGTTATATTGGTGGAATCATCGGTGGAGTTAGTGGTATCACCTACGAAGAAAACAGTTATTATGACCGCTCCATCATTGATGCGGAAATACTTAAAACTGGCTATAAAGCACCAACCTCAGCAATCGGTAATAAACTAGATTCAGAAAATGTAAGAAAACTATATAAAAATGAACTCACCGGCCTTAATGCAAGTGTTAATACAAAACTAAATCCAGAACAATGGGTCTTTTTAGAAACCCAAGAAATAGAAACTTACTACCCACAATTAAAAGTATTTACACAACATTATAACGACTATGTCAAAGCAGATTCCTTAACCTCAGTTACAAGCTTTGTGTTTGTCGGACAAGGAACTCAAACCAATCCTTACATCATTGTAAATAAAGATGATATGGATCATTTATCTAGCCTAGTCCAAAAAGGTATTAGTTTTTCAAACACCCACTTTAAAGTCAAAGAAGATATTTCAAGTATTGACTTAACTTATGGTAAACCATATATAAGTATTGGTGATGAAAACCACCCATTTGAAGGGACCTTTGATGGTACAGGCACAAACTTTATTTTAAACATCAACACGCAATTAGATTACCAAGGATTATTCGGAAACATTGGTGTTTCAGGAGTTGTTAAAAACCTCTCAACCTCAGGTAATATCACCGCTAAAAACCATATAGGAAGTATTGCAGGGATTAACCACGGAACTATCCAAAACGTTTATAGCACGACCCATATCAACGGAACCAATATTCTAGGTGGTCTCATCGGAGAAAACCATGGTTCTATAAGTTCATCATATTTTGTTGGAACCATCAAAGGATCTAACCATATCGGTGGTCTTATCGGTATCAACTCAGGAACCATTAAAGATGCCTACACTTCATCAGAAGTCTTTGGAGAAAACAACATCGGAGGCATCATCGGTTATTCTTCAGGCGATGAAGAAAACATCTATTACAATGAATCAAAAATAGATGTCAGTACCCACGATACTCTAAAAAAACCATACCGTGCCATTTCTAACAAACAAAGCACAAGCAATATAACAGGAATGACTTCAAACAAACTATATTCACGACAAGACTTATTCTCAGAAAACACATGGTATTATGAACCATCCACTGGTTTTTATGCGTATTATCCACAATTAGAAACATTTAGTAAAAACCCATATTCAAGTATTAAAGAAAGATCAAGAGACAGTGTCACAGTAAGCAAATTCAATCAAGGAGACGGTAGCAAAGAAAATCCATACATCATTAGAAACGAACATGACATGGAAGCTTTATCACAAATGACCAAAGCCAGATACACTTTATTAGGTATCTATTTTGAAGTTGCAAAAGACGTCTTACTCATTGATTTAAACCAATTAGAAACGCCATATACACCTATTGGAAATAACACATACCGATTTGAAGGAAACTTCAACGGTAACGGTATTGTTTTTAACCTAGACCTAGATAAAAACGAAAATTATCAAGGTATTTTTGGCGTCATCGGAGTTAAAGGACATATATCAAACATCGGAGTTAAAGGAAGTATTACCGCCAGCAGATTCACCGGTGGTATTGCAGGAAGAAACTACGGAACCATTGAAAACAGTTATAACATGGCAAACATTACAGGATTAGACTATGTAGGCGGTATTACCGGTTATAGTGATGGAAACATCTATAACACCTTTAATACCGGAAACATCACTGCAAACGACAGATATGCTGGTGGTATCACTGGTGGTCTTGTTAGAAACAAAGAAATAACTTACTCATATAACACCGGAAATATTACATCATTAGGAAAAAACAACAGTTGGACAGAAACCGGTGGTATTGCAGGATATCTAGCTGGAAACCTTTCAAACACCTACAGCTATGGTCAAGTCTT
>CALGYU010000052.1 GCA_937934685.1 uncultured Acholeplasma sp. | reverse complement strand
TAATGGCTTCCTTAACCCTTAATTGAAAAAAGTCATAAAATCAAAAAGGAGAAAATAATGAAAACATTAAAATACATTGGAAATACGATATTTTATCTAATCATTTTGCTTTTATTAGTTTTTTCAATTACAAACATCACTGCAAAAAAAGAAGATGACATCCCTGCTTTAATAAACAGAGGCTTTGTTTCAGTTTTAACAGACTCAATGAACGGGAATCATCAAGAACATAAAGTTCATTCATTTAAAAAAGATGCGTTAGTCTTTGTAAAAACCTTAAACCAAAAAGAAAAAGAAAACTTAAAAATAGGAGACGTTATCGTCTTTTACGGACAATTAAGCATTGAAGACCCTACACAAAAAGCCTTCATCATTCACCGTATCGTCTATATCGATCCAATCCAAAAAACAGTATATACTCAAGGGGATAAAATCAACCAAGAAAACCCTTTTGACATCAATCAAACCAACAACAGTCAATATGAAGTCAATTACTTAAAAGATATCAAAGCCATCGCTACCTCAACTATCCCAAAAGTAGGAGGTACCATCACCTACTTAAGAACATCTATTGGATTTGCTATTTGGGTACTCATCCCACTCATCTTATTTATCATCATTGAAGTCATCATCTTAGTTAGAAGAATCTTACAAAAAAATAAAGAACAATTAACCTCAAAATACGAAGTAGAAAAAGAACTACTCAAACAACAACTCCTAGAAGAGTTAAAAAAAGAACAAAATGAAAAATAGAAAGGTGACACTATGAAGGAATTTTCTCGTTGGTACATAGAATTTCTTAAAACAATTGGCAATTACATCGCACAATTCTTTATAGGAATCTATAATTTCTTTGTTAATATGTTTTACACACGCCCAAAAGAATACTTTATTTCCTTTGTAGATGCCTCTGCAAAATTCCAAGTATTTGATTGGCTAGCCGCAGTTGTTATTTTACTCATCAACATCATCTTCATTGGTGCACTATTATACCTAATTATCCAATATCTAAAAAAATACATCAGATTCACTAGAAAAGAAATCGATAAAGAATCATTAATCAACGAAATCAGCTCCTTAAACCGTTCTTTAATCGAAGTAACCAATGAAAAAAACACCATCTTAGCCTTAAAATCAGAAGACCTAGGCTTAGGATCTATAGGCTTTAACATCAACTCAAACATAGAAACCAACCAAACATATAAAACAGAAGAAACAGAAGAAAAGAAAAACCAAGACTCACGTTTTGTCAAACTCATTGATGTGGATGAAACTTATCAATACACCGTCTTACAAACACACATGCATGAAAGCGATGAAATCAACTTAAACCAACTGGTCAAAAGATTCATCAACTTCTCTGCATCACAACTAAAACTATATTACACACCAGAAACCGTCTCTGTTTTCTTCTCAGGCATGGCAGCTTCTAAAACCATGATCCTAGAAGGAATCTCAGGAACCGGAAAAACCTCATTACCATATGCAATGGGTAAATTCTTTAACAACGACGCAAACATCATCTCAGTTCAACCTTCATGGAGAGACAGAGCAGAAATGATAGGTTATCTAAACGAATTTACCAAACGCTTTAATGAAACAGATTTCCTTAAAGCTATTTATGAAACCACCTATCGTACCGATATTAACCTAATTATCCTAGATGAAATGAACTTAGCCAGAGTAGAATACTACTTTGCTGAATTCCTATCCATCATGGAATTACCTGATCCAAAAGAATGGCTCATAGACATCACCCCAGACCAAATACCAGGTGATCCAATTCATTTAAGAAACGGGAAACTCTTATTACCACAAAACGTTTGGTTCATCGGTACAGCCAATAAAGATGACTCAACCTTTACCATCACCGATAAAGTATATGACAGAGCTTCATCTATTGAAATGAACAAAAAAGCAGAATACATCGATGCACAAATGACCAGTGGCGTTCAAATGACTTATGAATACTTAGACACACTCTTTAAAAAAGCAGAAAAAGAACATGCACTCAGCTTAAAAGTCATCGATGATTTAACCAAACTAGATGATTTTATCACCGAAAAATTCCAAATCACCTTTGGTAACCGTATCATGAAACAAATCAAAACATTTGTTCCAGTATACGTTGCCTGCGGTCAAAAAGAAATAGACGGACTAGACTACATGGTCGCACGAAAAATCATCCGAAAATTTGAAAGCTTAAACATCGCTTTCCTACAACCAGAATTAGAACAACTACTCCAATTTTTCGATAAAACCTTTGGTAAAAAAGAATTCAAAGAAAGCAGAAAGCTCATTGCACAATACCAAAAACAACTATAACGAGGGACTATGAAAAGAAGATATGATTTAGGCTTATTTTACGACATCTTTATAAACACACTAGACCAACTAGAATTAGAAACCGACTTTCCATCGGTTTTTTACGAAGCATTTAACAAAGGCCAACATCAAATATCTCAACATAAATATCAAGAATCCAAACAATTTGATCAATCATGGATTCAAACCATCACTTCATATTTTGCCAGCATCGATAAAATTACTAAAAACTTAAAATCCAATCTAACCTATCAAGAAGATATCACCATCATTGAAAAAGCAAAAAAAATAGATAGCCGATCGGTTAGACACCTAGCAGCAAACACTCATTTAATCAAAGAAGTCAAACCAAACGTTGTCCCTAAAAAAATATTGGTCAATTACTCAGAAATCGAATACGGTATTTATGAAAACAGATTCATCATGACCTTAATCAACCGCTTAGAACAATTTGTTTACCAAAGACTCATCATCATTAAAGACAGTTTATACGCTAGTCAAAAAACCCATTTAAACTATCAAAGCAACTTTCAAGTAGAAAAAGAAGATTTTAACATCAAAGTTGAAATCACCCAACAAGAAAAAATCAAAAACAAACAAACAGATGCTATCAACAAAGATATTTTAAGAAAAGCAGACTACTTATACAAACAAATCATCGGCTTAAAAAACAGCCAATTCATGAACCTTTTAAAAGGGCATAAAGAAGTTACTGCCCCCATCATGAAAACACAAATCATCCTAAAAAACCCAGATTATAAAAACGCCTATAAATTATGGTTATACTTAGATCAATATACCTCATTAGGCTTTGAACTACTCACTGAAAACACCCAAAAGAAAATCACCAAAAGCTATCAAAAACATTTAACTCAAAACACCCTATTACTCTTTTCAACCTTAATCTTTCATGATAAAGCATATAAAGATGAAACGCTCTACCAAAACAAGAAAAAAAGAAAATTTAAGTCTAACATCAAAAGAATTACCAGTTTAGATTTGCCAGAAAGCCAAGAATCGTTTAAAATAGAAGGACAGGAACTCAATGAATACTTCATCAACGAAATGAAAAACATCTTCCATGATAAAGTACAAACCTACCAAGAAGAAGAGTTTACCTATCAAACATCTATTAAAAAAGCCATCACAGATACTTTAAACATCACCAACGCACTCATTGAATCCTACTTAGAAATCAATGCGGATGCGGATGCTTTTCCTTATTTAAGTCAAAGTGATCAAAGTATTCAAGATCTAAAAACAGCTGAAAGAAAATACCAACTTTCAAAAATGATTAGAAACATCAAACAAAAAGAATATGAAAAAGCACTTAAATTAGAAACCAAATGGCAAACACAAATCGTCTTAAAACAACAACACATCACACAAGAAGAAAAAAAGAAACTCACTGCTTTAGAACAATTAAAAAACAAAGAACAACTTGACAAACAAAAGCAAAACATCAAAAAACAAGACGAGCAATTAAAAAAACAACTGGCAATGGCAAAAGCAAAACACGAAGAAACGCTTAAAAAAATCAAAGAAAAACACAAAGAAAAACTACAAAAACAAAAACAAAGAGCCATCATCAAACAAAAACAAAACAAAGAAAAACAAGCTTTAAAACTAAAGAAAACCAAACAAGCATACAAGGAAAAAGAAATGAAACTAAAGGATGAGTTAAATGACAAAAACAATCGTTAAAAAAATAGGATATAGCATTTTCATACTATTTACCCTAATCATCATCACTTTTTTAACATTAAACATGCTCTCATTCATCAAAAAAGAACCCATTAAACTCTTTGGTTACAGATACTCAGTGGTTGTCACAAACTCCATGGAAAAAACCATTCCTGTAGGAAGTTATATCTTTTATAAAGAAATAGATGACTATCAAGTCCATGATGTCATCGTCTTTAAAAGCAAATACGGCAAACGCTTAATCGTCCATGAAATCATCAACATCACAGAACAAGGCTTTGAAACCAAAGGTAATAATAACCAACTATCAGACCAAGATCCATCAAACCTAAACAAAGAAGATTACATCACCACCGATAACATCCTTGGTAAAGTAACTTATAGCACCACCTTATTTGGAATAGGAAAACTATTTGTTACCCAGCAATCCACGATCTTACTCATTGTGATTGCAGTAACCTTCATCTTATTTATCAGCTACTTAATTAGCTTTATTAAAGAACTTAAACTCAGACAAGAAGAAAAAATACTAGAACAACTCAAAAACGAAATCAAAGAAGAACAAGAAGAAGAAAAAACAAAATAGGCAAAACTGCTGAAAAGTAGTGACGCAAAACTAAAGGGCCTTTTAAATGGTAGCCAGTTGCACTTAAAATAATTTAAGTCA
>CALGYU010000051.1 GCA_937934685.1 uncultured Acholeplasma sp. | reverse complement strand
CATATACTAAATATACAATCAAACTAAAAGGAAGTATTAAAATGAAAACATTAGAATATGTAACAGGAAAACCGCTTATCGGAAATGATGCAAAATTAGGTATTGTATATTTAAAAGTAAATAACCTAGAAGAACAAGTTAAGTTTTATCATAAAGCTTTAAAAATGACGATCATCAATCAAACAGACACAAATGCTCTTTTAGGTGATAGTAACTTAAAACCATTACTACACTTAAAAAAAGAAGACCATTTAAAAAGATATCATGCTACCAGTGGTATGTATCATTTTGCCTTACTATATCCAAATGAAAAGGAATTTGCTAAAGCAGTTGCTTGGCTTATGTCTATTCAATATCCAAACCACCCAACCGATCATGGTTTTTCTAAAACAACCTACCTAAAAGATCCAGAAGGCAATGACATAGAGTTATACATAAGAACCATTAATAGAGCTCAATATGTCATTATAAATAACGAACATAAAGTTAGATACACAAACGGAAACATCACAGATGGTAGAGATCATTTAGACTTACAAGAACTCTTTAGCCACCTAAGTAACCAAGAAAAAATAGATAGTCCCATAAAAGATATGGAAATGGGACATATTCACCTATACGGCTATAATCTTTTTGACATGCAAAAATTTTACACAGAAATCATCGGTTATGCAGAAGGTCTTTATATGCCATATTTTCAAATGAGTGATGTTGGATTAAGTAAAGAAGAAAACCACATCATTGCTTTTAACGCATGGAAAAAAACCAACACCAAAGCTCCAGTTGATGCTTTAGGATTAGACTACTATACCATCAGCTTTAAAGAAGAAAAATCATATCATGAATTATTAGAACGAATAAAAAAAGCAAACATCAAACTAATTGAAGAAAACAATGAAATTTTTATTCTAGATCCATCAGAGATAAAAATCAAATTAGAATTAGTTAAAGCACAAGGTAAGTAACATGGAAAATAAGACAATTGAAAATATTTACTTAAAACTACTAAAAGTAACTCATCTCCTTAACCAAAACCTCTCAAAGCTTGCAAAAACATACGATTTTAACAGCACAGAGCTCATGATTTATCTAGACATTAAAACTCATCCACAAACCGATTTAAATGCCTTATGTGACCGATTAGGACTTAAAAAAAGTGCAGCCTCAAAAGCAATCAATCAACTGATAAAAGAAAATCAAATCATTAGTCAAATCAATGAAAATGATCAAAGAAAAATTGCATTAAGTCATATTGAATTAGAAGATAAAAACTTGTGTAAAGAAACCATGCTTAAAGAAATTTTTAAAGGCATCGAAAAATATAGTTGCAACTTAGAAAAAATTGAAGAAGCCTTAAATGATGCGATTAAAATACTTAACTAAAAAAATACTTTACAAATAAAAATGATAATATGTATCTTATATGATAAGATAAACGTGAAAAGCAAGAAAACTTTTAAAATAAAAACTAGGTAAAGTAGAGCTAGACATAATGAGATGGTCACCATGGCGTGGATGTCATAAAATAAGTGAGGGTTGTCGATTTTGCTATATTCATAAAGGAGATAGCAAAAGAGGTGTCCAAACTAACCATATTGTTAAAACCAGTGAATTTTACAAGCCGATTGAAAAAGATAAAAACGGACAATATAAAATTAAAAGTGATACAGTTATTTATGTTTGCTTTAATTCAGACTTCCTAATTGAGGAAGCAGATCAATGGCGTTTAGAATGTTATCAGATGATGAAAGAACGAGCTGATCTTCATTTTGTTTTTTTAACCAAAAGAATTGATAGATTTTCAAATATCTTACCGCAAGATTGGAACGATGGATATGAAAACATTACAGTCGGTGTATCAATAGAAAATCAAAAAAATGCGGATAAAAGATTAATCATTTTATCAAAGCTGCCCATTAGACACAAAAACATCATTTGCCAACCCCTTATTGAAAAAATAAATATAGAACCATACCTAGAAGGAATTGAACTCGTAGTGGTTGGAGGAGAATCTGATAAAAATGCTAGACCCTTAGATTATAAATGGGTTCTTTATTTAAGAGAACAATGTCAAAAACATCAAACTAACTTTTATTTTAGACAATGTGGTACTCATTTTATTAAAGATGATACTTATTATACTATCCCAACCAAATTATTGACCTCACAGGCAAGAAAAGCTAACATCAATCTTAAATATGAATAAAAGTTCTCGATATGAAAACTTTTTAAAGCCAATTCATATCAAATAAAACATAAGTAAAGTATAATTAAAAGTAGTCAGTTAAAACTGAAATCTCAAGGGGGGACAAATATGTTTCTAGCTTTAAAAGAAATCAAACACAACAAAGGGCGATTTTCGCTTATTATAGCCTTAATCATCTTAATTGGTTACTTAGTTTATTTCCTAAGTGCGCTAGCTTATGGACTAGCATCGTCATACACCAACGGGATAGATAAAATAAATGCTTCACACTTACTACTTAAAAACGATAGTAACGATAATGTGATGATGTCTATGTTAGACAATCAATCATTTGAAGATCTGAAAGTAGATGGAAGTAAAGCAAAACTAGGCTTATTTCCAGCCATCATCTTAAAACATGAAAACAACACAAATTTATTAGAAACAAAAGAAGAAGTCTTTGTTTTTGGTATTGAGGACCTATCATTTTTTCTACCGGGTAACACCCTTACCTTAAATGAAAATGAGATGATTGTAGATGAATCGATCAAAGAATTAGGATACAAAAAAGGTGATCAAATCAGTATCTCAGGTACAGATATTAAATGGGTCATTAAAGATTTTGTTAAAAAATCAACCTACCAAACTGCCCCAATTGTTTACATATCATTAGATAATTGGAAAGAATATCGATTTGGCAATAAAGAAACAGAACTATACAATGCTATTTTTATTAAAGGCAATATAACTAAAAACGTTGATACACTACAAGCCTACACCATTAAACAATATGTTTCAACACTACCAGGATATACAGCACAAGTCCTAACCTTTTCATTAATGATAGGCTTTCTAATCATCATCATGGCCTTTGTCCTAGGTATTTTCATCTATGTTCTAACCATCCAAAAAGCAAACATTTTTGGTGTGATGAAAGCACAAGGCATTTCTAGTAAATATATTGGTAAATCTGTCATCATGCAAACCCTTATCTTGGTACTCATAGGATCCTTTATTGGCTTTGCCATGACTCTTACAACCGGTTATGCCCTTAAAGGAAAAGTCCCTTTTGCAAACAACTCTTTATTTTACACCGGTATTACCTTAGCATTTTTATTATTCTCAACCTTAGGTGCATTGTTTTCATATAGGGCAGTAGTTAAAATAGATCCAGTAAAGGCTATTGGGTGATAACATGAAAAAATTAGTTGAAATGAAAAATGTTAGTAAAACATTTAAACAAAATAACGAAGAAATCAAGGCTTTAAAACCAACAGATTTTACAGCTTATGCAGGTGAGGTTATCGGTATCATAGGACCCTCTGGTTCAGGAAAATCTACTTTCTTAACCATCTTAGGAGGTCTTCAAACACCCTCAACAGGAGAGGTGTTAATAGATGATGTCAATTTAACCGGATTAACTGAAAAAGAAAAATCAAAAGTTAGATTTAGTAAAATAGGATTTATTCTACAAGCATCTAACCTCATTCCTTTTTTAACAGTTAAAGAACAAATGCTTTTATACAATAAAATCAATAAAAATAAAGTAGATGAGTCATGGCTTAATGATTTATTTCTTAGTCTAGACGTTTTAAAATTAGAAAATAAATATCCAAGCGAACTATCTGGTGGAGAAAGACAAAGAGTAGCCATCGCTAAAGCACTGTATCATAACCCAAGTGTGATATTTGCAGATGAGCCAACCGCAAGCCTAGACTCTAAAAGATCTTTTGAAGTGATAGAACTTTTAAGAGAACAAACTAAAAAAAGAGAAAAAGTAACCATCATCGTAACCCATGATGAAAGACTACTGACTTATTGTGACAGAGTTTTTAGTATTGTTGATGGCATAATGAAAGAAAAATAA
>CALGYU010000050.1 GCA_937934685.1 uncultured Acholeplasma sp. | reverse complement strand
GCTCTCTTTATTTTTGTTCGGTTAAGAAAATAGTGAAACTAGTAAATTCATTATACTTACTTTCCGGTTTTATTTGGTAATTATAAAGTTCACATAACCTAGAAGCAATAGAAAGACCTAATCCAAATCCTTTTCTTTCTGAATTTCTAGATTCATCAGAACGATAAAAACGCTCAAATAAAATTTCTTTATTATCATCAGGAATATCTGAGCCCGTATTATAAAAAGTTAATTTAATACGCTTATTTTTTTCTAAGTGAACTTGAATGGTTCCATTTTCTGAACAATACTTTAAAGCATTATCCATAAAAATGCCAATAAGTTGTTTTAAAGCTTCTTTATTGCCATTAAGTTTAATCTTAGGTTCAATCTTTATTTCAAATGAAATACCTTTTTCAAACGCTAAAGATTCATAAGGCAAAATCGCTAAATTCAAGAAAGAAGAAAAATCAAATTCTTCGGTTGAAACTAACTCATATTTTTCATCAATAATAGATAAGGCCAATAATTGATTGATCAAGTTACTTAAGTGTTGAACTTGATCCTGAATGGTTAAAATCCACTTATTGTTATCTAAATCATTTTTTAAAACTTCTGCACTAGTTGAAATAATAGTCAAAGGCGTTTTAAGTTCATGACTGGCATCAGAAATGAATCTTTTTTGTCTAGCATTACTAAGTTCTAAAGGTCTAACAACCCATTTGGAGCTATACCATAAAACGGTAGATAAAGCCGCAAACACAGCGGTTTCAATAATCAATAATAAAACCAAACTATACTGAATGATAGAAGCCTCAACTTCTCTGTTAACACCTGCAATAAAGTAAGTATCATAAGAAATGTTATATTTAATTTTATAATGAAGATGACCTATACGACTAGAAATAATATCCTCTTGAGGTATTAACCCTTTTTCTTTAATCGATGAAAGGATATTTAAAATCTCTTCACTTGTATAAAATGAAGCATCAAAATCCACGTCTAAAGGCACATCATTTTTTAAATGAATAATAAAACTTTTTGGTCCATGAATACTAGAGACATTTTCAAGCATAGATTCTAAAATAAAGTCTCTATCACTTTTTTCCTTTTCACTTAAAAAAGTATGAAAGAAAAAAGAAATACCAGCAAGAACATAAAGCAAAACACCAATACTTATTAAGAAGAAATTAAAATGGGCTTTTTTAAACATATTATAAATCCAGTTTATAGCCTATATTTCTATAAGACTTAATGGTTACAGGACAACTTAGCGCCGCTAGTTTTTTTCTTAAAAAAGAAATATACACTTCGACAGTATTGTATCCAACTTCAGAATCAAATCCCCAAATCTTATTTAAAATATCGTCTTTACTTAATAAAGTATCTTGGTTTTTTAAAAATAAAGTCATTAAATGAAACTCTTTTGCCGGAAGAAGAACAGATTCTCCTTCATAGGAAAGGATACAAGTATCCTGGTTTAAATTTAAACCTTGATAATCTAAAATAGTAGAAACCATTTGTTGAGGTCTTCTTAATAAAACTTTGATTCGAGCCAAAAGTTCTTGAAAAGAAAAAGGTTTAGATAAGTAATCATCAGCACCTAAGTTTAGTCCTAAGACTTTATCTGAAACAGTAGATTTAGCAGTTAACATTAAAACAGGCGTAAAAATGCCATTTTTTCTAAGTGTTTCTAAAACTTCTAAACCACTCATCTCTGGTAACATGATATCTAAAATAATCAAATCATAGTTTTGACTTTCAGCCTCTAACAAACCAGCTTTACCTGTAAAGGCAACATCTACAATTAAATTATGTTTCCCTAAAGCTTCAACTAAAGCAAGAGCTAATTCTTTTTCGTCTTCAATGAGTAATATATTCAAAAAAATCACCTTCTTTAATATAATTATATCATTTTTTTACACAAAAATTAGAGATAATTCCTGGGTTTAAGATAATCTTAAGACTTTGAAAAAAAATGATGAAGACAAAAAAAATATGGTATAATAAATTCGTCTTAAATGAAAGAAAAGAAAGGATGCTTAATTATGAAAAATCTAGGAACTGTAGCCAGAGGTATCAAAACACCGATCATTCAAGAAGGGGACAATTTGGTTCAAATAGTTGTTGATTCTGTTTTAACAACTGCCAAAGAAGAGGGATTCACTTTAAATCATAAAGATATCATCGGTATTACAGAAGGTGTTGTAGGAATCAGTCTTGGAAATTATGCAACAGTTGATCAAATTGCATCTGATATTAAAAATAAGTATAACCATGCTGATCATTTAGGAGTTGTTTTTCCTATATTATCAAGAAATCGTTTCTCAATTTTATTAAAATCAATTGCTAGAGCGACTAAAAAAATTACTATCTTATTAAGTTATCCAAAAGATGAAGTTGGTAATAATATATTAGAAGAAAAAGATTTAAAAAAATATAATATCAATCCTTATAGTGACATCATTTCAGAAAGTGAATATGAAAACCATTTTTCTGAATTTAAGCATATGTATACTGGTGTCAACATGATCGATTACTATCGTAAAATTTGTCATGATGAAAAAACGGAAGTAGAGTTTGTATTATCCAATCAAGTTGAAACCATCACAGACTATACATCCAATATCTTAGTAGCAAACATTCACCTAAGAAAAGAAACCAAAGCTATTTTAAAAGACAATGAAAATCTTACGGTGTACGGACTAGATGATATCCTCACACAATCTGTAAATGGTAGTGGTTATAATGAAACCTATGGATTACTAGGTTCAAACACTGCCACAAAAGAAAAAGTGAAACTATTTCCTAGAAATTACAGTTTAGTCTTTGACATTCAAAATGAACTTCATAAAATAACTGGTAAAAAAATAGAGGTCATGATCTACGGAGATGGCGCGTTTAAAGATCCATCAAGTGGCGTTTGGGAGTTAGCAGACCCTGTGGTATCACCTTCTTATACTGATGGTTTAGAAGGCAGTCCAAATGAAGTTAAAATCAAATATTTAGCGGATGATAAATACGCAGAATTAAAAGGTGATGACTTGAAAAAAGCCATCATTGAAGAAATCAAAAACAAAGAAAAAGATTTGGTTGGTAAAGATGTTTCACTAGGGACAACGCCAAGAAAATATGTTGATTTAATCGGTTCATTATGTGATTTAATTAGTGGTAGTGGAGATAAAGGGACACCGATTGTACTCATTCAAAACTACTTCACCAATTATGTTGATTAAAGGACTATCTTTTTAAAAAAAATCTATTATAATAGTGGTTGTGTACGATAATCTATAAGGAGTGTAAAAAATGTCAACAACACAAAAAAGTAATCCAGCACCGCTGGGCTTATTAGGCTTCGGTTTAACAACCATTTTATTAAATCTTGCTAACGCAGGAATCATAGAGCTATCAATCGTTATCATCGCAATGGGTATTGCATTGGGTGGATTGGCTCAAATCATCGCAGGAGTTTTAGAATTCAAACAAGGTAATACTTTTGGAGGAACTGCATTTGTTGCATATGGTTTCTTTTGGTTAAGCTTTGTATTCATTAAAACAGGGTTACCTAATATTCCCGCTGCAGACACAACATCATTAGGATTTTACTTGTTATTATGGGCAGTCTTCACAGGCTTTATGTTCATCGGGACATTAACACACAATACCATTTCAAAACTAGTGTTTGGATCATTAACCTTATTGTTCTTATTACTAGCGATTGGTGATTTCACAGAAATTCATATGATCACAGTGATTGCCGGATATGTTGGTATTGTCTGTGGTTTATTTGCAGTCTATAGTTCAGTAGGACAAATTGTGAATCAAGAATTAAATAAAAATGTAATGCCACTTTAACAGCTTTCTATAAGCTGTTTTTTTTTATTAAACATAAAATTTTATTTTCTAATATAGATGATAAACCACTATTCTATTGACAAGAAAGTTTAAAATGATACAATATAAATATGTTTTGAACATCAAAACATTTAAATATCAAAGAATTATAGAAAGAGGAAGATATTATGTTAGAACAAATCATAGAATTAATCGCAGACGAATTAAGTTTAGAGGCATCAACTATTAATAGAAATACAAATTTAGAAGAGGATTTAAACGTAGATAGTTTAGATGTTGTTGAATTAGTCATGAGAATAGAAGAAACTTTTGATATTGAAATTAGTGATGAAGCAGCTGCTAATTTAAAAACAGTGGAAGATATTTTAAGCTACGTAGAAGCTAATAAATAAGTAGGTATATATATGAAAATAAAAGAAGTTCAAAGTATAATAAAAGATTTTGAATCATCAAATTTAATGTCTTTAGAGTTGGAAATGGATTCTTTTAAACTAAAACTTTCTAAAAACAAAGCAGAAGAAACATTTTTTGAAACTAAAAACAATCCACCCCTCATAAATACTTTAGAAGAAAAGCACATAGAACCAACCATTAATTTACCAACAACAACCATCAAATCACCATTGGTAGGAACTTTTTATGAGTCATCCAGCCCAGATGCGGCACCTTTTGTTAAAAAGGGTGATTACATCAAAAAAGGTGATGTAGTTTGTATCATTGAAGCGATGAAAATCATGAATGAAATTACTTCATCAGTCAACGGTGTTATTCAAGCCATTCACACTTCAAACGGTGCAGTTGTTGGTTATGATGATGTTTTATTTACGGTAGAAATTGATGCAAACACAAAATAAAATTCTCATTGCAAACAGAGGAGAAATAGCGGTAAGAATCATTAGAGCTTGTAAAGAACTAGGCATTCCTACGGTTGCTGTTTACTCAAAGGCTGATGAAGATAGTTTACATGTTCAATTAGCTGATGAAGCTGTTTGTATAGGTGGTCATTTAAGTAAAGATAGCTACTTAAATATGAATCGTATTTTAAGTGCGGCAATTTCAACAGGATGTAATGCCATTCATCCAGGTTATGGATTTTTATCTGAGAATGCAAAATTCGTTCAAATGGTTGAAGATTGCCAGATTAAATTCATTGGACCAAGTTCTTCTGTAATTTCACAACTAGGAGATAAGGCAACAGCTCGAAAAATAGCTGTTGCCGCTTCTATACCTGTTGTAGAAGGATCAGATGGAATCATTGATGATGTTAAGGATGGCTTGAAAACAGCTAAGAAAATAGGATATCCTGTGATGATCAAAGCAAGCAGTGGTGGTGGAGGTAAGGGAATCAGTGTTGTACATTCTGATGAGGAGTTTGTCGCAGTATTTAAGACAACACAACTTGAAGCAGAAGCAAATTTTGGAGATAAATCGTTATACATTGAAAAGTATATCGCCAATCCAAGACACGTGGAAATGCAAATCATTGCTGATCACTTTGGCAACGTTGTTCACCTTTTTGAACGAGATTGCTCTATTCAAAGAAGAAATCAAAAAATGATTGAAGAAGCACCTTCTAATGTTGTTTCAGATACTTTAAGAAGAAAAATGGGGCAAGCGGCTATTAAACTAGCTAAGGCAGTTAATTATACAAATGCTGGCACCATCGAGTTTTTAGTAGATAAAGATGGAAAGTTTTATTTTATAGAAATGAACACAAGAATCCAAGTTGAGCATCCTGTCACAGAAATGATTACAGGAATTGATTTAATTAAAGAACAAATAAGAATAACTTACCAAAAAAAGTTATCATTTAAACAAAGAGATTTAACTATTTTAGGACATGCGATTGAATGTCGTATCAACGCAGAAGATCCTCTAAAAAACTTTATGCCAACACCTGGTAGAATTAAAAGAATTTTACTACCTGGAGGATTTGGGGTAAGGGTAGATACTTTTATTTATCCAGACTATACAGTTGTGCCATTTTATGATTCAATGCTTGGAAAACTCATTGTGGTTGGAAAAAATAGAAAAGAAGCCATTAGGAAATTAAGAGTGGCACTAGAACAGTTTGTGATTGAAGGCATAGAAACAAATATTGAGTATCAATACATGATTACACATCATCCAGACTTTATTAAAGGAACTTATGATACAGGTTTTATCGCAAAGTTCCATCAATTAGTAATGGAGGAATATCATGAAACAACTACTAAGTGAAAGAAAAGGGAAGTTATTAGAGTTTAAAAAAACGTATCGTAAAAAAGAGTATCAATATAAACCAGTTGATATACCGGAACACTTATTTAGTCAGTGTGAATCATGTTTAAGTGCGTTATATCATCATGATCTTGATACTAATTTAAATGTTTGTCCATATTGTGGCCATCATTTTAGAATTACAGCGTTAAAAAGAATAGAGATTACAGTGGATGAAGATAGTTTCTCACCCTTATTTGAAACATTAGAATCGATTAACATTTTAAATATGCCTTTATATGATGAAAAATTAGTAGCTGCAAAAAAATATTCTCAACTTAATGATGCTGTTTTATGTGGTACAGCTCAATTGAGTGATATACCTATCGCTATTGCTGTTTTAGATAGTCATTTTATGATGGGAAGCATGGGAAGTGTTGTAGGTGAAAAACTAACGTTGTTAATAGAATATGCAGAAAAACATACTCTCCCACTCATTATCTTTAGTGCCTCTGGCGGTGCTAGAATGCAAGAAGGTATTTTTTCATTGATGCAAATGGCAAAAACAAGTGCGGCATTATCAAAATTCAATCAACTTTTTATAAGTGTTATGACAAACCCAACCACAGGAGGCGTTGCAGCAAGCTTTGCCTCTTTAGGTGATATCAATATTGCTGAGAAAACCAGTTTGATTGGTTTTGCAGGAGCAAGAGTCATTAGACAAACCATTGGACAAGAATTGCCAGAAGGCTTTCAAACCGAAACTTTTCAGTTAGCCAAAGGACAAGTTGATTTAATTGCACATAGAAAAGACATAAAATCATTACTAGAAAAACTACTTAAGTATCATGTGAGGAAACAAAAATGAATAAAGCATGGGAAAAAGTATTACTCGCAAGAGATCCAAAACGTATGACAGCAAAAACGTTAATCGCAGAAGTATTTACTGACTTTACTGAACTACATGGTGACAGACTTATGGGAGATGATTCTGCTATTATCGGAGGAATTGCTTATTTTGAAGGCATACCTGTAACGATTATTGCTCAAGAAAAAGGTTTGACAACCGAGGAAAAAATAAAACACAACTTTGGGATGCCACACCCTGAAGGGTACTATAAAGCCATACGATTAATGAAACAAGCCGAAAAATTTAATCGACCAATCATCACTATCATTGATACACCAGGTGCATATCCAGGAATTAAAGCTGAGGAAAGAGGTCAAGCTAGTGCAATCGCGCAAAGTTTAAAAGAAATGATTCAGCTCAAAACACCAATTATAAGCACCGTTTTAGGTGAGGGTGGATCAGGAGGAGCTTTAGCAATTGGCGTATCGGATCATCTTTCAATGTTTGAAAACAGTATTTATTCAATTCTTTCACCAGAAGGATTTGCTAGTATTCTTTATAAAGACAGTCAAAAAGCACCGATGGCATCTGAATTGATGAAACTAACAGCTAAAGACTTAAAAGAATTTAAAATTATTGATGAAATTATAAAAGAAGAAAAACCTTTAAGTATCGATTCAACTTATGGTGTTGAATCATATAAAAAGTATTTAAGAAAAACTCTAAATAGTTTAATGAAAAAAAATATAGAACAACTCCTTTTAACTAGATACGAAAAATTTAGAAACATTGGAGCCTATCAAACCAATATAGTAGAGGAAAATGCTCATGAATCCTAAAATAAAAGTAGTATCTACCGGGAAATACATTCCAGATGAGATGATGACAAACGATGACTTAGCACAAATCGTGGATACGTCACACGAATGGATATATAGTAGAACAGGTATTGAAACCAGATACGTTGCAAAAGAAATGACAACAGCTGATCTAGCATATTTATCTGCTAAAAATGCAATAGATAAATTAGCATATGATGTAACAAAAATTGATTTAATTGTTGTTGCAACTATGACCAACGAACTTAAAAACCCATCTGTTGCTAACATTGTTCAAGCAAAACTAGGCTTAAATGATCAAAACATCATGGCTTTTGACCTAAATGCTGCTTGTACGGGTTTTATTTATGCATTAGATGTAGCAAGTAGTTTATTAAATAGTAAAAAATTTAAAGCAGCTTTAGTCATCGGAGCAGAAAAAATGAGTGAGATTATTGACTATCAAGATCGAAACACATGCGTTCTTTTTGGAGACGGAGCTGGAGCTGTTATCATTGAAAAAAGTGAAAACATAGAGGATCAAGCCTATTTTTACAGTGATTCTTCAGGAGACACAGATGAAACTCTATGTGTTTTAAATAAACTAAAAATGGATGGTAAAAAAGTGTATCAATTTGCAGTAGATGTTGTACCAAAAGCCATCACTCATATTCTTAATCAAGCAAACATGACCATGGAAAATATAGATATGATTATTCCACATCAAGCCAATAAAAGAATCATTGAATCTGTAGCAAAACACTTAAACCTCTCCGTCACACAGTTTTTTATGAACATCAATAAATATGGTAATACTTCTGCAGCAAGCATCCCCATTGCCTTAGATGAATATAAAGAAACACAGACATCCTCTAAAAAAGTTTTACTGGTAGGATTTGGTGGAGGATTCACATGGGGTTCAGCTATCATAAAGATATAGGAGAAAAATATGCAAACAATCAATCAATTATTAAACATTAAATATCCAATCATACAAGGTGGTATGGCAAACATTGCGACAGCAGAATTAGCATCTGCAGTTTCAAATGCTGGTGGATTAGGTTTAATCGGCTCTGGAGGTAATGACGTTCATTGGGTACGAGATCAAATTAGAAAATGTCGTGAATTAACATCAAATGTTTTTGGTGTTAACATTATGCTTATGAGTCCGCATGCTAAAGATATTGCCCAAATGGTTATCGAAGAAGGCGTTAAAGTCGTTACAACAGGGGCCGGAAGCCCAGGTATTTACATGGAATCCTGGAAAAAGGCAGGTATTATAGTGATACCAGTTGTGCCTTCTGTTGCACTTGCAAAAAGAATGGAAAGAGCTGGTGCTGATGCTTTAGTTGCTGAAGGAACTGAAGCAGGTGGACATATTGGAGAACTAACAACGATGTCCCTTATTCCACAAGTAGTCGATGCAGTAAATATTCCAGTAATAGCAGCAGGTGGGATTGCAGATAAAAGAGGGGTCCTTGCCGCATTTGCTTTAGGGGCAAAAGGCGTTCAAGTTGGAACACTGATGCTTACAACAGAAGAATGTCCTATCCATATTAATTACAAACTTAAAATTATTTCTGCTAAAGATACCGAAACGGTTGTGACGGGAAGAAACACCGGAGCACCGGTAAGAGTTTTAAAAAACAAAATGTCCACAGAATATTTAAAACTAGCTAACCAAGGAGCAAGTTTAGAAGAACTTGAACAAAAAACATTAGGTAGTTTAAGAAAAGCTGTTTTAGAAGGTGACCTGGATGAAGGTTCTTTTATGGCAGGTCAAATATCAGGGCTCATCAAAGAAATTAAACCAGTAAAACAAGTGTTATCTGAATTATTTGATGACATTAAGACATATAAAGATGAGTTAGTTATTTTATGAAAATAGGCATATTGTTTTCTGGACAAGGCAGCCAGTTTGCACAAATGGGTATTGATTTTTTAACTCAAGAGCAAATTAAGTGTGCCAATCAAATTTTAGGATATGATGTTTTAACCATTTTAAGAAACGAAGAAAATCAACTTAATGATACCTACTATACTCAACCAATGATGGTATTAGTAGAAATGGCTATGTATGATCATTACATTAAAAAAAATCGTGTAGATGGTTTATTAGGTTTTAGTTTGGGTGAATTTACTGCGTTTTATGCCGCTGGAATTTATGATTTTGAAACAACTTTAAGAATCATTCAAAAAAGAGCAACTTATATGCAAGAAGCAGCCTTAAAACACCCAGGTAGCATGGCAGCTGTTCTCAATTTAGAACCAGAAAAAATTGAACATATTTGCCAAGAAATCAACCAACAAGAAACACTTGTTTGTGCCAACTATAACGCTAAAAATCAAATAGTTATTAGTGGTACAAACAATGCAATTGAAAAAGCAATAACCTCTTTAAAAGAACAAGGTGCTAAAAGAGTCATCAAACTTAACGTGTCAGGAGCATTTCATTCTCCTTTAATGAAAGAAGCTGGAATGAAGTTAAAAAAATTTTTAAATGACATGAAAATCAAGCCGGCACAATTGCCTATTTATTTAAACACAACAGCGCAAGTGTTAAAAGATAATGAAATACTTATGAGAATTGAACAACAAATTCAATCTCCAGTCTATTTCTACCAGTCAGTAGAACAAATGATTAAAGATGGATACACTCATCTAATAGAAATAGGGCCGGGTAATGTTTTATCACAATTGGTAAAAAGAAATTATCCAACAGTGAAAGTTTATAACATTGAGAAAAAAGAAGATTTAAATCATTTAGAAGGGTGGTACTAAAATGAAAAACAAAGTAGCTTTAGTCACAGGAGCAACAACTGGAATTGGTAAAGCCATCGCTATCGAACTTGCGAAAAACGGTTTTGATATAGCGGTTAATTATTATGTAGGACCAGAAGAAGCAGAAAAAACAGTTTTAGAACTTAAACAAGTAGGCGTTAATGCCGCTGCTTTTCAAGCAGATATAAGTGATTATCAACAAGTAGAAACACTCATCAAATCAATCATTACAGAACTTGGCGGTCTTAACGTAGTAGTCAATAATGCTGGCATTACGGATGATGCCTTAATTTTACGTATGCAAGAAGATCAATTTGATAGAGTCATTAACACCAATTTAAAAGGCGTTTGGAACGTCTGTAAACATGCTGCAAAAACATTGTTAAAAGCAGAAGATGCACGCATTATTAACATTTCATCTGTTTCAGCGATTATGGGAAATGCCGGACAATCTAACTACAGTGCCGCTAAAGCAGGTGTTATTGGATTAACAAAAACCTTAGCAAAAGAGTTTGCTTCAAGAAATGTCACAGTCAACGCAATTGCCCCAGGTTTCATTGAAACTCAAATGACTAAAAAATTACCTGAAAACATCATTCAGGCTGTCGTAGAGCAAATTCCTTTAAAAAAATTTGGACAAGTAGAAGACATTGCACAAATGGTAGCTTTCCTAGCTTCAAACCATGCTAAATACATTACAGGACAAGTTATTAGTGTTGATGGCGGATTAACAATGTAGGTGATGATATGAAAAGAAGAGTAGTAATTACAGGCATGGGTGCCGTAACACCAGTTGGAAACAATGTTGAAACCATGTTTTCTAACATGATTAAAGGTGTCAATGGCATCGATAAAATCACACAATTTAACACAGAAAACTTTAAAGTAAAAGTCGCTGGTGAAATAAAAGATTTAAATCTAGAAGATTACTTTGATAAAAGAGAAATTAGACGCTCTGATAAAGTCATGTTGCTAGGAACCATCGCAGCGATGCAAGCCTATGAAAATGCTAAATTAAAACCAACAGATTATGATCCATACACTTTTGGAGTTTATGTAACAAGTGGTATTGGTGGACTTCACACCATTCAAGAAGAAGTCACTGTAGGAGTTCAAAAAGACTTTTCAAGAATGTCACCTTTTTTTATTCCAAATTCAATTGTTAATATGACAGGCGGAATGATCTCAATTAAATTAGGACTTAAAGGGCCTAACTTACCGATTGTTACCGCATGCAGTGCTTCAACTAATTCTATTGGAGAAGCTTACAGAGCCATTAAAGATGGATATATCGATCTAGCTTTAGCAGGTGGATCAGAATCTTGTATCAATGAAATAGGCATTGGTGGATTTGCATCTTTAAAAGCATTAAGTACAAGCGATGATATTAATCGTGCCTCTATTCCTTTTGACTTAGAACGTTCAGGCTTTGTTATGGGAGAAGGAGCAGGCGTATTGGTGTTAGAAAATCTTGAAAGTGCCTTAAAAAGACAAGCTACCATATTAGGAGAAATAGTAGGTTATGCATCTACAAACGATGCTTTTCACATGACCGCTCCTGATGATGAAGCAAAAGGAATTACCAGAGCCATTGAACTGGCTTTAGACGATGCCAAAATACTTCCTAATGAAATAGGTTACATTAATGCTCACGGTACTTCAACCAACTTAAATGATAAACTTGAGACACTAGGGATAAAAAATGTTTTCAAAAAAGACGCATATAAAGTCAATATCAGTTCAACTAAATCGATGACAGGACATATGCTGGGAGCAACCGGAGCCATTGAGTCTATTGTGTGCATCAAAGCGCTACAAACAAGTCAAATTCCACCAACAATCAATTATTCTATAAAAGATGAGACATGTGATCTAAATTACACACCCAATCAAAGTGTTGATAGAAAAATAATGTATAGTATGAATACTAATTTGGGATTTGGTGGGCATAATGCTGTTTTAATATTTAAAAAATGGGAGGTAAATCATGAAGCTTAATTTAGAACAAATTAAAGCCATCATTCCACATAGAGATCCGTTTTTGTTGATTGATGAAATCATTGAGATAACTGAAACAAAAGGTGTAGGTTTAAAAAACATCACTGAAAACGAATTTTATTTTAAAGGACACTTTCCATCTAAACCGGTGATGCCAGGTGTTTTAATCATTGAATCCTTGGCACAAGTAGGTGCAGTAGTTCTACTTTCAAAAGAACAATTCAAAGGGAAAATAGCTTTTTTTGCAGGAATTAAAGAAGCAAAGTTCAGACAACCAGTCCTACCAGGTGATGTTTTAAGACTAGAATGTGAACTTATTAAAATTAGAGGAAACTATGGTATTGGTCAAGCTTATGCCTATGTATCAGATAAACTAGTATGTGAGGCTGTGATTTCTTTTGCAATTAACTAAACTCATTGAAGTAGAAGAAATCACATCAACCAATGATTATTTAAAAGAAAACTACCGTACACTACCTAGTTACACCATCATAAAAGCAGATCATCAAACATCAGGTAGAGGACAGTTTGATCGTAAATGGCATTCAAATCCAAAGGAAAACTTAATGTTTTCCTTACTCATCAAAGATGAGTTAAAAGATCATCTTGAAAACATTAGAAACTGGATCATCAAAAGTCTTTTAAAAGTTTTAAAGGCATATCAAATACCCGCAACTTTTAAAACTCCAAATGATATTTATGTCAAAGATCATAAAATTTGTGGTATCTTAATTGAAACCAAAATCAAAGATGATTTATGTGAATATATTGTGATAGGCATTGGTCTTAACATCAATCAGACTATTTTTAAAAATCTACAAGCGACTTCCTTTAAAAAAGAACTAGGAAAATCAACCAATATTAAAACTGTTTTTAAAAAAATCATTGAAAGCATGGCAGAACATTATGACCACTAAAAGACTAACCAAAATAAGTTTACTTACTGCTTTTTTATGTGTAAGTATTTATTTACTACCACCAATTATGATTCCAGTAGTAGGTGTTGAATTTACCTTACAAACAGCAGTTATCATTTTAATTGGCCTTATTTTAAAGCCATTAGATGCCTTTATATCAGTTGCTTTATATTTACTTATTGGAGCATTAGGTATACCTGTCTTTAGTGGAAAAGCAGGAGGGTTTCAGCCTTTTTTAGGCCCAACAGCAGGCTTTTTATGGATGTTTCCAATCATCTCATATGCTATCTCTTTTTTAAAATCTAAACAAAAAAATAAAGCATATGATATCTTCATCATTTTTATGATCAGTATTGTGATAACCTACCCTGTTGCAACCCTTTTTTTCCACTCATACACTAAAATGCCATACCACCAAGCACTTTGGTATTTTACCCCTTATATGTTAATCGATCTAATCAAGATTGGAATCTCATATACAATCTATTTAAAATTACCAGAAGAAGTCATCTTAAATTAAAAAGTATGACTCTTTTTTTATAATTTATGACCATAATTATAAGCAATTTAATCCAATTTAAAGGGTTTTATGATACAATTAAAAAGATTAGATGAGGAGAGATATTAATGTTAGAATTATTAATTATTGGTGCGGGTCCTGTAGGATTATATTCAGCCTTTTTAGCCGGTTTAAGAAAATTGGATACGGCTGTGGTTGAATCCTTACCTTATGTTGGTGGACAGCCAATTAACTTATATAAAGACAAACCTATTTATGATGCCCCAGGATTTTATAAAATTAAAGCATCAGACTATATAGAACAACTCTATAAACAATACCAAAGATATGAAAAAGAGATTCCTATATATTTCAATCAAGAAGCACTTGAGATTAAAAAAAGAGATGATTACTATGAAGTCCATACCGATAAACAAATCTTTTTAACTAAAACCGTTTTGATCACACATGGTGGCGGTAGTTTTACACCTATGAAATTAGAAGTTGAAAACAGTGATTTAAAAGGTGTTATTTATCATGTGAATGATATTAATGATTATAAGAATGAAAAAATGGTTGTTTTAGGTGGAGGAGATTCTGCGGTAGATTGGGCTTTAGAATTAAAAAAAATAACGGCAGAAGTATATTTAGTTCATAGAAGAGAGCAATTTAGAGCACATCAAGACACCTTAGAACAATACATTGACTCTAATGGGAACGTCATTACCCCTTATGTGGTCTCTAAAGTCTTAGGGGATAAGGAAGTTACTGGAATTGAGTTAGAACACGTTAAAACCAAAGAAAAAATGGTCATAGAAACCAATAATATATTAGTTAACTACGGAGTATTAGCTTCAAGATCAAAACTTGAAGATTGGGGAATTAATGGTTCAAAAGGACTCATTGAAGTAGACAGTTCCATGAGAACTAATCTAGAAGGTATCTATGCTGCCGGTAACGGAGTTACCTATCCAGGCAAGGCAAAAATGATCGTTACTGGACTAGGAGAAGCAGCAACCGCTGTTGGCGCAATCAGTGAATATTTATATCCTGAAAGAACAACCAACACTCAACACTCATCAACGCTCATAGAAGAGTAAAAATAAGTAAAATTGATGGCTTTATGAAGCCATCTTTTTTTTGTAAAAAAAAGCCTTGCATTCTTTAAAAAAAAGCATATAATTATCTCATGAAAAAAATATAAATGGAGGATCCGCGGTTGGATAAAAAAGTGATTATTGAATTAATCAATATTACCAAAAAATTTGATGATGATGTTATCGTAGATGACTTAAATCTAACAATTTATGAAAATGAGTTTTTAACTCTTTTAGGGCCATCAGGTTGTGGAAAAACAACAACGCTAAGAATGATTGGCGGTTTTGAAAAAGCTGATGAAGGACAAGTAATTATAGAGGGCAAAGACTTTACTGGTTTAGAGCCTTACGCGAGACCAATACATACCGTATTTCAAAAATATGCCTTATTTCCACATTTAAATGTGATAGATAACGTAGCATTTGGATTGAAAAATAGAAATCATGAGTATTTAGTAAAATTTTTCAAACTAGAAGATACACCAAAAAAAGAATTAAAGAAACAACTAAGCCTTTTAATACAAAAAGCTGCACAAGAAGCATTAGCCTCTGTTAATTTAAAAGGTTTTGAAACAAGAAAAATTGCTCAATTATCTGGTGGTCAACAACAACGTGTTGCCCTAGCAAGAGCAATCGTTAATAAACCTAAAATCTTATTACTAGATGAACCGCTGGCAGCGCTTGATTTGAAATTAAGACAAAAAATGCAATATGAGCTTAAAGAGATGCAACAAAAATTAGGTATCACTTTTATTTTTGTAACGCATGATCAAGAAGAAGCGATGACAATGAGTGACCGTATTGCGGTTATGGATAAAGGTGTTATCGTTCAACTAGATACACCTAAAGCTATTTATAATGAACCAGTTAACAGATATGTTGCTCAGTTTATTGGTGAAACCAACATCATTGAAGGAAAATATGTCTCTACCAATTTAGTGAAATTTTTTGATGTAGATTTTGATTGTTTGGGTTATCATTTTGAAGATAATGAAAAAGTGGATGTTGTCATTAGACCTGAGGACTTTGACGTTGTTGATTTAGATAAAGCAAAAATCATTGGAGAAGTAAAAAACAGTCTCTTTAAAGGTGTTCATAATGAACTCATCGTTCAAATAGAAAATAGTTTATTAAAAGTTAATACATATGAAAACTATGAAATCGGTGAAAAAATAGGTTTAAAAGTAGACCCATATGAAATTCATTTAATGAAGGTTGAAACTCATGAACCAGCGATATAAAAAATTAGCTACACCATATAAAATATGGTTATATATTTTAGCTTTAGCACCAATTGTTGTTATGTTGATTTTAAGTTTTATTCGTTCAGAAGGCATTAGTTTCGATGAAGCAGACTTTTCCTTTCAAGCGTTTGAACTTTTATTTGATCAAACCACATTAGTTGCGGTAGGAAATAGTTTTTTATATGCCAGTATTGCTACAATAGTTTCATTAGTATTAGGTTATTTTGTAGCATATCAATTATTTAAATCCAAAATTAAAAATAAATTATTAATCTTACTTATTTTCATTTTACCTATGTGGTCAAACCTGTTATTAAGAACCGAAAGCTTAGGAAATATTATGGAACCTAACAACATCATCGTTGATTTACTCAGTAAAATAAACATCCATCTATCAATAAGCATTAAAGGAACGCCTTTGGCGGTTGTTATTGGACTTGTTTTCACTTATTTACCATTTGTGATTCTACCTGTTTATACAGCCTTAGAAAAAATAGATTACAATTTAGAAGAAGCCTCACTAGATTTAGGGTTAACACCATTAAATACTTTTTGGAAAGTAGTGTTCCCATTATCATTAAAAGGTGTTGTTACAGGAACCATCCTTGTGTTTCTACCTGCATTTAGTGGATTTGCTGTTCCTGAGATTCTAGGCAAAGGAAACGTCTTATTTATTGGGGTTTTAATCGAACAAGCCTTTAAAAACATGAACTACAGTTTTGGTAGTTTATTATCAATCTTAATTATTATTCTAATCTTTATTGCGATCTTAATTGTCAATAAGGTAGATAAAGATGGGGAGACATTGCTATGACATACACAAAAGCAAAACTTGAAGACTACGGATACAAAGATTATAAGAAATTAAAAAAAGTGTATAAGGTATTGAGTAAAATACTTTTAGTATTGATCATCATGGTTTTATATACCTCAATATTTTTAATCGCCTTACAATCTTTTAACTCAAGCAGCGATATTAGTTACTTTAAATCATTTACATTCAAATGGTATCTTGAAATGTTTTCTCAACCAACCTTAAAATATGCCATCATTAATACATTAGTAGTTAGTTTAATATCAACAGTGCTGGCTACCATTTTAGGCACTTTTATTGCGGTTGGAATTTATTCACTTGCTAAAAAGAAAAGACAAGTCATGATGTTACTAAACAATATCCCGTTATTAAACGCAGATATTGTTACAGGGATTTCTTTGATGTTAATCTTTTCATTGTTACTCCCATTATTTCCATACATCTTTGGACCAATCACTGTAATTATGGGACACTTATTTTTTACGCTTCCATATGTTATTTTAAGTGTGATTCCAAAATTAAAAGAAACAGACCCTAACTTATTAGATGCGGCTCTTGATTTAGGGGTAAAACCTTATAAAGCATTAATTAAAGTCGTTTTACCAGCCATTAAAGCTGGAATCTTTTCAGGAATGCTTTTAGCATTTACAATGAGTATTGATGATTTTGTCATCAGTTATTATACAACTGGAAACGGATTTGATAATCTATCTATTTGGATCTATAGTTCCATTGGGAAGAAAAGTTTAACACCATCTGTCTACGCTTTTTCAACCACATTGACTTTAGTGACTCTATTTTTAGTTGTTGGATATCAAACCTTAGTGAGTAGAGGTAAAAAAAATGGTAAATAAAAAGAAAATCTTTTTATCCTTAATGTTGATTTTTTCTTTAATCTTAACTGGTTGTGGAAGTCAAAGAAAACTTTTATTACTTAACTGGGGAGAATATATCAATGAAGATTTAATTACTAAATTTGAAATAGAGCATAATGCTCAAGTGATTTTAAGTTTAGCAGATTCAAATGAATTATTTTACTCTAAAATTAAAAGTGGAACAACCGCTTATGATCTAGTCATTCCATCAGATTACATGATTGAAAAAATGATGAGCAAAGATTTACTACAAGAAATTGATTATACAAAACTAACCAATTTAACAGATGATAATCAGTTTATGGATGGCGTTTTGCAAATCCAAAGTAAAATGGTAGAAGGCAATGAAAAATACGCTATTCCTTATTTTTGGGGAACCTTTGGGTTAATGTATAATAAAAACAAACCAGGATTAGAAGAAAGTGTGACTACTCACGGGTGGGATGCTTACTTTAAACCTGAACTAAGACCAAGTAATACAAAAGTTGGAATGTATAATGTACCAAGATACGTTTATGCAGCTGCCATGTTTTATTTAAATCAAAGTCCAAATGAATATTCAGAAACCAAATTAAATCAAGCACAAGAAGTCCTTTTAAAAGCTAACATCAATGAATGGGGAACAGATACTTTAAAAAAAGGAATTGTTTCTAATAACTTAGATTTAGCCTTTGTTTATACAGGAGATTTTTTAGATATGCTTTATTTAAAACTAGATGATGGCAATAAATTAGAAAATATTGCTTTTGATATTCACATACCCGATCAAACGATGGCTTTTATGGATGCCTTTGTGATTCCTAAAAAAGCGCGACATGTTGATTTAGCTCATGAATTTATCAACTTCTTTTTAAACCCAGAAAATGCGTATGAAAACGCCTCTGTTGTTGGATATGCTACACCTCTTAAAAAATCCTATGAAATGATAACCAACTATCAAGGATCAGATGAATGGTTAAATGCATGGGCATATGCCAACAAAAAGTACTACCCGGTTTATGAAGATGGATTTTTCAAAGGAACCCCTTTAAAAAATTTAACACCAGAAGAATTAGATAAAATCAATCAAATGGTTAATAAAGTAAAAATACGTTAATAGTTCTTGCATTTATAATAATTACGACTATAATAGATGTGATTAATATTAAAAGCAGGATCGAGGTAAAAATTACAAAATGAAACACTATATTAATGTTTTAAGCAAAGCTATCTTAGCAGGGATTGTGATTGCTATTGCTGGAACTATTTATTTAACAGTCGATAACAAAGTGATTGGTTCATTTCTATTTGGATTTGGATTACTGGTTGTAGTTAGTAATAAGTTAAACTTATTTACAGGTAAAGTAGGATATGTAATTGATAAGAAACCGTCTTACTTAATCGATATTTTAATCATTATCATAGGAAACCTCTTAGGGGTCTTACTCATCGCTTTAATGGTTAATTTAAGTGGGTTAACACACGTTACAGAAGCAGCCATATCATCTGTTGACTACAAACTCTCTAAAAATGTATTAGAAAGTTTTGCCTTATCTATCGGATGTGGCATGATGATGTATTTAGGCGTTGATGGATATTCTAAAAATAAAAACGATTTTGGTAAAGTTGTCGTCGTTTTACTGGCAGTGATGATCTTCATTCTTGCAAAATTTGAACATAGTATTGCGAATATGTTTTATTTCACAGCAGCCGGACAATGGTCATTTAAAAGCATTATCTATTTAATAGTGATGTTATTAGGTAATGGCGTTGGAGCAGTTATCATTAACGGATTAGAAAAAATAGCTACTAAAACAGAAGAAAATTAAAGAGTGAAATTCACTCTTTTTTTTGTTCTTTTTTTAAAAAGAAAAAAGATGGTTAAAATTATTGACATCTAAACTTTTTGATATATAATATATGCGTGTAGTTTAAAATAAACTAACAAAAAGTTTATATTTACTAAACTTAAAAAATGAAAAAAATGCTTTGTTTATCTAGAGTAAACAGTGAAAGGAGTTAATATGGCAACCTTAATTGAATTAAAAGACGTAACCAAAGAATTTGATGGTCAAGTTGTTTTAAGGGGAATAGATTTAGAAATTGAACAAAATGAGTTTGTGACTTTTTTAGGACCATCTGGATGTGGTAAAACGACAACACTCAGAATTATAGGTGGCTTTGTGACCCCGAGTAATGGAGAGGTTTTATTTGATGGTTTAAATATTGTGGATATACCAGCCCATAAAAGACCTACCAATACAGTTTTTCAAAGATATGCATTATTTCCTCATTTAGACGTATTTGAAAACGTTGCCTTTGGATTAAGAGTTAAAGATAGAAACCTTGAACAAAAAAAGGAAATAACCAAAATAACCAAAGAATATCACCACGAAGTAAAAAAACTAAAAACAGAATATAGTAGAGATAAATTAAATCTAAAAGCACTGGGCTTAGAAAAAGTAGAACTTAAAGAAAAAGAAAATGAATTAAAACTCATTTTAGAAAATAAAATTACAGTTTTAAAAGAAGAAAAAGAAGAAAAAATATCGCATATCAAAAACACATTCATTAACAAAAAAGATTTTGAACAATTGATTAATGATAAAGTGAATAAATATTTAAAAATGGTTGGTTTAGAAGGATATCAAAATAGAACGGTTCATAATCTATCAGGTGGGCAACAACAAAGAGTTGCGATTGCAAGAGCTTTGATTAACGAACCTAAAGTTCTTTTATTAGATGAACCACTTGCGGCTCTTGACTTAAAACTAAGACAAGAAATGCAATATGAATTAAAAGAAATACAAAGAAATGCTGGAATTACTTTTATTTTTGTTACTCATGACCAAGAAGAAGCTTTAACAATGAGTGATAAAATTGTTGTTATGAATCATGGTGAAATCCAACAAATTGGGACACCAGAAGATATTTATAACGAACCATCTAATAAGTTTGTTGCAAGTTTTATTGGAGAATCAAACATCATTCCAGGCATCATGAAAGATGACTATTTAGTCTCATTTGATGGTAAGGACTATGAATGTGTTGATAAGGGGTTTGCTAAAAATGAAGAAGTCGATATCGTTATTAGACCAGAAGATATTGATATCGTAGAAAAAGGCACCGGAAAAATCACTGGAATTGTAGATTCAGTTGTTTTCAAAGGTGTTCACTGGGAAATAGATGTTAAAACAACTGACCGTATTTTCACCATACATACAACCGATCATGTAAAGGAAGACACAGAAGTAGATATTAATTTTAGTGTTGAAGATCTACATGTGATGGAAATATGGTAATGAACGGTTTTACAAATAAAAAGAAACCTCAAACTAAAAAAACGCCTGTCTCATTAGAAAAGGCAGTTGGGTTACCATATTATATTTTATTAGCGGTCTTAATTGTTTTCCCTTTTAGTATCATGATCTTATATGCGTTTAACAATGCAAATGCTGGTGTTTTTCAGATCCAGTTTTCATTAAGTAACTTTACAGATTTCCTAAGTCAACCAATTTTCATTAGAACGATGATGGAATCTATGTATTTAGCAAGCATATCGACCTTAATATCTTTAGTAATTGCCTATCCTTTGTCCTATATTATTGTTAGACAATCCACTAAAAAACAATTATTACTTATTTTATTATTAACAGCACCGATGTGGATTAACATGTTAATTAGAGCCAATGGTCTAAAACAAATCTTTAGCATGGTAGCTCCGGATTTATTAGGGACAGATTTTGCGATTATAACAGGTATGGTTTATATGTATCTACCCTACATGGTATTACCTATTTATACATCGTTATCTAAAATAGATGATAGTTTATATGAGTCAAGTGCTGATTTGGGAGCAAATAAGTTACAAACCATTAGAAAAGTCATCATCCCATTATCGTTATCAGGAGTAATGTCAGGTATCATGATGGTATTTTTACCAGCAGCAACCACCCTGGTAGTTCCTAAGTATTTAGGAGATGGTAAAAGATATATGATTGGTAATCTAATTGATGAAGCTATCTTATTAAAAGGTAATTATGGTTATGGTGCAGCAGTATCCTTAATCTTAGGTATTTTAATGATGGTTTTAATATATTTTATTAAAAAAATAGATAAATACGAAGAGGTGTTGTCAAATGAAAAAGAATAAAATCTCTTCTAACATATATTTATTTATTATTTTCATCTTTACTTATTTACCGATTCTTTCATTAATTGTTTTTTCATTTAATGAAAGCAAATCACTCACTGTTTTTACAGGTTTCTCATTTAGATGGTATCAAGAACTATTCATTAATAGAGAAATCATCGATGCAGTGGTTACAACCATAACGGTGGCTATTATTTCTACAGCCATTTCAACCGTTATTGGAACTCTTGCAGCGATTTCATTATCCAAACAAAAAAAGGTGTTTAGAGATATCACCTTTAGTATCAACAACCTACCTATCTTAAGTCCTGAAATCATTACTGCCATCGCCTTTTTTATCCTTTTTGGAACTCTTGCTATTACAAGAGGTATGACAACGATGATCATTGCACACATTGCTTTTTCAACGCCATATGTCCTGATCACGGTTTATCCAAAAGTAAGAAGTTTAGATAGCAGTTTAATTGATGCATCTCATGACCTAGGAGCAACAGCGAAACAAACATTGTTTAAAGTCATCATTCCACAAATTAAACCAGCTATCATCGCTGGTGCGGCTATCGCCTTTACTATGTCATTTGATGACTTTGTGATTTCATATTTTGCGGCATCTGGTTCAACCGTTAAAAATATATCTATATACCTCTATACTTTAAAAAGAGGAATTGAACCAACTGTTAACGCCTTGTCAACGCTAATTATTTTAGTCATTGGAATTAAAATATTATACGATTTGATCAAAGGTAGAAAAATTAAGGAGAAAAAGATTAAATGAAAAAAATATGGTTATTAGCAGTTTCTGTTTTCTCAGTATTCATTTTAGCAGGATGTAATTTGGAAGCAGACTTAAAAATATACTTACCAAATGATTATATAAATAAAGATGTAGTTAGAGCATTTGAAAAAGAAACAGGAAAAAAAGTGGCTTTAGTTACATTTGATTCAAATGAAGTGGCTTTAAGTCAAGTTAAAGTAAATAGTTATGATGTAGTCATTCCATCAGACTATGGGATAGAAGAACTAGCAAAAGAAAACTACTTACAAAAAATAGACTGGACTAAAATAGAGGCTTTAAATAAAGAAACTGATTTAAATGAAGGTTTAAAAACACAATTAGAACTTTTAAAAACAGATGGTGGACACGGATTTGATTTTCTAGAATATGCTGTGCCATATTTCTGGGGATCATTAGGTTTATTATATAACAGTAGTGTTGAAGGCTTAGAAGAAAAAGTCAAATCACAAGGATGGTCAATTCTTGCTGATCAAAGCTTAGAAACAATGATTTATGACTCATCAAGAGATGCTTTCATGGCTGCACTAGCAAAAGATAATATTAGATTAGATGAAGCAACGGATGCTCAAATTAAAACCGCAAAAGAATGGTTAATCTCTGCAAAAGGAAAGAAAACATCTATTAAATCAGATGAAATCCTAGATGAAGCCATTGGTGGTAAAACACCATATGACGTTGCAATGGTTTATTCTGGAGATGCCGTCTATATCATGCAAGAAACAGAAAACTACAAATATTATGCACCAGAATTAACTAATATTTGGATTGACGGTTTTGTTATTCCACAAAATGCAAAAAATACAGAATTAGCATATGAGTTTATTAATTATTTATCATCATATGATGCTAACTTAGAAAATACAGCAGAAATTGGATATACCTCACCAAGAAACGATGTTGTCTTAGAATTATTAAAAACAGATGAATTTAAAGAAGAAAGAATTGCTATAACCTTTAAAGTAGAAGGCATTGTACAATCACAATTTTTCAGATACAATAATAAATTAAAAGAAAGTTTAGTCGATGCCTGGGGAGAAGTAAAAGCAAGTAGATAGGAGTTTTAAAATGGATCAATATCAAGAATTTATAAAAAAAAGTATCACAAGAGCGGTTTTATCAACCATCTTAACTTTGGTTGCAATTATCTTGGCTTATAATGCTTATGTTTTATATGCTTATATAGTGCTAGTGGTAGCAGTTGTAATTGTTGGACTATTGATGGTTAGAAAAAAACCTAGAGTTTTCTATTTAGGCATCTTAACGATATACTCCTTTTTACAAATACTTCTTGCAATTTTACTCATTATTCTCTAAAAAACGAATAAAAAAGTCTCTTTTTCCATAAAAAAGACTTTTTTTTTATTTTCTACCAATAAAAAATCATTCTCATTCGTATATATGGTGTAAAAACCAAAACAAAGGAGAAAATAAAATGAAAAAAGTATTTGGATTTATGGCAGTATTATTTGGAGCACTAGTGCTTGTAGGATGTAAGGGAAACAATAAAGATTTAAACGTTGCTGAACAAAAAAACGTATACGCATTATCAACCTTAGCGTCAGTAGATGGAATCATTAATCAACCAATGGTGAGTCCTAGAACTCTAAATTTAGATGAGATGATAGATGAAGTTAAAAAAGTTGAATCAAATCATCAAAGTTTAATTGATGGTGTATTAAATGGGGATTCTCCGATGAAAGTAGAAGAAGAACTTTTAGTAGATCAAGAATTTGAAAAACTTATCACAATCACATTAGAAATTAATGAAGAAACAGTTATTTACCAATTATATCTTAACGAAGAATTACTAAAAGAAGAACGAGATGAAGAAGAAACAGAAATAGAATATGTTGTTTCAGGAAAATTAATTATCGATGAAAAAGAATATGTTGTTTCAGGTAAAAAGGAAATTGAAAAAGATGGTTCAGAAGAAGAATTTGAAATTGAATTAAAAATCAGTTTAGATGAAAATAATTACTCAATTGTAAAATATGAAGACGAAGTAGACACAGAAGAGAAAGAAGTTGAAAAAGAATTCAAACAAGAAATTTATCAAAATGGTCAATTAGTATCATCAAGCAAATTCGATTATGAATTAGAAGATGATGAAATGACACTTAAAATTGTGATCATCAATCAAGATGGAGAAAAAGAATATAAATTCATCAACGAAAATAATAGCAACGAAACCATTGTAAAAATCAATGGGAAAGCAGTTGTTAAAATCATTGTTAATGAACAAGGTGAAAAAGAATATGTTTCTCTTGAAACAGAAAACCTAGTAGAACCAAGAGCATAAGAAAAGAAAACTATCATCAATAAAAGGAAAAATAACCCATAAAATGATATACTTGTTTTAAGGAGTGACATTATGCGAGAAATTAGTGATTACATAGAAGCCCTTAAAACTAAAGATGAAGAAGCGTTTGAATATATATACCAACAAACCAAACATGGTGTATATGCTTTAATTGTATCTATTTTGAAAGATAAAGAATTATCAGAAGATATCATGCAAGATACATACATCGAAATGATATCTTCTATTCATAGTTATAATCCCAAATATAAGTTTAGAAATTGGTTATTAATGATAGCCAGAAATAAGGCAATTGATGAATATAGAAAAAGAAAAAGAGAATTAGTGATAGATTTATCAACAGAAGAATACTTACTACCAAACACACCATCAACAGCTGATGATGAAACAAGAGCTAAATACTTATTGAGTTTGTTAGATGATGATGAACGACAAATAGTTGTTCTACACACGATGGATGAAATGAAGTTTAAGGATATTGCCTTTATTACAGAAAAACCATTAGGAACCGTAATGTGGATTTATCACAAAGCCATCAAAAAGTTAAAAGAAGTGGAGGTAGGAGAATGAAAAAAGACGAAATACTAAAAATCATCAAAGAAGATCTGGAAAAAGAAACTCCAGATGTTTTACATAAAATCAATTTATCACAAATTGACATCAAACCTGCTCAACAAGCATATGATCAAAAGAAACAAAGATTCGTCTTTAAACCACAATTCATCTTAGCACCCCTTTTATTGATTTTAATATTAACAGTCTCTTTTTTACCAAGTTTTCTTAAAAATAGAAATCAAGTAATTCCATTTAATAAAGCAATTTCAGCTAAAGAACAGCTAGTTATTTTACAAACCCAAACCGCTTTAGAAATAACTAAAAAAGATAAACAACTCAAAGTTATACCAACAATGAGTTTAAATAACACGCAAGATCATGATCATATTAATATATTTCATGAATACATTGATTTAATTCAAGAAAAAAACCAACAAAATACAGCAATGACTAAAGAATTAAATACTTTAGGAAAAGGGACATATGCTAAAAAATATTTTCCTTACCAAATTGAGTTAAAAAGTGTCAATGCATTTAAAGAAACCATTACCTATCATATTTACTATCAAAGTAATTTTGAAGTTGAAGATGATGAGACAGAAGAAGAAATGTATGGATATATTGTTTATGAAAACATAGCCTATTATTTTAAAGCTGAAAATGAAATTGAACAAGATGAATCTGAATTTAAAATTACACTTTACTTAACAGAAGATCAAAAAAATTATATTAAAATTGAAGAAGAAAAAGAACAAGATGAATCAGAGTATATTTATACCAAATATATCAATCATCAAAAAATTGAAGTCGTTCATTTTCAAAAAGAAGTAAAAAATCAACGCACACAAATGACTTTAATGATCGAAAAAATGGGACATACCTTTGAGTTTGATATCATCGTTATTCAAAGAGGAAAATACTTTATTGAGTATCAAACAGACCAAAGTGAAGGAACATTTGAACTAGAAATTTTAGAAGAAGGCTACCGATATAAAATCGATGGTCAAACGATAGATAAAAAATGACTATTTCATAAATAGTCTTTTTTTTATTCATGAGAAGTTATTCAAAATATGGTAAAATGGTAAAGAAGAAATAATAAAGAATAATCAAGGAGCAAGCACATGTCAGATAAAAACAAAATCAACAGACTAGAAATCATGGAATTACTATATCAATATGATTTTTATGATGAAAAAATTGATTTAGAAAGCCTTAAAGTCCAACCAGAATCACTAGCCATATTTAATGAAATCAGTCAACAAGTAGAATTCATTGATGATATCATCGAAAGAAATCTATTTGATTATTCGATTAATCGTTTAAACAAAGTTGATAAAGCCATCATTCGTTTAGCAACCTATGAATTATTGTTAAAAGATTTACCACATGCCATCATTATCAATGAGGCTATTGAATTAACTAAAGAGTATTCTAACTTAGATGATGGCAAACAACATCGTTTTACCAATAAATTATTAGACCAAATATATCAAGATATTCAATCAGAGTAGGTGATTTTATGCAAGAACGTCACATGACGGTTGCACAATTAACTAAATACTTAAAACATAAAATAGAAACAGACAAACACTTGCAAACCATTTATTTAAAAGGTGAAGTTTCAAACTTTAAAAGACATCATACAGGGCACCTGTATTTTGTTTTAAAAGATGAAGAAGCTCAAGTTTCTTCTATGATGTTTAATAATCTAGCCTCTAAGTTATTATTTTCACCTAAAGATGGTGATAAAGTCTTAGTCAAAGCAACCATTAATTTATATGTTCCAAGAGGAACTTATAGTTTAAATATTTATGAAATGACACTTGATGGTATAGGGGATTTATACTTACAATATGAAGCCTTAAAAAAAGATTTTCAAGATAAAGGCTATTTTGATCAGGTTCATAAAAAACCTATTCCTAAGTACCCTAAACGTATCGGTGTCATCACTTCCAATACAGGAGCTGTGATTGAAGATATTAAAAACACAGTCACTAGAAGATATTTATTAACAGAAATCTTATTATATCCAGCCTTAGTACAAGGTCAAGGAGCTAAAGAAAGTATTGTTACACAAATTAATAAAGCCAATGAACAAGCGTTAGTAGATGTTTTGATTGTTGGTCGTGGTGGCGGTTCAATTGAAGATCTATGGGCATTTAACGAAAAAGAAGTGGTAGAAGCTATCTTTCATTCTAAAATCCCTATTATTACTGCCATAGGCCATGAAACTGATTTTACATTATCAGACTTTGTTTCTGACCTAAGAGCACCCACACCGACAGCAGCAGCTGAATTAGCCACACCTAACATGTTAGATTTAGTGGATAAAATTAAAGAAAACAGGCGACTTTTAGACTATCATATTAAAGCCAAATTTGATTATTTAAACCAAACGTTGGTCTATTTAGAAGAGCGATTAACATCGCTAAGTCCACAAAAAAGAATTGAACAATACTATAAAGATTTAGAAAAACAAAAATTACTATTACAAAAAAACTATGAGACACAAATTTTAACTAATCGCTTTAGATTAACAACTATAAATCAAAGGTTGATTTCTCCAAAAGATAAAATTGATGCCTTTTTAGTTAAACTTGAATTTTTAGAAAAAATGATGCATCAAAAATATACACAACAACTTCAGGATAAAACCTTAAAGCTAATTACACAAAATGAAAAACTCAAAGGATTAGACCCATTGGTTTATATGAATAAAGGTTTTTCACTAGTCACTAAGGATAATAAAGTACTGACAAGTATTAAGATGATTGATGTTAAAGATCAATTGACCATACAGTTAACCGATGGATTAGTCCAGGCGGTTGTTACAGAAAAGAGGGAAAAATAATGAATCTAAGTTTTGAAGAACAATTAAAGAAACTTGAAGAATTAGTTAAAGAATTAGAAAGTAAAGACATCACTTTAGATGATGCCATCAAAAAATATAAAGAAGGTATCGAACTTTCTAAAAGCTGCTATGAAAAAATTAAGGAAGCAGAAAGCCTAGTTATACAGGAAATAAAATAATGCGTTTAGATCAATATTTAGTTGAAAATAACCACGTTGAAACCAGATCTGAGGCTAAAGACATCATTACCCGAGGCTTTGTTCTCATCAACGATAAACCGGTATTAAAAGCTGGTTATGAAATAAAACCAACTGATATCCTTTCAGTGACTCAAAGAAGAAAGTATGTTAGTCGTGCAGGAGAAAAACTAGAATTTGCACTCAAAGAGTTTGAAATCAATTTAACGGATCAAATAGTAGTGGATGTTGGATCTTCAACCGGAGGGTTTACCCAATGTGCACTTAGTTTTGGTGCAAAAAAAGTATATGCCTACGATGTTGGAACTGATCAACTAGATCCATCTTTAAGACAAGATGAAAGAATTTCACTTTTTGAAAAAACCAATATCTTAGATGTAAATATTCCAACTCATGATTTTATGATGATTGATGTGTCATTTACATCGGTGATTCCTATTTTAAGACATGTCGCCAAAGAAAATAAAGCACTCATCGTTTTGATTAAACCACAATTTGAAGTTTCTGCAAAAGACTTAAAAAAAGGTATTGTTAAAAACCAAAAAACCATTCAAATGGTCATAGAAAAAGTTGTTACTGAATTAAAAGATCTTAATTATCATATTTACGGGTATTTACCTTCTCCTATTAAAGGTAAAGAAGGCAACCAAGAATACTTATTGTATGTGAAAAAATAGGGGGATTTTATGTTAAAAACCTTAAAAGTGAAAAACTTTGCTTTAATCGATGACATTGAAGTCAACTTTTATGATGGTTTAACAGCATTAACAGGTGAAACAGGTTCAGGAAAATCAATCTTACTTGAGTCATTGGCTTTAATCTTTGGGAAAAGAGCAGACCAAGATATGATTAGATATGGACAAAAAAAGGCTTTGGTAGAAGCCTGTTTTCATTTAAATCAAACACAACAAAACCAACTTTCCCTACCAAATGAAATTAACATTTTAAGAGAAGTAGACAGTACTGGTAAACATCAAATCAGATTAAACAATGAGTTAATTACTCTAACAAGATTAAAAGAAATTAGTAAAACCATTGGTTCTATTCATGCACAAACAGATACTTTTGGTTTAATGGATAAAACGTTATATTTAGACTTTTTAGATCAAACGGATTTTAAAAAGATTGATCCTTTAGTCAATGAGTACTTTATTTTAAGAGAAAACTATTTAGAAGCCTTAAGAAACTTTAAAAATATTCAATCTAAAAAAGAAGAATCATTAGAAAAAATTGATTTTCTTTCTTATCAAGTTAAAGAGTTAGAAGCCTTAAATTTAGTAGCCAATGAAAAGGAAGGATTAGAAGAAGTCTTATCAAAACTGACAAACTTTGATAAAATCAAACAAGCTTTAATGCAAAGTTATCAAGCCTTGGAAAATGAACAATTTTCATTGGATCAAATTTATGAAAGTTATCAGAATATTCATAAGATTTCAAGTTATGATGAAAAGTATCAAAAATATTCTGAAGATTTACTAAATACATACTATCAATTAGAAGAAATTAAAAAAGACCTTTTCTTTGAATTAAATCACTTTGATTTTGATGAAGAAAAGTTCAATGAACTTCAAGAAAGAAGTTATCAAATCACCAAAATCGAACAAAAATATCAAAAAACAATTGATGAATTAATCATTTACTTAGAAGAAATCAAAGATGAATTAGAACGTGTAACCGATTATGATAACTACATTAAAAAAGCCAATGAAAAATTAGAATCAAGCTATCAAAAAGCTTTAAAAAAAGGTCTTGAAATTAGTGATAAAAGAAAAAAAATGGCTCTAAAATTAGAAAAAGAACTCATCTTAGAATTAAAAGATTTAGATTTAGAAAAAGCTCAGTTTCAAGTTCTCTTTGAAGAAACAAAGGAAAAACCAGAGCTTTATGAAAATGGTATAGATCAAATAGAATTTATGATTTCTTTAAATGAAGGAGAACCTTTAAAACCACTTTCAAAAGTAGCTAGCGGGGGAGAAAAAGCTCGTTTTATGTTTGCTTTTAAAAGTATTTTCGCAAGAAATCATGAGTTAAGCTTATTGGTACTAGATGAAATTGATATTGGAATTAGTGGAAAAACAGCTGCTAAGGTAGCCCATAAAATGTTGGAATTATCAAAAGACTTACAAGTGTTAGTCATTACCCATCTACCGCAAGTAGCATCTAAATCAAATTATCATTACCAAATCAAAAAAGAAAAAATCAATGACCGTATGGTTTCAAAAATAGAAAAACTAGAAGAAACTGCCAGAGTAGAAGCGATTGCTCTGATGTTATCGGATGATAGAATTACTAAAGAAGCGATCGCCTTAGCAAAATCTATGCTAGAAAAATAAAAAAAGGCCATCGCCTTTTTATTTAACTGCATTGATTAATCCGAAAATAGCTCCTACAAAAATTAGCCCTACAAAGCCGATAAGTAATACCCAAATAATGGTTTTTCCCCACCATGTTTCGCTAGGGTTTTTAAATTCTTTAATATCTTCTTGTTGGACTTTTTTAGAACTAGGGTTTGTCTTTTTTGACTTAGACATGATCTCACCTCAACTATTTATATCAAGAGTATTATACAATAAAAAAAAACATAATACAACAAACAAATTTTAATGGAGGCAAAACAATGAACAAAAAAGCAAGAATCATCTTTCATATCGACCTTAATGCTTTTTACGCAACCTGTGCCATGATTAAAGATCCTTATTTGAAAGATAAGGTTTTTGTTGTAGGTGGACCTGGAAATGCCAGAAGAGGTGTTATTTCAACCGCATCCTATAAAGCAAGAGCAGTAGGCGTTAAATCAGGAATGAGTCTTAATCAGGCACTTGAAGTATACCCTAAATTATTAAGTGTTCCAGCGGATTTCCCATTATATCAAAAGAAAAGTCGAGAGTTCATTAACTTTTTAAAGCAATATTCCTCATTGGTTTTACAAGCATCGATTGATGAAGCTTATGTTGATATGACAGAATTGGCAGCCCAAAAACATCCATTAGAAATTGCAAAAGAAATCCAAGATACACTGGTTAAAGATTATCAACTACCATGCTCAATTGGCATTGCGCCAACACTTTACTTAGCTAAAATGGGTTCTGATATGAAAAAACCGTTAGGTATAACCGTATTAAGAATTAGAGAGCTCTCTAAAACTATTTGGCCGTTATCTATTGGATCAAGCTTTGGAATTGGTAAAAAAACCGCAGCTGAACTTAATAAAATAGGGGTCTTTACCATCAGTGATTTTTTAGAAGAAAAAAATAAAGAAAAAATATTAACCAAAATGTCTTTAAAAAGTTATCAAGGTCACCTTGATGAAATGACGGGTAAAAGCAGTAACATTGTTAATCCGGATAAGTATGCCATCCCTCAATCTATTAGTCACGAAACGACTTTAAACTATTTAATTGATGAGCAAGAAGCTTTAGTGACTCATCTGCGAGACTTATCAGAAAGAGTTTATCAGCGACTTAAAAAATATAATCTTTATTATAGAACCGTAGGCATAAAACTTAAATTTGATGACTTTAAATCCATTACCAGAAGTCATACGTTTTTTGATTTTCAAGAAGATGGCTTTTTAATTAGAAGCGAAGCAGAAGCTTTATTAGAAGAGCATTATGACAATAAACCAGTGAGATTAATTGGAGTTTTTATATCAAATTTAATAACCAAAGAAGAATTAGAAAAAAACTATGATTTATTTAATTACCAAAAAGTAACTAAAAAAGATGATGAAATAGAAAAACTCATCGAAAAAATCAATCATAAGCAAGGAAAAGTCGTTAAAAAAGGAATAAAATGATATAATAAAAAAGGTGATTAAGATGAATTACATAGAAAATAAAATAAAAGAACTCGGGTTTGAAAAAATCACACCCATCCAAGAAAAAACATTTAAAGCATTTAAGGATAATAAAAACATCGTGGGATTAGCACCAACCGGAACAGGAAAAACCCATGCCTATTTATTACCTATTTTTAGTCAAATAAAAAAAGAAGTCAAAGAAATTCAAGCCATCATTTTAGTTCCGACCAATGAATTGGTCATTCAAGTAACTAAAATGGCTAGACAATTAGACGATGAAATTAGCATCAAAAGTTATTATGGCAGCATTGATAAACATCGTGAATTATCATGGTTAAAAAATAACCAACCACAACTAGTGATCACAACACCATCTAAACTATATGAATATGCTATTGCAAGTAAAGCTCTAAACATCCATACAGCTAATTATTTTGTGCTAGATGAGGCGGATATGATGTTTGATGAAGAGTTTTTAACTTTAATTGATGCGACAATCGAACACATCGAACCTAAAATATTGTTATTTTCCGCAACAATTACTAAGCAAATGGAACCGTTTATCCAAAAATATTTCGGTTCATCTGTTGTTATTGATACAACCAAAGAACATGAATTAAAAATTGATCATTATTTGGTGAAAATCAAAGCAGATAAAAGATTAGAAACTTTATTAGAGGTCACTCAAGGAATCAATCCATACTTAGCCTTTATATTTGTTTCAAAAAAAGAAGACCAACAAGAAATATTTGAAAAGATAAGAGAAAATGGACTGAATGCTGTTAACTTTTCATCTGATTTAAATGTTAAACAAAGAAAAAGATTAATTGAAGAGATTCATAAATTAAAATATCAATACGTCGTAGCAAGTGATTTAGCCTCTAGAGGAATTGACTTTAAAGCATCACACGTCATCCACTATGATCTACCTTATCACTTAGAATATTTCAAACATCGTAGTGGTAGAACAGGAAGAATGGATAGTAGTGGTGTAGTAATCACTTTATATGAAAATAAAGATTCAAGGAAAATAGACAAACTTAAAAAAGAGGGTGTCAATTTCAAAGCAGTCACGATAGATAAAGATGGCATTAAAGTTGAAAAACCAAAAGAAAAACCAATGGATAAAGAAATTGTTAATGCTGTAAAATCAATTAAGAAAAGCAAAAAAGTTAAACCAAACCATAAAAAGAAATATCAAAGTGAAGTAAAGAAAACAGTGAATAAAATTAAAAGGAGTCGAATGAAATGATCATTATTGGAAGCCATGTGTCAAT
>CALGYU010000049.1 GCA_937934685.1 uncultured Acholeplasma sp. | reverse complement strand
TGTGGTTTTTTCTGTATCAAAGCTAATCGTTTGTCCATCAACTTTGATGTCTGTGATGTTGTTGTTATCGTTGTTTCGATAGATGTTGATTAAGTATTCTGCTTTATTGCCACTTTCTGAAGTGACTTCTATTTTGTATTGATTTAACCCGTAAGATGAAAAGACTAGGTTACCTGTTCCAGTGACTTTACCATTTTCAGCCGCTTTAGCTTGAATGATTAAGGTCGATACATTTCTGTTGACTCTATATTCTTTTTCTAGTCCATAAATGTATGTTTCTGGATTGAAGGTATCACTTAAAATGTTATTTCCGTTGATGATGACTTCTAAAGAATCTAGTTTTGCTACAGTGGATGGATCGTTTTTGGTATAGGTTAGAGTTACGGTTTCTTCTTTATGGTCGGTTTCATATTCTTCTTTTGTAACATCTGTTTCAACTTTGATGGTGATTTGATCGGTTTTAGATGTTAAGGTGAGTTCATAGTTGATGGTTTGTGTAGATGGTTGTAAGATGCCATTGATATAAACTCTTGTGTGTGGATCAGTTTTAGTTAAGGTAATGGTGAGTTTTTCTTGTTGATAAGCAATGTCGGTTAAATTGATATCTTGAAAAAGACCATTGTATAAAATGGTGGCGCCTGCTTTAATGGTGATGTTGCTGATGGTAAGATCAGCGTTTTTTCTAATAACTTCTAACTGATAGATGTTGGTTAGATTGGTTTGCTCAGCTTCAACAGTATAAGATAAAAGGGTGGTCATGCCTGCTTGGCTTAAGGTGTAGTCTTTGATGTATTTAGTGTATTTTCCATCTATAATACCTTCACCCATGTCTCTAATTTTTGATCTGTCATCGCTTAAAACTTTTAAAACCACTTGGATTTTACTGATTTTTCTATCAACTCTGATTCTAAAGTTTTTTGTGGTGATATCGATGTCTGTTAATTGGTTTTCTGTTCCTACTAACCCTTTGTCATCGATGATGTAGACTTCAATTGATGATAAATCGTTTAATGTATTTGGCGTATTTTTGTCTACTAAAACTGTGTAGGTCGTTCCTTTTGTTCCATATTGGCTGGTCGCGTAAAAAATGAGTTTGTTTTCTTTTTCATCTAACGTCCAGTATCCGGATTTTAAAGGTGTATTATAAGTTATGGTAGCTGTTTGGTCAACTAAGTTTGCTTTAAAAGACAACTTATCTGTTTGATAAGATACGTTGGGTAATTTTAATGTATTTTCTTCATTAAACTGTGACATTAAATAAGTTTTTCCATCAATTTCTATGGAATCTATTTTGTTTTCATCATTAGCTCTGATGACCGTAATTTTATATTCTTTGGTAGTGTTGTCTTCTGCCATCACCATGATGAGGATGGTGGTACCTGTTAATCCTTCTGATATGTCGTATGTTTTTTCAAAACCTAGACCTGTCACATCAACGATGGTTTCACCTCTTTTACCCATGATAGAGGCTCTAACAGTAACTTTTTGAATGTGTTGATCTATTCTTATTTTATAACCTAATGCAAATTTAGAGAGGTCTAGTGTTTTAATTTCTCCGTTAACTTCTATTTCTAAAATTTCTAAGTCTTTGTATGTGTCAGGAGCTTTTCTTGTGATATTAAATGTGTATTGGGTAGAACTTGGCTCGTTTGATTCAGAGGTTGCGTATACAGTGAAATTGACAGGTTGACCCACTTCTAATGCATAGGTTGATAGTCCTGAGATTTTTGCGTAAGGACTAGCTGTTGCTGTAACTGTGGTAAATGTGGTTGTGTATGGTACTTCAATGGAGTAGGTGTCTTTAGTAGGATCAAAGGTAAATAAGGTTGATGATATATTAGATAGGTTGATGTTGCTTATTGTGTTTAAGCGACTACCAGCAATGATTGGTATGTAATAACTTTGTGTTTGCTTATTTTGAGCAGTGACTCTGATTTCTACTGTTTTTTGGATACCTGGTTCTAATGGAATTTGACTTGATGGTTGTTTTTGACCAGCCACAAAATACTCTACTGTTGACAGAGTGGATTCTTTGGTTACTTGTAGATTGACAGAACTTTGAGTTCTATCTAATATGATGGTTTTATAGCCTTCAAATTTATCTTTAGAAAACTCAGGGACGGTTGTGTTGTTGACTTTTATATCTGATAAAAAGTTGTTTGAATCGGCTTGGTCTCTAACGATAATTATTGTATAGTTCTCACTCATTCCATTTTCGGCCTTAACTTCGATAGTGATACTATGGTCTTGTTTGTTTGTACTAGTGAAGATAAATTCTACACTATGTTTATTGTTAGAAGTATAGCTGTTTTTTATCGTTGATCGTTCTGAACTTGTGATAAGTAGTCTAACCTTACTTGCTTGTCCATAATCTAATCGATACAGATAATCGTTATTTGAGATGGTAAATTCTTTAAGATCATCAACGATGGTGTTGTAGTTGTTATCGACATCTTGAATTTCTAAGCCTATGATGGCTTTTTGATCTGACTTCTTAATGATGATTAAACTGTATTCTTCGTAATCAACGCCGTTTTGGGCTTGGACGTGAATGTAAAACTGGTTTTCTCCAAAGACTAATTCACTTTTTTTAATGATTTTATTGATGATTTGTTTTTCTTTATTTCTTAGGGTAATGATTTGATTGTATTGATCATAGGTTGTAACAACAACGTTTGATGATTGATTTGATTTTAAAACATACTCATAAGTCCCTTTTTGAGCG
>CALGYU010000048.1 GCA_937934685.1 uncultured Acholeplasma sp. | reverse complement strand
AATTTAAGAAAAGTTTTAAATTTAAAGAAAAAAAATTAAAATAAAAAGGCCTTAAAAGGCCTTTTTTAATCTATAAATTCAAATTCATAATCTAGAATACGAACTGTATCCCCGTTTTTTAATCCTTCTTTACGTAACGCTTCATCAATACCTAATCCTTTTAGTTGTCGTGAGAATCTTCTAACCGCATCCTCATTATTAAAGTTCGTACGGTAGAATAGTTTTTCTACTACTTCTCCAGTAATTTCAAAAACATTGTCATCGCCATGTTTAATTACAAATGGCTCAACTTCATCTTTGATCGTATACACGATTTCTTCTTTGATTGGTTCTGGTAGTGGTGTTTCATTTAACGTTTTGAGTATTTCATATTTTAGTTTTTCAACATTTTGGGTTGTTAAAGCTGAAATAGGAATTATTTTTTCAACATTTAGTTTTTTTACTAACTCTTCATATTTTTCTTCTGATCCTTCTAAATCCATTTTATTGGTTACAATAATTTGTGGTCTAGTAAGAATTTTTTCATTAAATTGTTTTAACTCTTCGTTAATTGCTAAATAGTCTTTATAAGGATCTTCACTGTCCATGCTAATTAAATGGACTAAAACACGACATCTTTCTATGTGTTTTAAAAATTGAATTCCTAGACCATGACCTAAATGAGCATTTTCGATCAATCCAGGTAAATCCGCTACAACAAAACTTTGGTCATCTAAGTAAACCATCCCTAAATTGGGTGCTAAGGTTGTAAAAGGGTAATCTGCGATTTTAGGTTTTGCATTTGATATAACAGAGATTAATGTCGATTTACCAACACTAGGATATCCGATTAATCCCACATCTGCCAGTACTTTTAATTCTACAATGATTTTTCTTTGTTCACCCATATCACCGTTTTCAGCGTAACCTGGTGCAGGGTCTTTGTGAGTAGCAAACGCTTGGTTTCCTCTACCACCTTTTCCACCTTTAGCAACAACTAACTTTTGCCCGTGTTTAAGGATTTCACCTATCAATTCATGTTCCATTGTATATACAACCGTTCCTAATGGCACTTTGAAGTATCTATCTTCTGCATTTGCACCATGCATAGAACGACTTTTACCATTTTCTCCTGGTTTTGCTTTAATATGTCTGTTATATTTTAATTTGAGTAAGGTATTTTCTCCTTCTTCTCCGATAAAAATAACTGAGCCGCCATCTCCACCGTTACCACCTGATGGTCCACCAAACTCTACGTATTTTTCTCTTCTAAAGGATGCCATACCGTTACCGCCTTTTCCAGCTGTAACCTCGACAACGACCTCATCTATAAAATCCATGGGTTATTCCCCCCTTCTTTGATATTTTATCATAAAAAAAGGATAATGCTTAATTATCCTTCATACACTGAAACTTGTTTGCGATCGCGGCCTTTTCTTTCGAATTTAACAACTCCGCTAACTTTTGCAAATAATGTGTCATCTCCACCGATTCCAACGTTATTACCTGGGTGAACTTTTGTTCCTCTTTGACGGTAAATAATTGAACCAGCAGTTGCGTATTGTCCATCTGACAATTTAGCGCCTAATCTTTTTGAATGAGAGTCACGGCCGTTTCTAGTTGAACCTACTCCCTTTTTAGATGCGAATAACTGTATGTCTAGTCTTAACATGTTATCCCTCCTTTTTCTGGTTTTTAATATATTGACTATATGTAATTTCTAAATCATTTAATGTGTATTCTAAATTGGTTAATAATCCTTGAACGATTTCATCCATTTGGTTAACTTCTAATTTAAAATACCCTTCATCTAAATCCAATTGCACCTTGTCTTTTAAGTTTAAGACTTCTATTGCATTGGCTGTTACGATAATAGCAGTTGAGACTGCTGCACAAACGATATCTTCACCATGTTCTGCATAATTAGCATGTCCGGTGACTTTGATTTCTTGAATGTGATTATCTTCTTTTGTAAATTGATACTTAATCATAATTAAGCAACAATTTTTTCAATGACAAGTTTTGTGTATGCTTGTCTGTGCCCTTGTTTACGACGGTATTTTTTCTTAGCTTTATATTTGAAAACAATGATTTTTTTAGCTCTTCCTTGTTTTACAACTTTAGCAACTACCTTAGCACCTTCAACTAATGGTTGACCAATAACTGTCTTTTCTCCACCAATTGATAAGATTTCAGTAAACTCATATGTATCATTTTCTAGAACATCTAATTTTTCAACATAAATTTCTTGTCCTTCAACAACACGTACTTGTTTACCACCTGTTTTGATTACTGCAAACATTTTGTTACCTCCTTTATTTATTATGAAGACTCACTATTGAGGTAATTTATCGAGTAAGATAAATCTTTAGAACCTTGTCTATGTGGTACAACATTGGTATTATATCTTTTTATTGTATAAAAGTCAATAAAATATACTTTTATTTTTATTTTTAAATTTCTGTTTCTTCCTCTTCTTTTTTATCTTTTTTTCCGAAGTTGAAAATACCGAAAAGTTTTTTTGGGAAAAGCATAATGCCTTCTGCAACCACGCCAGGAAGCATTTTTGCCGCCTCTATTAAAGCACCTTTTCTAATGGTTTCTTTTGTGATTTCATTGGCATCACTAAATAAATATTTTCTTGTTACAACCCCTATTCTTAAAGTGAGTAAAGCATTTGAAATACCTTGAGTCACTGAGGATAATATGGGGCGAATTAAGGGGATTTCACTTAAAGTATTCATAGAACTTTGAGGTAGAATGTCTTGTATATCAATATTTTCTAATCCTTCTGCGATGAGTGCAGTGGTGAAGACATTAATAGTTAGTTTAGCTAGGTTTTTATAGGATGGCCTAAACCCACAGGAAACAACTATTTCTTTGATCATTCTTATGTTAACAGCTATGACTGTAAAAAAATCTAATCGACCATTTTGGCTAATAGCTGTTGAGATCATCACTGTTTTAGCATGTTTTTTAATGATTTTATTAATGATTTTTTTCACGTGTTTATTATAGGTTTGATTTAAGGTGGTTTTTAATTGTTCATAATCGTTTAAAGATGCTTTTAAATTCTCTTTTGCTACTTCAGGAAGATCCTCATTTTCAATGAGTCTTTCTGCTATTTTCTTATATAATCTAAAGTTTTTTCGCGATTTCTTTTTTTGTTGATCCAAAGTAGTCTCTACAGAAAAAGCTGGTGAAAAAAGAATGATTTGAACTGGCCTTAAAATTAAAAAATAAACCAATAAAAAAGCTAATACATAAAAGCTGTAGGCAACATATGGATGAATATTTGAAAGTCTATCTCCTACTGACATGATACTACTTAATAAGATTAATAAAAATAAGATAACTACACCTATTGCTATAGCATACCAAAATCTTTTTGTTGTTTTTTGCTTATTCAAAACAATCACCTCTTTGTCTTATTATACTTTAATCTTTTTATTCTGTCTAATACTAAAAAATTCGTTTTTTCCTATGATGATGTGGTCTACTAAGTTAATTTTTAAAATTTCTGATGCTTCTATGAGACTGTGGGTTGCAACCAAATCCATTTGGCTAGGTGTTGAATTTCCTGTGGGGTGATTGTGTATACAAACAATAGAGGATGCACTTAATCTAATTGCCTGTTTGAAGATTTCTCTTGGATGAATGACTGTTTGATTAATAGTCCCAATAAAAACTGTTTCTTGATGAATGACTTCGCTTTTCGTATTTAAAAATAAAACGACAAAATGTTCTTGTTCTAAGTGACTCATTTTATCTTTTAATAAATAATAGACATCTTCTATATGATTGAGTTTTTTTAGTTCTTGATATTTGGCAAAAGATAATCTTTTACCTAACTCGATGGCTGCAATTATTTTTGAAGCTTTTGCTTTTTTTACGCCTTTAATTAAAGTTAATTCGTTTAATTTCATATTTTTTAAATCTTCTAATGTGTTAAGTTGATTTAAAATTTCTCTAGATAACTCATAAACATTTTTATCTTGGCTGCCTGTTCCTAATAAAATTGCGATTAATTCTTCTGTTTTTAAAGCATCTACTCCTAGTCTTTCTAATCTTTCTCTTGGTTTATCATGATTCATTGAAGCACTCCTTTTTTTTAAAAAAAAACTTTCCTACCTAAATATATTAGCGTAGAAAAGCTCTTTTTCTTTTATAAGAAGAATCTCTTCTTAAGTTCATTAATGGTGGTTCTAGGCGTGATAATGAATAACCCGAAGATTGTAGTAAGTCCAACAATCAAAGTAGTTAAATGTGTCCAAAAGACGGTTTTATACTCTGTTGGTAAGAAAAGATAACAAATGAATGGAATCAAATCTAAAATACTTACAATGATTAAGGGTAGAATATAATAATGTCTTCTTTTTAGATTAAATGTAAATAAGGCAATCATTGATAAAGTCGATCCTGTTAAGATAGCTGGAATGACGTATTCAAAAGCCCAGTATCCTGTATGTGATATCAACTGTATGGCTAATACTAAAAATGATATGACAAGCGTTTGTGTGATGATTTTAAAAGTAATATGTCTTTTAGATTTAATGATTGTAATAAAGAAAATCCAAATATAAATAATCGCTCCTATTACAATGAGTGACCACGGAAAAGCTGCTTGATCATAAGTTAATTGGTTGATTACAGCGCTTATCACCATAGCGATGACTGAAATGAAGATTAAAATTCTTATTGTAGAATTTAATAATCTTTTTTTGCTGATAAAAGGTGGGTAGGATGATTGTGTGTATCGACTTTTCTCATCGCTGGTTTGTAAAATTTCTCCACATAAAGGACAAGTATTTTTGGTTGTATTAACATCTATTTGGCAGTGCCTACATTTTTTCATATACTTACCTCCAGTTCATTGGTTTCTATCTCAACGGTTAAACCATCTTTTCTAAGTGTATTGAAGAAATGTTTTTCAATATCATTATCTATCATGAGTGATACAAAATTGATGGTCACAGTATTTTTAAAACTGACTGCTGCCATTGCTTTAGGACAATCAGTGCTAGTTCCAATGATAAACTGATATCTATCGATATATGGTTCCATCTCTTTAGGTAGATCAACTAATCCAAGATTAGAAAAGGCAAAACTATTAAGGACTTCTCCAACGAAATTAAAGACTAATTTCATGAAAAAAGTTTTAATGAATAATGGTACTGATCGATTGATGATGTTTTTTTCGAATTTAACGTTTGAAGCAAGTGTTGATAGCAGTTTGTCTTTAACCAATTCTTCTTTAAATCCCTTTTTAGTGATTGAAAAAATGTCTTCTAAAGTTAGTTCTTCGTTAAAATCATAGTTTATTCTCATATATAAAACAAAGTTTCTTAATGTTTTTGTTGAAATGAACTGTCTCATGTTAACCGGTAAGATGAGTCTAAACGGTTTTTTAAAGTCTTTACCTTTTAAGTATTGATAATTGGCATAGACTAAAACGCCTGATAAGTATTCGGTTAGTGTTACGCCATAATTTTGAGCAACTTTCCTTAGTTCATCTAGTTTTAGATAACCATGGATGATGGCTTGATAGTTGTCTTTATAGATATCTGCTTTAATGTGATATGCACTGTCTTCTTTGGCTTTTTTTAAGTCTTTTTTATTATAGTTTTTTACATATTGATCAACTGTTTCATCGTATCTAACTTCAATGTCTTTGGTCCATATTTTATGTTCTGGATCTATTTTTTCTCCCTTTAAAATAAGGTATTCATATACCAGTGCATTTAGGAAGGTTAATGCTCCTTTTCCATCTGTGATGGAGTGGAAAAATTCTACTGATATTTTATTTTCATAATAAAGTGTTCTAAATAAAAAATCATTGGTTTCTTTTTTGTTAATGGCTTTATTGACATAGGAGTCTTCTAAAAACACTAACGGTTGGTTAGGGTTTGTCTCTAAGTAATGCCAGAAAAAACCTTTTTTGAGTCTGACATTAAAACTGGTAAATCTTTCAATGATTTCATTTAGCGCCTTTTGTAAAATATCTTTATCTATTTTTTCTTTTAAGATCGCGCTGACTCTAAACATGTAGGGTCTATTTTTATTAGTGACAGCAGGAAAGATTTTAGCTGCATTATCTAACTTATACCATTTTTGCATTATTTAACACCTAAATCTTCTAACAGTTTTTGAGCTAACATTAGATAGAGTTTTCCGTTCATTTCTTCTTTTTCAAAAAGTAAGTTTGATGTGTTTGCTAAAGGTATACGAGCAATTAATTCGACCCCTAATTGTTCTGATACGTATGCTCCGCCTTCTTTTCCAAAGATGTGATAATATTTATCCACATCTTGAGCATAAAAATAACTCATGTTTTCAATGATACCTAACATTTTATGACCCATTTCTTTGGCTGCTAAACCTGCTTTTAGTGCAACATGTGCTGCGCTTAAAGAAGGGGTTGTTACAATCAACATGTTTGCTTGTGGAATGTATTCTTGGACATCTAAAGCAACATCGCCTGTTCCTGGGGGTAGATCTATTAAAATAATTTTTGTGTTTTCATCCCAACTTACTTCTTTAAAATAGTGTGTTAGGAGTTGATTTAACATAGGTCCTCTCCATAATAACGGTTTGTTTTCAGGCATGAAAAATTCTGTTGAAACGATTTGAACTTTATGTTTGACTGCAGGGATGATTTTATCATCATCGGTTGTGGATAGAGGTAGCGGTTTTAAATCAAAGATAAAAGGGATGCTTGGTCCGTAAACATCCGCATCAATGATCCCTACACCTATATTTAAGCGCGCAAAAGCCAAGGCTAAGTTGGCACAAACATTTGATTTACCAACGCCACCTTTTCCTGAGGCAACGCCGATGTAGATGATTTTTTCTTCTGCTTGAATATAGGCATCTAAGAAATCTATTTTTAATCCTGGGTATTTATATTCAATTTTGACTATGCGGGCAATGTCTAACTTGATTTGTTGAATGTCTTTGACTTTATTTCCTAAAGCCACTACGATATCTACGATATCATCTTCTATGTTAAACGACTTAATTGACTTTAACTCTTTAAAGGTTTTTTTATAATATGGATCAATTAAGTTTTCAATTTTTTGGTATAGTTCTTGATTCATATGTTAACCTCCCATTCTATTGTTAATAGTATAGCATAAATGAAGAAAAATAGTATTTGTTGTTTATTTGTTTGCTTGCACTTTTTGTTACAAAAAAAGAGAGTATTTATACTCTCTTTAGTGTTTTATTTTAAATTTTTGACTTCTTTTTTCTTTTTTTTACTTGTTTTAGAACTTTTAATAATTTTTTTGATTCGTTTGAATAGTTTTCCTTCATCGTAACTTAAGATCGAAGCTCTATAGATTGGAGCAAGCATAAGTGCAGCTAAGAAGACAGTTATTAATAAGATGACAACACTGATGATAACTTCCCATCCGTAAATATGTCCTGAAAAATAGGCTCCTGCGGTTACCATTGGTGAGGTAAACGGAATATAGGAAAGAACTCTAATTAAGGTTGTAGAGTTGGCAGCATTTGCAAAAATTGAAGCAAAGTAACCAATCATTAACACAATCATCATTGGAGATTGAATTTGTTGGAAGTCTTCTTGATTAACTGCCACAGAAGCAAAGAATGCTGCTATCACTAAATATAGCAGTGTTCCCACAAGTGAGACAACTAAAGCAATTAAGACTGTCATGCCCACCAAACTTGTACTATCGCCTAATAGAGCAGTCCAAGATCCTCCACCATTAGAACCAAGGATGATGTTATTTAGTAGAACACCTACTAGACCATAAATGATGTATAAAAGTAATTGTAGTCCTAAAAAGGAAATGGTTGATGTTATTTTAGCAAAAAAGTGTGTTCTAGGTGGTACGCTTGCTATGATAACTTCTATTGCTTTGGTTGATTTTTCTTCAATGATGTCAGTTCCGATAAACTGAATTCCCATGATTACTAAAATGAATAAAGGAACAATTAAAATCGATGAAATACCACTGTTGATTGCACTTTGAACTTCATTAGCAATAGCTTCTTCATTTGGTACTTGAGTGATTGGTGTATTTGCAATATCTGATAAATCTACATCTGTATTGTTTTGCAAATAAATTAGTCTGTTTAATTCTAAAATACTTTGTTTGGCTAACATATCTAACAAACTGTTTTCTGCATATGAGTAGTAATCTACGGTGATATGCCCGTTTTTTTCTTTAAACACAATGAGTATAGAGTTTTTATGCTCTATGTCACTATAGTATGTGGACGGATCTTTTGTATATAGTTGCGACTCTGATTCCCATGTTGCTTCTAAAAGATTGGCTTGTTCTTTAGTATAATCTAGAAAGATTGTGAAAACATTGTTTGTTTGTGTTGTTTGGTCAATGTAATAAATATCACCCACTACTATTTTTTCTTCAGGTAACGTGTTTCCTGAGCCAAAAAGAGAAATAAAGGTTGGAATTAAACTAAGTGCAATAAGAATGATTGCCATCACAATGTTTGAGACGATGAAAGCTTTAGTTTTAACTCTTTTTTCAACACCCTGGATGAATAAAAACTTAAACTTCTTCATATGCAACACCTACTTTTGCAATAAAAATCTCTGAAAGCGGAGCTTCTTCGACTTCAAATTTGGTTACTTCTTTACATGTGCTAACATAATCAAAAACGTTTTGAGTATATTTTTCATCTTCAATTTTAACGATAGTTTGATCTTGATTGACTATTACTTCATAGACACCTTGAATCTTTTTTAAAGCCTCTGGGTCAACTTGTCCTTTAATTTGAATACTTTGCTTTTTGTATTCTTTTTTAATGTCTTTGATTTTTCCTTCTAAAACGACTTTCCCTTTTTGTAAGACAAGTAATTGTTCACAAAATGATTCTACGTGATCAATTTGATGTGATGAAAAAATAATAGTTGCCCCTTTTTGCTGGTACTCTCTAATAACATCGACAAACAGTTGAACGTTAAATAAGTCTAATCCACTAAATGGTTCATCTAAAACCAATAGCGTAGGTTCATTGATTAAAGCGGATATGAATTGAATTTTTTGTTGATTTCCTTTGGATAATTCTTTAATTTTCTTGTCTTTATATTCGCTTATTTTAAATCTTTCTAACCAGTAGTCTAATCTTTTTAAAATATCTTCTTTTGACACGTTTTTTAATTGTCCATAAAATAGAATAAGATTTTTAACGGTTAACTTTGTTAGTAAGGATCTTTCTTCAATCATATAACCAATTTGATCTACAGTATCATAACTAACCGTTTGGCCATTGTATTTTACATATCCTTCGGTTGGTTCTAATAACCCCATAATCATTCGAAATGTCGTTGTTTTACCAGCACCATTTGTTCCTAGTAACCCAAAAATTTCTCCTGGTTGAACTTGGAAACTTAGATTGTGGACTGCGGTGAAATCACCATACATTAGTTTTGCGTTTACGACCTCAAGCATTGTATCACGTCCTTTTTTATTTTCATTATACACTAGTAGTTAAGCTTATTCTATATTTTATATAAATAAATCCTTTTTTTTCAAAAAGGATTTATCGTTTATATTTTATGTTTGATTTGTGTTTCTAGTAAAGAAACAAATTCATCTAAACTGATGGTCACTTGTTCTTGACTACCATATTTTCGGTAAGTGACTGTTTTTTGTGCAACTTCGTTATCTCCAACCACTAGTTGATATGGGATTTTTAAAGATTGTGCTTCTCTAATTTTGTATCCTAATTTTTCATCTCTTAGGTCCATTTCTGCTCTGATTCCTAATTTCATTAAATGTTGATACACTTCTTTTGTGTACTCAGTATGTGCTTGGAGCGCAACTGGTAGTAGTTTCACTTGAACTGGTGATAACCATAGTGGGAAAGCACCTTTATACTCTTCAATTAAGTATGCTACAAAACGTTCCATTGTTGAAACAACCCCACGATGAATAACTACCGGTCTATGATCGTTTTTACCATCTTCTCCAACATAAGTTAAATCAAATCTTTGTGGTAATAAGAAGTCTAATTGGACGGTTGATAAAGTTTCTTCGTTACCTAAGGCAGTATAAACTTGAACGTCTAATTTTGGTCCATAAAATGCGGCTTCTCCAATGGCTTCAAAATAAGGGATACCTAGTTCATCCATTGTTTCTTTTAAATATTTTTCTGCTTTGTTCCACATTTCATCATCATCAAAATATTTTTCTGTGTCTTGTGGGTCTCTATAGCTAAGTCTAAATTTATAATTTGTGATGTTAAAATCTTTATAACAATCTAAGATAAGATTAACCGCGCGTGTAAACTCTTCTTTGATTTGATCTGGTCTAACAAAGATGTGAGCATCATTTAAAGTCATTTCTCTTACTCTTTGTAGCCCTGATAATGCTCCTGATTTTTCATAACGATGCATCATCCCTAACTCTGCGATTCTAATTGGCAATTCTCTATAACTATGTAAGTCTTTTTTATAAATCATCATATGGTGTGGACAGTTCATTGGTCTTAACACTAATTTTTCGCCATCTCCCATATCCATTGGTGGGAACATATTTTCATGGTAGTGATCCCAGTGTCCAGAGGTTTTATAGAATTCAACATCTGCCATAATTGGTGTATAAACGTGAAGATATCCTAATTCTACTTCTTTATCTACGATATATCTTTCAATACTACGTCTGATGGTTGCTCCTTTTGGTAACCAAAATGGTAATCCTGAGCCCACTTCTTTAGACACCATGAAAATATCTAGTTCTTTCCCTATTTTTCTATGGTCTCTTTCTTTTCTTTCTTCTAGTAAGAGCAGATGATCCTCTAATGCTTTTTTAGTGTAAAAAGCAGTACCGTATATACGGGTGAGCTGTTTGTTTTTAGAATCTCCTCGCCAGTATGCACCAGCTAGGTTTAAAATTTTAAAATGTTTGATTTGTTTGGTATTTAATAAATGTCCACCACGACATAAATCTGTAAATTCACCTTGTGAGTATACTGTAAGTTGATCGTTTTTATAGTCTTCTAAAATTTGAAGTTTATATAGGTCATCTTTAAATATTTCTTTTGCTTCTTCATAAGTAACTTCTTTTCTAATAATATCTAGTTCTTCTTTAGCAATTTGATGCATCATCTGTTCGATTTTAGGTAATGCTTCATCAGAAAATTTGATGTCATTAAAATCCACATCATAATAAAAGCCTTCTTTGATTGCAGGTCCAACACCAAACATGGCATGTGGATATAATCTTTTGATGGCTTGAGCCATAAGGTGGGCTGTGCTGTGGTTAATGATATCTAGACTTCTGATGTCTTTTTCGGTTAGTAATTCTAGTTGACCATCGATAGTTAACGCTCTGTTTAGCTCTATATAATCACCATTATAAACGGCGGCTATAACGCTTTTTGATAGACTTTTTGAAATAGATTCAGCTATTTCAAAAGGTGTGATGTTTTTATGAAACTCTTTAATACTGTTGTCTGGAAATGTTATTTTAATCATTTTTATTCCTCCCTTTTATAATAAAAAAAGTCCTTAGAAAAATCTAAGGACGAATATTTTCGCGGTACCACCTTAGTTCTAGTTACGTAACATAACTAGCACTTTAATCATTGTTAACGGAATGACCCGAACTGTTTTTTTCAGTTAACTCCAAGGTAGTAATTTTAATAAGTCGTAGCTTACACCATCCTACGTCGCTTTTGGGTATTAAAACCGTGTCCTTTTCTTCGTTCTATTTAATATTTTATCTCTATTCGTTAGATAATTCAAGTGTTTTAATTACTTTTCAAAGCTTATTGGTGTTGTTAGATCAACAATACGTCTTAAAAGTCTTCCAGCTTTGATTTTAGCGTCTGCAGCTTGGGTTTGTGATAGGGCAATGGATAATCTATGTCCATCATAGTTGCTGGTGATAAAGACTGGTAATCCTGCAGATAAACGATAATGTAAAATAGGAAATAAGATTTCATCCCTAAACCAATCTGAAATATATTCTCCCCCTAAATCATCTAAGATTAAGCAATCACATTGTTTGAGTTGATTGACTCTTTTTTCTAAGGTACCTTGATTCATATTAGAACGGATACTTCTTACTAGATCTGGCATAAAGACAAATAATACGTTGACATTTTTTCTAGTTAATTCTTTTGCCATGGCTGACATTAAATAACTTTTTCCAGTGCCGTATTCTCCGTATAGGTATAATCCTTGTTTGTCATTTGGATAATTTTTTACAAACTTTTCAGCTAAATGGAGCGCTTTTTCTTTATTTTCTGTTGTTGTATAAAAATCATCGAAACTAGCGTCTTGAATGTAGACATCACTTTCAAAGGTTTCTAGTTGTGATTTTAAGTAGTCTTTGATTTTTTCGTTAGTTTTTTCTTTAGTAGGTGCTAAAACAATATGAAGATGAGGCTCTGTTTTTAAAACTTTAACATAACCACCTTCAACTTGTTTGTCTTCTGTTAAATATCGGTAAATCATGATGATATCTGTATCTTTTATGTCAAGATTTTTGGTTTCTGGTTGAGCTTTTATGAAGTTTTTCATTTCGTCTAAGGTCATTTCCATCCCTCCAATCCTTCCATATAAGAATCTAGCCATTCTGGCGTGACTTCTTTAGCAACACCTTTATTTTTTTGTCTACCTTTTTTAGTTGGTTCGTATTTTTCAATTTCCATATAAAACTTATAAGCATCTTCTGTTGTAGTGATACCTCGTTGTTGCCAGGTTTCTAAGACTTTTTCTAAATATTTAATGTTAGGCAATATACCTTCTTTAATTTTTAACACATGAAGTAATAAAACGTTTATGATACCTATTTCTACTTGATTTCTTTCAAGGAGAGTTGCAACTGTATCTGAAGCAATGGCTTGATAATTGTTTTTACATAAATTGGTAATGATACGTTGCGGTGAGCTTTTCTTTAAGGTTTCTAATTCAAGATCTTTATCATTGGTTTTTTCTGTAATAACTGGTTTGGTATCTTTATTGAGTGCTTCATAATATTGTTTGGTTTTTACGCTAAGTTCTTGGATATTAATTTGTCCATTTGGTAATGCAGTATTTACATAAATTTCTGAAAGCTGTTTTTCATTGAGTTGATAAACAAAGCTAAGTCTTTTAACATGATCTACTGTTTTAAAATTGAGTAGAATTGGTTTTTTCAATCTTTCTGGCAAATTAGTAACAAAAAGATCATAATCAAATTCACTATCAAAAATAACGCCACCGTTATTTCGTTTACCAATATATGAACTGCTGTCATTCATTTTTAACGTTTTAAACTCAAATAAGTCATCAAACTGTTTACTAATATTTTCATAACCATCAAGATTTTCTTTTTCAATTAAAAACTGTTTGGTTAGTGTTAAATAGGTCGTTTCTCCTATTTCACTTAATAAAAATTGTCCAAAAATAGTATCTTTTAAAAACTGCTGAGCTGAAAGTGGGTGTTTTAACATATATATATAGTTTTTGTTTTTTTGATACGTTTCAAGTAAATTAAGTGCTTCTAGTTTTTCTTTTGCTTCTATGAAGTTTTCTTCTTTAACGTTAAGAAGGTCAAAGAGAAATAAATGCTTATGTTTTTCTGATTTATAGTTTTTCTTGTTTACCAGGTGAAATAAGGCAGAATAAATACTATAGGCACATAAGCCCATGATCGGCTGATATAGAAGCATTAGAACCTTATGATCATCTATTGAAAGATCTCCTGGTATCATACATATGAAATTATCTTTTTCTATCATTTCTTACACCACCGACTTAAGATATTGATCTATTTGCTTATAGAGTTCTTCTAGACCTTGATTGTTATCTATAATATGCGTTGCATATTTTTTCTTTTCATTAATTGATATTTGAGTTGCTATTCTTCTTTTAGCTTCCGCTTTGGTTAGATGATTTCTTTTCATCAATCTTTCTGTTTGTGTTTTTATAGTTGTATATATGAGAAGAACATCATCTACTTTTTGATAGTAGCCTGTTTCTATTAAAAGAGGCATATCAATGAAGATAGGTTGTTTGGTTTTTATGTTTTTAATTTGTGTTTCTATTTCTTTAAATACTTTAGGATGGATGATTTGATTGATTTCTAGTCTGATTTTATCATTGGTAAATAAAAGTTTAGCCATCTTTTGTTTGTCAACTTTGTTTTCATCATCTATGACATGAAATTTTTCTAAGTCTTTGATGATTTCGGGTGTTGTTAATAGTTGAGCAACGATTTGATCGCTATCAATGACTTTATATCCTTTTTTAATGAGGTAGTTTGCGGCGGTTGTTTTTCCAGTAGCAATACTTCCAGTTAGTCCTATTAACTTATTTTTGGCAATTTTCGCACACATAAGTTCCTCTACCTCCAACCTTTATTTTTGTGATGATGGTCTGACAAACAGGACACGGTAAGTCTTTTTTTCCATGAACATTTAGTTCTAGTTGGAATCTACCATGAACACCCAAGCTTGATTCATAGCTGCTGATTGTTGTTCCGCCTGAAGCAATTGCTTTATCAAGCGTGATAATGCTATTTTGTAAGATTTCTTGTGCTTGCTTTTCTGTTATTAATTGAGCGCTTTTGGTTGGATGTATTTTAGATAGAAATAAGACTTCATTAACATAAATATTGCCTAGACCTGCAATGATGGTTTGATCAAGTAAGGCATTTTTTATGGGTATTTTTCTTGTTTTTAGTTTTTGGTAAAAGATTTGAAAGTTGATGTCTATAGGATCAGGTGCTAGTTTATTGAGCGGTTTTTCTGTTAAGTATGTGTTTTTATCATGAACTGAAAATCTTCCGAATTTTCTAAAATCTTGATATCTAACAGAGCGTCCGCTTTTTAATTCCCATGAAAAGTGTTCGTGTTTTTCTATCGGGTCTTCTTGGTTTTTTATGTAGAATTTTCCTTCCATGCGAAGATGACCAACTACGATGACATCATTGGTCAGATGAAAAATAAGATATTTCCCTTTTCTAGTGATATCTGTTATTTTAAGTCCTGTTAGTTTTTTAAACTTCGGGTCATGGTAGACAATTGGTTCATAGTAAACGTGGACTGCTTTAATTTCATCATTTAAAATTTGTTTTTTAAGTGTTTGTACAACGACTTCAACCTCTGGTAATTCTGGCATATCATCACCTAATTTAATTCGTACCAATTTGAACCAATATCACAAGATGTTTCTAATGAAACACTCATTTGATAGGCTTCTTTCATAATTTTTGGAACGATCACTTTCATTTCTTCTAATTCATTTTCAGGTACTTGTAAGATAAGTTCGTCATGAACCTGTAAAATGATTTTTGATTCTTTTTGATTGTCTTTTAAATATTGGTAAAGTTTGACCATCGCTATTTTAATGATATCCGCTGCACTTCCTTGAATTGGCGCGTTTAAAGCTGTTCTTTTACCAAATTCTCTTTGCGCATAAACTTTTGAGTGGATTTCTGGAATGTATCTTCTTCGATTTAAAATAGTTTCTACATATTCGTTTTTCTCTGCAAACGCAACAATCTCTTCCATGTAGTTTTTAATTTCTGGATAGACTTCTAAATATCTATCGATGAATTTTTGAGCTTCTGCTGGGCTTACGTTAATATCTTCTGATAAACTCCAGGCCCCGATACCATAGATAATACCAAAGTTAACTGCTTTTGCTTGTCTTCTTTGTTCAGAATCTACGTTTTCAACATGAAATACTTTTTGGGCGGTACTTTTGTGAATATCTTCTTGTTTTAAGAAGGCTTCTTTTAGATTTTTTACATCAGCCATATGGGCTAAAACTCTTAATTCGATTTGTGAGTAGTCAGCACCTAGTAGGTATGAACCTTCTTTTGCTTTAAATATTTTTCTGATTTTTCTTCCTTCTTCTGTTCTAATCGGAATATTTTGTAAATTAGGTTCAATTGAAGAAAGTCTACCTGTTGTGGTTAAGGCTTGTTTTAAGATGGTATGAACTTTTCCATCTTCAAATAAAGATTGCTCGATTCCTATGATATAAGTGGAATATAGTTTGGTTAGTTGACGATAATCCATAATAAAAGGAATGATTGGATGAGCGTCTTTTAAGCTGTTTAGTACCTCTACATTAGTTGAGTACCCTGTTTTAAGTTTTCTGCCGTGTGGTAAGTTTAGTTTTTCAAATAAAATATCCCCTAATTGTTTAGGGCTTGCGATGTTAAAGGTTTCACCAGCATGTTGATATATTTGTTTTTCTAATTCTAAGATTCTTTTTTCTAATCCTTCTTTTTGTTGGTTTAATTCTGCTTGATCAACTAAAAGTCCTTCAAATTCCATTTTTGCCAGTACTTCTGTTAATGGAATTTCAATATCATTTAATAATGGTAATTGATTTTGTTGTTTGATGGTTTCTAGCATTTCATCTTTTAGTGCATAGATGATGTTTGCTTTGTTGGCTATATGGCTTTGGTAGAGTTCTTTATTTTCCGGCAGTCCTTTTTTAACGCCTTTGCCATAAACTTGTTCATCATATAGGATATTGGTTTCATTAAATAGTTGAACGGTGGTGGTAAAATCTTCCTTACCGATAGATGATTTAATGATGTATGCTGCTAAAAGTAAATCAAAGGAAATGTTGTTTATTTTTTTATTTCTCCACATTAAAAAGACTTTGATTGCTTTATAGTCGTATGTATATTTTTCAATGGCTTTATTTTTTAAGTAATTAAGAAAAGTAGTATTTTCTAATGCTATTTTAGGATCGATGAAATAATGGTTCATGCCGTTAGATAAACCAATCCCCCATAGATCTGATTTGTGATAGTTTTCTTCGCTAAATTCAAAATGAATGGCTAAAGGCATTGAGTGATTAAAGATGAGTTGATCTAATTGTTCATGTGTATCAATGACTTGATAAGTAAATTTGGTGTTGTGCTTTGGTTGATGATTTTCAGAATATCTTACGACTAGTTGTTTAAGTTCTAGTTCTTTTAAATATTCGATGAAATCTGTTAAATCCACTTCTTTAATTTCAGTATCTTCATATGTCAGCGGAATTGGAGATGAGGTGTTGATAGTAACAAGTTCTTTGCTTAATAGAGCTAAAGATTCGTTTTCTCTAATTTTTTCACCTAGTTTTCCTTTGATGTTTTCCTTATCTTTTAAAATATTTTCTAAAGTTTCATATTCTTTAAGGAGTTTTGTCGCAGTTTTTTCACCTACGCCTGGAATTCCTGGAATATTATCTGATGGGTCTCCCATCAAAGCTTTTAAATCTATCATTTGATGATGAGTTAGTTCATAGGTTTCAAATAGGCTTTGTGGGGTGAAAACATCTATTTCTTTCATTCCTTTTTTTAATAAGTTAACTGTAATCTTATCATCTACTAGTTGCAATAAGTCTTTATCACTTGAAAATATATCTACTAAAATATTATTTTCACTGGCTTGTTTAGCTAAAGTACCAATGATATCATCGGCTTCATATCCGATTTGTTCGTGTTGGTTAAAGCCTCTTAATGTTAAATATTGTTTGACCAAAGGGATTTGCTGGGCCAATTCTTCTGGCATGGCTGCTCTTCCTGCTTTGTACTCTTTGTATTGTTCGTGTCTTTTGGTTGGATGGGCTGTATCAAAAGCAACCAAGATGTGGTGGTTGGTTTGTTCTTTGATTTTTTCCATCATGTTAATAAATGCAAAAACGGCATTTGTGTAAACGCCTTTGCTACTTTGCATTAAAGTGGCTCCTGGATATGCAGTTGCATAATAGGCTCTAAATAAAACTGAGTTCCCGTCAACTAAAGTTAAATGTTTCATTGTTTTCCTCCTTGACTCTATCTTTATTGTAGCATGAAAATCATTACTTTTTACCCACAATATATGTGGATAATTCGTAAAAATAAAACCTCGAAATTTTTATTTACGAGGTTTGTAAAATTAATATCTAAAGTTGCCTTTACCTTTGCCTTTGCCTTTTTTGGCTTGTGGCGTATTTTTCATGAGGGCAGATGGATCTTTTTGTAGTTTATCTAAGTCTTTTTCATCCATGTTTGCCATTGTTTTAACCATTTTCTTTTGTGTTGCTAAAGCTTCTCTTAGTCTATTGACATCCGCAACTTGCATGCCTGAACCTTTTGAGATTCTTTCTCTTCGTTTACTGCTTTGGTCGATGAGTTTAGGATTTTTTCTTTCCTCTTCTGTCATACTGTGAATTAAAACCGCCATTTTATCAAATTGTTTATCATCAATTTGTGATCTAGCTTCTTTTAGTTTGGATCCTAATCCAGGAATAAATCCTAGCATTTTACTAATTGATCCCATGCGTTTAATCATCTTAAATTGCTTTAGTAAGTCATTATAGTTAAAATCATCAGACATCATTTTGTCCATTAAATTTTTAGCTTCATCTTCATCAATGTTTTCAGTGACTTGTTCAATTAAAGTTAAGACGTCTCCCATACCTAAAATACGTGATGCCATTCTTTCTGGATGGAAGGCTTCTAAACTGTCCATTTTTTCTCCTGAGGAAGAAAACTTGATTGGAATTTGAGAAATTTCTCTAATGGATAATGCTGCTCCACCTCTGGTGTCCCCGTCCATTTTTGTTAGGATAGCACCTGTTGCTCCAATTTGATCATGGAAGGATTTTGCTATGTTAGCAGCTTCTTGTCCCATCATCGCATCTACGGTTAATAAGATTTCGTCTGGTGCTGCAATTTCTTTAACATCTTTAAGTTCTTGCATCATTTCTTCATCGATGGTTAAACGACCTGCTGTATCTATGATGACAACATCAAATTTGTGTTCTTTTGCGTATTTCAATCCATTTTTAACAATAGTTCTTGCATCAATTAATCCTTCTTGGTAAACTTCTATGTCTATTTGTTTACCAATGGTTTGTAGCTGAGCAATCGCAGCTGGTCTGTAGACATCAGCAGCAATAAGTAAGACTTTTTTCTTTTCTTTTTTTCTAATCCAAACTGCTAGTTTACCAATAGCTGTGGTTTTACCACTACCTTGTAAACCAATGGTCATGATGGTTGTGATACCGTTGATTTTAAATCTAATATCTTCTGTTTCATTTCCCATGACGCGTTTAAGTTCTTCGTGTACGACTTTTACAACTTGTTGTCCAGGATTCAATCCTTTAAGAATTTTTTCTCCTAAGGCTTGTTCTTTAACATTTTGGGTAAATGATCTAACAACTTTAAAGTTAACGTCAGCTTCTAATAAAGATAGACGTACTTCTCGCATCATTTCTTCTATATCTTTTTCATCTAATTTGCCGCGACCTGTAATACGTCGCATAGACATTTGTAGTCTATCGCTTAAACTGTTTGACATTATGATTCATCCATCTTTCTTAACATTTTTAAATATTTCTCGTCTTTTGTATGTTCATATTGATTCAAATAAGTGAGTCTTAATATTTTCTTTTCGTTTAATTTTAATATTTGTTCATAGTTTAATAAGTGTTGTTCCACTTTGTTTAGTTGATCATAGACAGCATTTCTACTAATAGATAAAGTCGTTGCTATTTCTTGTAGGGAATAATCTTCATAATAATAGAGTTGGTAGTATTCTTTTTGTTTTTCGGTTAATAAGTCTTGATATAACTCAAATAGTTGATTGAGTTTTTCGGTTTTTTCTAGTGCTTCCATTAAAAGAACCCCTTAAATAATCCGTAGATGTATTCTTCTATATCAAAAGGTACTAAGTCTTCTATTTTTTCGCCTAATCCTACATATTTAATTGGTAATCCGTATAAATGTCTAATGGCTAACACAATTCCACCTTTTGAGGTGCCATCTAATTTGGTTAAAATAATGCCTGAAACATCGGTGACTTCGTTAAATACCGATGCTTGTGTCATACCGTTTTGTCCAGTTGTAGCATCTATGACTAAAAGTGTTTCTTGTGGGGCGTTTGGTAATACTTTTTGAATAACTCTTTTCATTTTTCCAAGTTCATTCATTAAGTTGACCTTATTTTGTAATCTACCAGCTGTATCACATAGTACAACATCATATTTTTCATCTTGCGCTATTTTTAAGGCATCAAAAATAACACTAGACGGATCTGTCATTGCTTCTTTATGATAAACGTAGGTGTTACTTCGTTTTCCCCATTCTATGAGTTGTTCAATAGCTCCTGCTCTGAAGGTGTCTCCTGCAACAAGCATAACTTTTTTACCTTCTTGTTTTAACTGTTGCGCTAGTTTACCAATACTCGTGGTTTTTCCTACACCGTTGACGCCTACAAATAAGTAAACGTTTAATTCTTTTTCATCGTATCTTAAAGTGGTATCTACAAATTCCCCTTTTAAATAGATTTCAAACATTTTATCAACAATGAGTTCTGATAAGTCTATAGGGTTAGTGATTTTTTTGTCAGAAGCTTCGTTTCTAATTTCATTGACAAAATAAATGACTGTTTCTACACCAATATCCGCTTGAATGAATAAATCTTCTAGTGCTTCATATAGATCTTCATCAATCTCATTTGATTCTTCTAGTAATTTTTTTAAGTTATCAAAACTTTCTTTTGCTTTATGTAAACCTAATTCATATTTTTCATTTTTCTTTTTTCTTTTAAATAATTTATGAAAGAAACTCATGATATCACTCCATTTTCTAAACTATTATATCATTTATACCTTATTTAATAAAGTTATATTGAATCCTTAAAATAAAAAAAACCGGACGATTATACTTCCGGTAAATTTCTAACAAATTCTAGTAAAGCATCATAGTTAGGATGTTTACCCATTTCATCTAAATATTCTAAATATACGATTTCTCTTTTTTGATTTAAGACAAAGACTGCTCTTCCTAATAATCTCATTTCTTCAATTAGTAGGCCATATTTATTAGCAAAATCTAAATCTTTATAATCACTTAAGGTAATAGCGTTTGGAAGTCCAGCGTTTGCGCACCATCTTTTTTGAGCAAAGGGTAAATCATTGCTTAAAGTTAGTACCAACGTATTTTCTTTTCCTGCTAATTCTTGAATGATGGTTCTGGTTTGTAAATCACAAACTGATGTATCTAATGAAGGTACGCTATTTAGTACAACATATTTCTCACTGTACTCTGATAAAGAAACTGGCTCTAAGTCTTGGTTTAAGGCTGTAAAATCTGGTGCAACATCACCTATGTTTCTTACTTGACCTAATACATGTATTGGTTTCCCTTTAAAAGTCTTCATATTTTATCCATCCTTTTTATTTATTACATCTTATATTATATCTTATTATACCAAAAAAAACAAAGAAAAGGTCTTCTAGCATTTTTCTAGAAGACCAAATCAAAGGGGATTTTGTATACACTTTCATGTATACAGTAATTAGGGGATAAGTAGCATCCATTTTGGGATGCGCTCATATCTTATCATAGGATTTTTATTTTGTAAAGAGACTTGACTTCTTTTAAGTTCTATTCTTCTTTCTTTTCTAGCGTTCCAATATAACGGCACTTTGGAAAGTTACTACATCCTAGAAATTCACCATATTTGCTTTTTCTAATGACCAATGGTGATCCACATTCAGGGCATAATTGATCGGTAACTACTGGTTGAATTTTTTCCATTTTTTCATCTGCAAGTTTTACACTTGGGATAAATCTTTGGTAAAAACCACTTAATAATTCGACACCGTTTACTTTTCCTAATGAAATATCATCTAAGTCTTTTTCCATATTGGAAGTGTATTCAACGTTGATGATATTATGAAAGAATTCATCTAATTTATCTGATGTTAAACGTCCTTGTTTGGTTGGTTTAAATCTTTTTTCTTCCATTTCAACATATAATCTATCTTTTAAGGTTTTAATGATTTGAGCGTATGTTGATGGTCTACCAATGCTTAGTCTTTCTAATTCTTTAATAAGCGTTGCTTCTGAGAATCTTGCAGGTGGTGTTGTAAATTTTTGAGTTGCAATCACTGATTTTGCTTGATAGGTTTCTTTTTCTTTGATTTCTGGTAGTAGTTTATCTTTTGTGCTATCATCATATATTTTTTGATACCCATCAAAAATTCTAATCATTCCTTCAAGTCCATATGGATGGTTGTTGGTTTCTAAGATGACTTTTGTTTGTTCAAAAATAGCATCTGACATTAAACTTGAAACTGCTCTTTGATAAATACGTTGATATAATTTGAATTCATCTTTTGATAAAAATGGTTCTATAGATTCTGGCGTTCTTAAAACACTGGTCGGTCTAATGGCCTCGTGCGCATCTTGGCTGCCTTCTTCTTTTTTAAATTGGTATTTACCTAAATACTCTTCTCCGTAAAACTCTTTGATGAAATTTTGAACGTCTGTGACAAAGACGTTTGAAAGTCTGGTTGAATCGGTTCTCATGTAGGTAATTAACCCTACAGGTTCTCCATCAATTTCGATACCTTCATATAATTTTTGAGCTACCATCATTGTTCTACTAGATGACATGTTTAAGTTGTTAACTGCGTCTTGTTGCATAGTTGAGGTTGTAAATGGCAGTTTGGCTTTTCTTTTGGTTTCTTTTTTAGTAACAGATGTTACTGTAAATGGATTGATAGATTCTTCTACAATTTTTTTAGCTTCATCTGCTTTAATTTTGTAATCTTTTTTAATGATGTAATCTGCTTTAAATTTAGCGAATTCCGCAGTAATTGTATGATACTCTTCTGGAATGAAGGCTTCTCTTTCTTTTTCTAAATCAACAATAAGTTTTAATGCTACTGATTGTACACGACCTGCTGATTTTGATTTGATCTTTTTTTGTAATAAAGTAGATAACTTAAATCCGATGATTCTGTCTAGCATTCTTCTTGCTTCTTGTGAATCAACTAATGCTTGGTCGATTTTATCAGGATTTTTCATTGCTTCTATAACTGCTGGTTTCGTGATTTCTCTGAATATGACACGATTTTTAGATGTTTTATCTAAATTAAGAACCTCAGCTAAATGCCAGGCAATTGCCTCCCCTTCTCTATCAGGGTCGGTTGCTAGGTAAACTTCTTTTCCTTTAGCTTCTTTGATAAGGTTTTTAACCATTGTGCCTTTACCATTGATGATTTTATATGTAGGGGTAAAATTATTTTCAACATCAATTCCTAAACCACCTGGACCAGACGTTGCTAAGTCTCTAATATGTCCTTTTGAAGAAAGTACAACAACATCTTCGTCTAGATAACGACTAATGGTTGTAGCTTTGGATGGGGACTCAACGATGATTAATTTTTTTGCCATTTAATACATCTCCTTTGTTTGCAATACCTTATTAATTATATTATGCTTTTTTGTATTGTCAAGTATAAAAACTTTTACCTTATGGTTCCTTATTTATAATAAGGAAAAAAAGTTTAATTCTTTTGGCTTTGAATTAAACTTAAAATAGGTTCGTATGTTTTTCTATGAATTGGAAGAACGCCGTATTTCTTAATGGCTTCAATATGTGCTTTGGTTCCATATCCTTTGTGCTTTTCAAAACCATATTCAGGATGCTTTAGAGCTATTTGCTTCATATATTCATCTCTTTTGGTTTTAGCGATGATTGAGGCAGCAGCAATTGAAATGCTTTTTTGATCTCCTTTTATGATACTTAGATGAGGGATTTCACTTTTAAGTTTAACTGCATCAATTAAATTAAATTCTGGTTTGAGTTCTAATTGTTCAATCGCTTTTTGCATGGCTTCTTTGGTGGCTTGTAAGATATTGATTTCATCTATTCTTTGTTCTGAGATAAAGACTGTTGAGATGGCTAGGGCGTTTTCCTCTATTTGTTTGACTGCTTTTAATCTTTGTTTTTCGGTTAGTTTTTTTGAATCGTTAACCAGTGGCAATTGGGCATTGGGTTTTAAAATGACTGCTGAGGCAACGACTGGTCCAGCTAAAGGACCTCTGCCTGCCTCATCTACGCCTGAGATGAACTGGTATCCTTTTTTAAGTAGTTCATCTTCATATTGATATAAGTTTATCGTATCGGTCAAATGTAAGTCCTCCTAGATGTTTATTTCTAATATCTGTTAGGAGGATGCTATAGACTCTTTCGTAGTCTATTTCATTACCTTTTAAGAGTGCGCCTCTTCTTTTTCCTATTTCATCTAAGATTTCTATGAATTCTTTATCTAAGCTGGTTAATTCATATCTTTCCATCAATTGTTTTGGATAGTATTGTTTTAAGTGTTCTACCGCATGATAAACAACATCATCAATAGGTAAGATGGTGTCTTTAATCGCACCTGTGATGGCTAGTGAGTAGCCTACTTGTTCTAAATCAAACTTAGGCCAAAGAACACCTGGTGTATCAAGTAGTTCAAATTGATCATTGATTTTAACCCATTGTTGGGCTTTTGTGACACCTGGCTTGTTTCCTGTTTTGGTGGCTTTTGTTTTAGTCATTTGGTTGATTAAAGTTGATTTTCCTACGTTTGGAATGCCCATGATCATTGCTCTAATTGCTTGTTGTTGCATTCCTTTGCTTTTTTGTCTTGCTATTTTATCACTTAGGATTTCTAATGATTTTTCATAAATCATTGAAACGTTTTTTCCTGATTGTGCATCAATTTCTAATGTATAGAACCCTTGTTCTTCATAGTATTTTGTCCATCTTTTAGTTTGATTATGGTCAGCTAAATCTATTTTATTAAAGAGTAATAGGGTTGGTTTTACGCCTACAATTTCTAATACATTCGGGTTCATACTTGAATAAGGAATGCGGGCATCTAAAAGGATGTATACGATATCCATTAGTTTTAGTTTTTCCTTGATTTCCCTTAGTGATTTAAACATATGTCCTGGAAACCATTGTATTTGCTTCATTTTGCCCCTCTTTTCTGTTTTTAGTTAAATATGTGTTCTAAATCCGCCTCAGTGGCTAAAACCTCTCTGGCTTTAGTTCCTTGGCTTTCTGAAACAATGTTATATTGTTCTAATAGTGTCATTAATTTTTGTGCTCGGTTAAATCCGATGCTAAATTCTTTAGTGATGGTGTTAATGGAGGCTACGTTTTCACTGACTACATAGCGTGCAACTGCTTCAAATAACTCATCAGATGCAGTTTCTCTAAATTCTATTTGTCTGGTTAGCGCTTCGTGTTCAAAAATATAGTTTGGTTCTCTTTGTTCTCTAATAAAATCTGTGACTTCATATATTTCGTTATCTGGAATGTATGCTCCTTGAAGACGAATGGCTCGATCACTTTCTTTTAGTAACATGTCTCCACGGCCTAATAGGGTTTCTGCCCCTGCATTATCTAAGATGGTCGTTGAGTCAACAAAAGAAGCCACTTTAAAGGCGATTCTTGTAGGGATGTTTGATTTGATGGTTCCTTTGACAACGTCTGTTGTTGGCCTTTGTGTAGCTACGAGTAAGTGAATTCCTGCAGCTCTTGCTTTTTGAGTTAATCTTTGGATTGCATCTTCTACATCGTTTGCAGCAACCATCATTAAATCAGCTAATTCATCGATGATGATGACTAGGTATGGCATGTGTTCACCATCTATTAATCCTCTATCGATATTTTCGTTATAGGATTTAATGTCTCTACTTCTAGCACCTGCAAAGCTTTTATATCTGTTTTCCATTTCATCAACGGCCCATGTTAAAGCAGATGCTGCCATTTTAGCATCTGTAATGACTGGTGTGATGAGGTGTGGTAGATCGTTATATGGTGTCAATTCTACCATTTTTGGATCTATTAAGATGAGTTTGAGTTGTTCTGGGGTATTTTTTAAAAGTAAGCTCACTAAGATTGTATTCACAGAGACGCTTTTTCCACTATTGGTTGCTCCTGCGATTAATCCGTGTGGCATTTTAGCGATGTCTACATAGATGTTTTTACCATCAATATCAACCCCTAAAGCTACCTTTAATGGATGATCATGATCTTCTAAAAACTCTTTTTGATCTACAACGTTACCAAAAGCAACAATTTCTGTTTCTTTATTCGGTACTTCAATACCTACATACATTTTCCCTGGAATGGGTGCTTCGATTCTTAAACTGGTTGCTGCAAGGTTCATCATTAAGTTATCTTGTATTGTAACTACTTTTCTAACGTTAACACCTGGTTCTAAAGCTATTTCGTATCTTGTGACGGTTGGTCCTTTAGTGCTTCCTGTGACGTGTCCTTCAACGCCATGATCTTGTAGTGTTCGATCGATGATGTCAATTTGATCTAATAACCATTGTGGTCTGCTTTCTTGATCTCTTTTTACTTTTTTAAACATAGAAACATCTGGTAGTCTATATGTGTTTTGTTTTTTAAATAATGGTTTTGGTATTTCATGTTTTGGTTCTTTATAAGATGGTTCTATTTTAGTTTCTACTTGTTCAAATCCGGTTGAAACAACGGCTTCTCTTTCAAATAGCGGGATGTTAAGGTCGTTTTCTTCTGGTGATAAGTTGGTGACAACCGTTTTAGGGGTTAGCCAACTTGGTGATGTTTCTTGTGGCTCTTTGGGTGTAATGATTGGTTTGATTGGTTCTGTTTTTGTATGTTCATATGAAACAGAAGGGGTGGTTGGTTTCTTTTCTGTAAAAGCATCTCCACCAAAAACATCGCTTCTTGTTTTTTGGGTAATTACATCAAACTCATAATAATTGCCTCTCACTGCTTCTTTGGGATTGGTTCTAAAGGCATCGTATTTTTTGATTTTGTCTCCTTCTAATTTTACATCGTATGGAGCAACGACTTCATCTTTTACTTTAGTTCCAAAAAGAGGAGAAACAAAATGGGTTCTTTCATATTTTTTAGCACCTCTGATACCTTCAATTTTAGCTATTTGTGGGATTTTAAAAGTTGGCGTTAATTGTGTTTCTATTTTTTTGTTTTTCTTATTTTTCTTCATTTAATCCCTCCACAATGTTTTGATTGATTTCTTGATAGATATCTTCTAAATTGCTGTCAATGCTTCTTTCTTCATTAAATACTTTTTTACTATATATTTTATAAGTTTCTTCACCGGTGATACCAATGATGACTAAACCAATTTTTACCATGACTATGTTCATCGCGTTGTTTACAACTATTTTTTTAAACCAGTATACTGGGTTAACTGCATTTAATGTTGCAAAAATAGCACCAGTGATTTTGTTATATTTTTTTGCGGTTTTACCTAATTTGGTATTTTCAATGACATCTTTTGTGTCTTTTAATTCTACGATTCTTCTGATCGTTAATCCTCTAAACATTTTTAGAAATTTAGCTTCAAATAATTCATCCACTCTTTTTTCGATATAGCCAATGAGTGCTAATCCTTCGTCAATGGTTAATTCTAAAAAGGGGTATTTAGATTTAGGGTAAAATTTTGTTGCGATATCTCTGGCTAAATCTTTGTTGATTCGTAACAACATTGTGCCATATCCTTCTAACTCGCGTTCTGTTTTGTTGTTAAATTGATTTTGTGCATCTTTGATGAGCCATTTGATTTCTTCTTCATCAATATCTTCTTCTTGTGCATCATGATGTTTAAATGGTTGTTTTAACCCTTTGATCACTGAAAAAAGATATAAAAGAGCGATGATTAACATGCCCATAAGTATCCCAGAAAAAAAGCTGATTAAAATGGTTAAATTAATTTCTATTCCGGCTATCTTAAAAAAAAGCATCTTTATCATTTCCTTTCTCTTTTATTATACACTAAACTATACATTAAAGTTATAATTTATTCATCTTGGTTTTTAACTATTTTTGTGCGATAATAGGTGTGGAGTGATATTATGGAAAAATTTTTAATTGCATTAGACTTAGATGGCACTCTTTTAAATAATGAAAGTCAGTTGTCTAATTATACCATTTCTACAATCAATAAACTTAGAGATTTAGGTCATGTCCCTGTCATAGCGACAGGTCGTCCTTATCATGCTTGTATTGATTTTTATTATGAATTAAATTTAGATACCCCTTTGATTTCAGATAATGGTGGTTCTATTAGATTTCCACATGATGAGAGTTTTGTGCCTGTCATTAAACGTATTGAATTGGATGTGGCTCATGAGTTATTTAAGAAGAGTAAGCCTTTCTTGGTTTCTGCTTTTTTTAGTGAAGGCGATGTTAGTTATTCTTATCAAGATACTTCTGTTTTAAGAAAGATTTTTAAAGAAAATAGTAAAGAAGTGGTTCATGCTGATTTTGATCAACTAGATATAGCCCCAACAGGCGCTATATACTTAGTTGCTACTGAATATAAAGATGCTTTTGAAAGATTGATTGATAGTGATTTTAAAGGTAGAGTTCAGTACAGATTTTGGGGTAGTGATCGTAAGCATGCTATTTATGAATTTTATGTACCTGGTATTTCAAAGGCTAGCGCGTTAGATTATGTTGCTGGATTATACGGCATTGATTCTAATCATATCATGGCTTTTGGAGATGGAACCAATGATTTAGAGATGCTTAGTTTTGCATCTCATGGTGTTGTGATGAAAAATGCTTTCCCTGATGTGGTGGGGCATACTTCTTTTGTCAGTGAGTTTGACAATGATGAGGATGGCGTTGCTAAATATTTATCTAATTTCTTTAGTATTAAGTAGTTTTTAAGAAAAATAAAACACTTCATTTTGTGAAGTGTTTTTTTATGGTTTCTTTGATGTCTTGATAAGAATAACCTAGTGTTAATAATTTTTTAATCACTTTTTGTTCATCTTGATATTTTTGAGACCACTTTTGATAGTCTTTGTTAATAGCTTCTGGATTAAATTCAAATTGATTTAATTGAGTCATCATTTCTTTGATGTGATGGTAGGCATATCCTTTACTTAGTAAAGAGCGTTCTATTTTGGTTTTGGCAACCACTTGACTCTCTTTTTGGTGTTTTTTTACTAATTTATTGAAATCTTTTTCTAACCAAGTGCTTTCGTCTTTTTCTTGGAGTAAGTCTTGGAAATCTGATTCTACAAATCCTTTTTGAAGTAGTTTTTGTTTGATTTTATTTCTACTTTGATTGGTATAGGTGATGATGTTTTCAATTAATTTTTCATCATCAATTAGTTTTTTTTGTTTAAGTTCCATCATCATTTGATGGATGTGTTTTTGATCTAGTTTTTCTTTTTCTAAATAGTTTATGATTTCATGACTTGACTTGGGATATCTTAATTTTCTTATGACTTTTTGATATATTAAATAGTATAAGTTTTTTTCTTTGATGTCCTCAATGTTATCATAAATGATTTTACCTTTGGTTATTCTATAAAAAAGTAGGGTTTCTTCGGTTAATTCTAGTGTTTCTTGATCAAAAGTCACTAAATAGTTTTTACCTTTTTGATCTACTTTTTGAACTATCATGGTTGGACTTGATTAAAATGATTTAGAGCATATATGATATATGCATCATTATTAATATTTGCAAGTTTTTCATAGTATTTTTGTGCCAAGATGTTAGAAAGATTAGAATCATAGAGGTTATTTATGTATTCGTGTCCGTTTTCGTTTGCTAATCTTTTTAACGCAGCATTAAACTCTGTATCGTTTGTGATTGGGTTTCCGTATAAATATTCTAAAAATAGTCTTTCTGATATGAGTTGATTTTGATAGGTAATTTCAACATCTATTAAATTGGGTCTTATGACTAGTTCTTCTAAATATATTTCTGATAACTCTGTGCTTTCAGTTAAGATTGGTTGTTCAGTTAATGTTACAAATTTGTTTGCTGTGTTTTTATATAACCAGTGTCCTTCTGTATATTTAAAGAAATAATCGCTTTGACCAATTTGAACGGTTGATTGGTATAAATCCTTACCATATGTCGGTTTGCCAACAACTTTTGCGTTGTTTTGATTTTGTAAGATAGATGTTAAACCTTCTGCTGCAGATGCTGAGTTTTCGTTAACCAAAACCACTATATTGTTTAAATACGTTTTATTTTCTAGATTTTTATTTGCATAAATGATACTTGAGTATGAATCTTGATTAGTTTTATAGGCTTTAGTTTTAAAAACTGCGGTTCCCACATTTGAAGGTGTTCCCTTTTGTGGGACTAATCGTTGGACGATTAAGTCTAGTTCACTAACATAACCTCCTGGATTATCTCTTAAATCAATGATGAGTTTTTCCATATTTTGGTTTTCTAGGTTCATGAGTCCATCTGCAAACTCTTGAGCAGAACCCTTATCAAATTGAGTTAATTTAATATATCCAGTATCTTGGTTAATCATTTCTGCGTTTACATACTGGTTGGTTGCAACTTCTTTATACTCTATTTCAATTGTAAATTCTTGGTCTTGTCTTTGAACCAACAGTGTAATACTTGGATTATTTTTATATTGTAATAAAGTGGTAATTTGTGCTTGGGTTTTGTTTCTAAATCTTTCTAATGTGTCGTTAACATAAGCACCTATGATGATGTCTCCAGGGAAAATTTTCCCAAAAGCATCACTATCACTTGCTACACTAGATATTTCTAGTTCATTGTATGTTGTAAATCTAAAGGTTATTCCAATTTTTTTATTTGACGCTTCTCTGGTTCGTAATGAAGTTTCTGTTCCTCCATTACTGTAAATAACGTCTGAATAAGGATCCTCCATTAAATAAAGCATACCTAGCAATTTGGCGTGTAAAACAACCTCTTGCTCGTAGTTAGCGTCTGCGTACATCGCATAGTTTTCTAGCAAATATTGTAGATCTGTTTCTACTTGATTTCTTTGGTATCTTACATTCACAGTTTTAGAACTGTAAAATCCCAAAATAAAGGCTAAAGGTAGTAAGAATATCACGATGAATAATACTATCTTTTGACTCATTTTATTGTCTCGTATCATTTTTTAAACTCCTTTCCAAAAGCCTTCCCCTATTACTTCATTGGTTTTTACAATGATCGTAAAAGCTTTGCGATCACTTTCGTCTATTAGTTTTTTTAATATATATAGTTGCTGGCGATATAAAGTACAAATAATCATTGTCCTATCTTCATCTTTATATCCACCTTTAACTGATATTTTGGTTAATCCTCTATCCAGTTTTTCGATGATGTTATTGCGTATTTTATCAGCTTCTTTAGTTACAATGAAAACAGTGTAACTGGTTCTTCCCATAACGGCTACTTTTTCAATTAAAAAGCCGGTGATAAAAATTGAAATGATCGCAAAGAATACATTTTGAAACGCAATGGTTGCTCCTAGTAAAACGATGATACCATCGATAAGATAAAGAGCTACTGAAAAAGGTATGTGTAGTTTGATGCTTAAAATTCTTTGGAAAACATCCATGCCTCCAGTGGTTGAATTGTTTCTAATAACCAATCCCATCCCAACACCAACCAAGATACCACCAAAAATAGCAGTGATTAGAAGTTGATAGTTTGGATCAATTTGGTTGATGATGACTTCTGCGTTTGGAAAAACAATTTCAAAGATGAAAATCAATCCTGGATATAACAAAGTTGCATAAAATGTTTTATAAAAGAAACTTTTTCCTAAAACCCACCATCCCACTAAAAGGGCTATGATGTTCATTAATAGTATAAAAACAGAGTCTGGCATAAGTTTAAAAGGTCTAAGTAAGACGCTTAATCCAGTCACTCCACCTGTAACTAAATTGGTTGCTGAAAGGAAAAAATAGAAGCCTATTGCAAGTAAAGTAACACCTAAGGTTATTTCTACCCATTCAAATATTTTTTCACGCATCTATTAATCTCCCTTTTTTAAATACTCATTGATGAATTGGTCTATTTCTCCATCCATCACTTGATCTATTTGAGATACTTCAAAGTTTGTTCGATGGTCTTTTACCATTTGATATGGATGGAAGACATATGATCTGATTTGAGATCCCCAACCGATATCTTTTTGCTCACCTTTTATATTTGAAAGTTCTTCTTCTTTTTTTCTTATTTCTTCTTGAATTAATCTTGATTTTAAAATTGACATCGCTGTTTCTCGGTTTTTGATTTGACTTCTTTCGTTTTGACAAGTAACAACAATTCCAGTTGGAAGGTGAGTGATTCTTACGGCTGAGTCTGTTGTATTAACAGATTGTCCGCCTGCTCCACTACTTCTGTATACGTCTATTTTAATGTCTTCATCTTTGATGTCTATATTGACTGCATCATCTATTTCAGGCATTACATCACATGATACAAATGATGTGTGTCTTCTTGCGTTTGAATCAAATGGTGAGATTCTTACTAAGCGGTGTACGCCGCGTTCTGCTTTTAGATAGCCATACGCGAAAGGTCCTCTAATGGCCATTGTGACACTTTTGATGCCTGCTTCTTCACCGTCTTGATAGTCTAGTATTTCTACTTTGAATCTTTTTCTTTGTGCGTATCTTTGATACATTCTAAAAAGCATTTCACACCAGTCTTGTGATTCGGTACCACCAGCTCCAGAATGCAGGATGAGTATGGCGTTATTCGCGTCATATTCCTCACTTAATAGCACTTCTATTTCAAAAGATTTGATGGTTTTTGATAGTTTTTCGATATCTGTTTCTAGTAAAAACCATTCTTCTGTTTGTTCTTCACTTAGTTCAAACCAATCAATTAAGTTATCATAATCTTGTTTGATTTTTTTGATGGTATCTAAGGTTGATTGAATTTGATTGGCTTCTTGTGTTACTTTTTTTGCTTGACTGGTATTATTCCAAAAAAGCGGATCATGCATGCTTTCGTTTAAACTTAAAAGACGCGTTTGTTGTTCTTCTATGTTGATTGCTTTTTCTAACGCATCAATACTTGTTTTAAATTGTTCTAATGTTTTGTTTACTTCATATCTTTCCATATTAAAAACTCACCTTCGTTATGCCCAAGGAACATTTTTGCCTCGATGTTTTCTAACTCTTTGTTTCTTTGGTGCATCGGATTCACCATCATTGGTACGTGTCCCTTTGACAACTGCTTCACGCGTGATGTTAACTTGAATTCTTGCCATTACAGCATATTTAGTTACATCTTTTGCAATGTTGTAAATCATTTCATCAAACAATCTTTTTCCTTCTTGTTGATAAATGATTAAAGGGTTTTGTTGCCCGTAGGCTTGTAGTCTAACTCCTTGACGTAATTCACTCATAATATCAATGTGTCTCATCCAATATGTATCGATCATACGTAACATAATAACTTTTAAAAATTCATTATATACTTCAGGTGGAGTGTTTTCTTTTTTATCTTGTAATTCTTTTAATGCTTTTTGTCTAATGTATTCTACTAACTCTTTTTCATCTAGTTGTTCTAGTGTGTGAATATCAAAGGTACCTTTATAAAATAAAGTGTTTTCTAGATGTTGAATAAGTCCTTCATCATTAATGTCATATTTGTTTCTGCCCACTTCTACGATGAATGGTTCTATTTCAGACTCTATACTATCGTTGATCATTTTGATGACTTTGTCTTCAATAGAAGGCAAGGTTAGAACATCTCTTCTTTGTTCGTAAACAATTTCTCTTTGAATACGTAAGACATCATCATATTTTAAGACGTTCTTACGAGCATCATAGTTATTTGCCTCAATTCTCTTTTGAGCATTGGTGACAAATTTAGATAGCATTTTGGATTGTAACGGGACACCAGGTCCGTTAACTTTTTTCATGGTTTCTACAATAGATCTGAATCTATCTCCTGTAAATCTTATGAGTAATTCATCTTCTCCTGAAACAAAGAATTTTGAATACCCTGGATCTCCTTGTCGTCCCGCACGTCCACGTAATTGGTTGTCAATACGTCTAGATTCGTGTCTTTCTGTTCCTAAAACAGCTAGTCCGCCTAGTTCTTTAACGCCTTCTCCTAATTTGATGTCTGTCCCACGACCAGCCATGTTGGTGGCGATTGTGACAGAGCCTTTTAGTCCTGCTTTTGCAATGATTTCAGCTTCTCTTTCGTGGTTTTTAGCGTTTAAAATTTCGTGTGGGATACGATTTTTTCTTAAGAGTAATGAGATTTCCTCTGAGGTTTCAACAGCAACCGTTCCAATAAGAAGGGGCTGCCCTTTTTCGTGTCTTTCTTTAACTTCTTCTAATAACGCTTCAAATTTTTCTTCATGTGTTGCATAAAGTAGGTCTGTACTATCTTCTCTAATGACTGGTAGATTGGTAGGGATTTCGATTACTTCCATGTTATAGATATCTCTAAACTCATCTTCTTCTGTTTTGGCTGTCCCGGTCATTCCTGATAATTTTTTATACATTCTAAAGAAGTTTTGGTATGTAATTGTAGCAACCGTTACGGTTTCTTTTTTAATTTCTACGTTTTCTTTAGCTTCGATGGCTTGATGTAATCCTTCACTAAATTGACGTCCTCTTAAGATACGTCCTGTAAATTGGTCTACAATTAAGACTTCGTTGTTTTCAACCATGTATTCTTTATCTTTAGACATGATGTAGTTTGCTCTAAGTGCGTTGTTGATATGGTGTAATAATGAAACATATCTTAAGTCATAAAGGTTAGAAATTTGGAAGATAGACTCTGCCTTGTTAATACCTTCTTCTGTTAATTCAATGGTTTTTGATTCTATATCAATGATGAATTCTTCTTTTTTAAGTGATTTTACAAATCTATCTGCTTGTTGATATAGGTTTTGAGTGTTTTTGGCGCCTCCTGAAATGATTAATGGCGTTCTTGCCTCATCAATTAAAATAGAGTCTACCTCATCGATGATTGCATAATTATATCCTCTTTGGGCAACCATGTCTTTAGCATATAAGACCATGTGGTCTCTTAAATAATCAAACCCTAATTCACTGTTGGTAGAGTATAGGACATCAGAAGCATATGCTTCTTTTTTCTGTTCATTATCAAGGTCTCTTAAGTTTAAGCCAACTGTTAAGCCTAAAAAGCGGAAGATATCGCCAATTTCGCCTTCTGCCTCTCTTTTAGCTAGGTATTCGTTGACTGTTACAATATGAACGCCTTCGTTGTTTAAAGCGTTTAAATACGCTGGCATAACTGATGTTAGAGTTTTACCTTCCCCGGTTTTCATTTCTGCAATGTTTCCACGATGAATAGCGATTGCTCCAAGAACTTGAACATAGTATGGAGACATTTGTGTAACTCTAAAAGAAGCCTCTCTAACTAAAGCAAAAGCTTCAACTAATAGTTGATCTAGTGTTTCGCCGTTTTGGTATCTTTGTTTAAGTTTTAGTGTATAGTCTTTGATTTCTTGGTCGTTTAATTTTTTGATTTCTGGTTCTAGTTTAAATATTTGATCGGCAAGTTTTCTTGCATACTTTAGTTCTTTTTTGGTTGAACTGAAAAGATTTTTTAACATAGTGACACTCCTTGTTTTATTGTTTCTATGAAGTCTTTTAAAACCACTTGATCAATTGGCATGATTTCTGTAAATGGTAGTTCTGATAGTTTGAACCATTTTAAATTTAAAACTTCATCTATTTGATTTTTAAGGTTACCTTCAAATTGTGTTAGTACATAGATTTGATTGATTAAATAACTTAAATCCCCGTTGGGATATTTAATATATATTTCTTTTCCTGCATATAATTTAAAGGGTTTAAGATTTTGACTTATAAGGCCTGTTTCTTCTTTGAGTTCTCTTTTTGCAGCTTCTAAGAAAGTTTCTCCAATTTCTAAGGCACCGCCATGTAGTCCCCATAGTTTGTTATCTTTTCTTTGTTGTAAAAGAATTTGGTTGTTATGATACACAATAATACCAGAACATGGCACAAAGAGTGCTTGGTTTCCTATCTGTTGTCTTATCATTTTAACATAACTCATTGGTCTGACTCCTGAAATTTGGCTGAATCTAATCTAAATTCGTTGATAATAGAAGCGATGATGTCTATATCAATTAAATGTGGTTTGATGCTTTCTTCGGTTAATTTTACATTGAACTTAGGTTCTAATGTGTTTTTATTGTCATTAATGGCAATGTGTAACTCATTTCCTCTGAATAAAAATGAAATATGACCTTTAAATATTTTTTCTAGTGTTTGTAGTTTTTCAAGCATAGATGGTGTGATTTGGTAAAATGCGTATTGTTCTGATGTTGCACTGATTTTAAATTTTTTGTTAAATTCAATACTTTCTGTTTCAACTTTTACTTGTTGTCTTGGTACATAAGATGAGCCAAAAAGTCCTTTTTCAACGATACGTAATTCTTCTTTAAAAACTCTGTTGAATTTAAAGATCATCCATCTGCCTAAAAAGTAAGTGACATAGGTCGTTGTCGTGGTTTTTCCATTTGAGGTTGTTCTTCGTTCTTCCATTCTAACATCACAAACTTCAAATGAAACGCCTTTGTATTTACCAGTGATATGATCTTCTCCTGTGAATCTATCTGCTCTTGATGTTAGTTTGGTTCCATCAATGATACTTCTTGGAATGCTACCTTTTCGGTTATAAGTTGGCGCTTCATACATATCTGATAATAAGACAAGCATGAGTTCATCTTTATACATATTGGAAAATTTGATTTTTTCTGCATGCGACAGGACAAACATCACCACTGCGATGATTACACCTATAATCATCACAATATAAAAGGTGAAGATAAGACTGATGATGGCTACTACTAAAAAAAAGCCTCCTACAGCTGTCATCTTTAAATATTTTTTATATTGTTCTTCTCTAATTTTTTCTAGTGTTTCTAATTTTTTTTTCATCTAATCACCTAATTTTATTTTACCACAAATGACGTTTTTTACTTATAAAATAATGTATTTCTATGTGTTTATGGCTTCGTTGTTTTTAAAATTTATTTTTTTTTAGTTCTTCATATAGAAAAAAAGTGAACCAAGTTCACTTTTAGAAATTAAATTCAACATCATTTCTTTTGATTTCTTCTGCTTCAAAGAAGTCTCTTTTAACAAAACCTTTAGCGTTTGCTATGATGCTTGCAGGGAATGAAACAATTCTTTGATTATAGAATGATACATTTGAATTATAGACTCTTCTAGCAGCTTGTAAGTTTTCTTCTACTTCAAGGGTTGCATTTTGAAGGCTTAAGAAGTTTTTAGATGCTTTTAAATCAGGATACTGTTCTACAACAACGTTAACAGCTTGTAATCCTCTAGTTAATTCATTTGCGAATTCTTGTTTATCATGAATGCTTGCATTTCTAGCAGGCTGTCTCATTTCAATAATTTTTGCTAATGTTTCTGATTCGTGTTTAGCATATCCTTTGGTTGCTGAAACTAGTTTAGTTAAGACGTCATATCTTTTTGTCAATGCAATATCGATACTTGATTCTGACTCATCTATTTTTACTAATGTTCTATTAAACATGTTTATTGTGCTTATATACCAAGAGACAATGAATAATAATAGCAATACCACAATACCTAGGATAATGAATGTTACTGAAAGTGCGTCAAGTAATATTGGAAACATATTATGTTCCTCCTTTTAGTTTGTAATCTAAATCTTACCTTATTTTACACTAAATCTTTAAAAATATCAATTTTATTTATGTGTTCCCATGTAAAATCTATGTCACTACGTCCAAAGTGTCCGTAAGCTGCGGTATTTTTATAGATTGGTTTTTTTAGATCTAAATATTTGATGATACTTGCTGGTCTTAAATCAAAGTGTTTTTTAATGGCTTGAAGAATTTTTTCATCTGCCACTTTTCCAGTTTTAAATGTATCTACATAAACACCTACCGGCTCTGAAACACCGATGGCATATGAAAGTTGTATTTCACAGATTTCAGCAATTTGTGAAGCTACGATGTTTTTGGCTAAATAGCGTGCCATATACGCGGCACTTCTGTCTACTTTAGATGGATCTTTACCACTAAAAGCTCCACCACCATGTCTTGAATATCCACCGTAGGTATCTACAATGATTTTTCTTCCGGTTAAACCTGAGTCTCCGTGTGGTCCCCCAATAACAAATCTTCCGGTTGGGTTGATAAAATATTTGGTTTCTTCTGTTAGTAATTCTTTAGGTAGGATAGGTAAAAAGACGTGTTCCATAATTTTTTCATGTAATTCTTTTTGGGTAATATCCTCATCGTGTTGAGTCGATAAAACAACGCTGTCAATATAGACTGGTTTGTTTTTATCATAAGCAATGGTCACTTGTGTTTTTCCATCTGGTCTTAAGCCTTTGATGATGTTTTCTTCTCTAACTTCAGTGAGTCTTAAGGCTAGTTTGTGTGCCAAATCAATAGGTAGTGGCATATAGTTTGGTGTGTCATTTTTGGCAAAACCAAACATTAAACCTTGATCTCCTGCACCTTGATCTTCTTTATCAAGACCCATAGCTATATCAGGTGATTGTGTGTGGATTTTGTTGATGATCTCTAGGTTATCATATGAGAATAAATACTCTTTTTTATCATATCCTATCGATTTAACCGTTTCTTTCACGATTTTTTCAACGTTTATGGTTGCTTTGGTGGTGACTTCACCAAAGATTATGACTGTATTGGTTGTTACTGCTGTTTCAACAGCAACTCTTGATTCTGGATCTTGTTTTAAAATTTCATCTAGTATAGCATCTGAGATATTATCAGCAACTTTGTCTGGATGTCCTTTGGTTACAGATTCACTTGAAAATAATTGATACATTTTTTTCTCCTTCTTTCTTATAAAAAAATAAGCTTCCAAATAAGGAAGCTTACTTTCCTTATTGATGAGTTTCCTCCTTAGTGGTGAGCACCTAATTTAAGTAGGTTGCTGCTATTTCATCGGCCACTTACGCCTCGATAGCTCTTAATAAGTTTAATATGAACTTTTTAAGTATATTGCTTATTTATTCTACTATATTAATCTTGTTTTGTAAAGTCTAAAGACCATTAAATATTTCCTTAATCTCATTACTGTAGGTTGTAAATCTTTCTTGTAGTTTATAATCAAAATACTCGGTAAGGGCTTTTGAAAAAACTTCCATACTTGCTGAGTGATTTTGTGGTCTTTTATATGGTTTTGCGCTTCTTAATGTTACATAGACATCTGCCAATAAAATGATTTGAGAGATGATTTCTGGTTGAATTTTATTC
>CALGYU010000047.1 GCA_937934685.1 uncultured Acholeplasma sp. | reverse complement strand
TCGTTGCAGAAGCAAACTCTAGTTTAAGCACCATTACAGGCGATAAACTACATAACTTAAAATCAGGAGCAGGTGCTACAACAGACAGATTTAACGTCATTGTAACCGCTCAAGATAAAACACAAAAAACATACACCATCACCATTGAAAGACACATTGCGCCAGAACACAGTATTCTCATCGATGATCTATCCTTAACTGGAAATAACATCACATACCTAGGAAATGATCGACATCCAAATGCGATAAAAGCCTTTATCGCCAGCCAAAAAGAATACATCATCACAGTGCCTTATCAATTAGATAACATCTTCCTATCTATTATAAACAAAGAAGGTGCCATCATCACAGGAGCAGGGAATTATGCTCTAAATCAACAAGAAACCATCATTAACTTTTTCATTGAATCAAAAAGTGGTGCGGTCAAATCAGACACATACACCATTAAAATCATTAAAGAAGATCCAAGCACAGATAGTTTATTAAAAGATCTATCTCTAAACGGGAAAACCATTGATGGTTTTGATCCAAACATTTTCTACTATGAGTTTAATGTAGATGTAACAAAGGTAGGTAACCTAAACATAGGTGCTATCTTAAATGACCCAAAAGCTAAAATCACTGGTGATTTAGGAGAAGTCACTGTCCTACCAGGTATTAACAGCTATAAAATTTATGTCACCGCAGAAGATTTGTCTCAACAAGTTTATGAAATTAAAATCAACAGCCTAAGTTATGATCATCAAATCACTGACCTAAGCGTTGAAAACCACGATTTAAACCCTATATTCAACCCAAAAATCTTCCAATACGAAGTTAGAGTCAATTATGAAACAACCTCTGTTAAAGTACATGCAAAAAGCCACATCAAAGCTCAAATCATTGGGATTGGACTTATAGAAAACCTAGAAATAAACGATAACATCATCACAGTATATGCCATCTCTGAAAGTGGTGTGGAAGGATTAAAATATCAAATCAACATCATCCGTGAAGAACCAAGTAAAGACGCAACCCTAAAAACCTTAGTCATCACAGATAAAGATGGAAATATTTTACAGTTTGAAGGATTATTTGATCCAAACAAACTAAACTACATCATCAACATACCAAAAGAAAAAGACATCATGTCTGTCTTTATCACAGCAGAAGCCACTAGCCCACTAGCAACAGTCTTTAACACCGGCAATCAGTTATTAGAAGGACTTTTTGATGGTGGATATCACACCATCCTAAAAGTAACTGTCATTGCCCAAGACCCAAGCGTTAGAAACACCTACACCATCAGTATTTATAGAGACGTTAACCTAGATAACAACACCGAAATCCAAGAAGTTAACTTAATCGCAAACGATGGTAAAAATTACTTAAGTGATAATGAATTTAACCAAAACATCACAAACTATCAAGTGACTGTACCATATCACATCACTCAAATGACTCTAAACGTTAAAACAGTCGGTCAAGTTGTTGGAGCAGGTATCAAACAGTTTAATCAAAACGAACCGATCGTCTACACATTCTATACAGTTTCACAATCAGGCAGTAACCAATCAAAAACATATACCATCACCGTTATCAAAGAAGAAGCTAAAACCGATAATATCTTAACCAATTTATCCATTGATGGTATCCAAGTACCAAACTTTGATCCAAACACAAACACTTATAGATTAGCAAGGCCAAAACAAAGTAGCAGTCAAATTCAAATTGATGCTACTGCAAATAGTTTTTCAACCATTCAAGGCACAGGCGTAAAAACCTTAACCTTAGGTAAAAACACCTTTGTTATTTCAGTCATTGCCCAAAGCGGAGATATCAATACCTACACCATTGAAATAGACTACGTAGATAGCAACGCCTTTTTAGAAAACCTCATAATAAAAGGAACTTCTAAAGATACTTACAGTGAAGAAGATGCTATCGACTACACAACCTACACCTTTGATAAAGAAACCTATGAATACAATGTCGTAGTAGATTCAAACACAAAACATGTAAGAGTCACCGGTGCAGCTATGGACCATCAAAATGCTAGAGTCACAGGCTTTGGAACCTATCCAATAGGCATCAACCCTGAGAAAATAAGAATTTTTGTAACCTCAGCAGATAATGTCTTAACACTAACCTACACCTTAAATATTACAAGATATGCTATTCCAAGTAACAACGCTCAATTAAACACCTTAAGTATTGAAAACAATACCATCAGTTTTGATAAGAGCCGTTATGTATATGAAATCACCGTTTCTAATAAAATAGACAGCTTAAAAATAAGTGCTGAAACGTTTAATCCAAACGGAACTGTTGTTATAGAAGGATATCAAGAAGGCAGTAGTTCAAATGAACTATCCTTATCAATCAACAATTTACAGGCAGGTAAAAACGTCATCTTAATCAAAGTTACCGCCGAAGATGGCATCACCCAAAACTACTATAGAGTCATTGTCAATAAAGAACCCAAAACAGATATGCTCTTAACCGTCTTACTGATCTTAAGCTTACTGTTATGGATCATCACTGTCTTAATTTTACTCATCAACAAAAATCGTCAGAAAAACCAATCCACAGATGAGTTAATCTACTAACAAGGAGGAAAAAATATGTTTTATTTAACAATGTTTGAAAAACAAATCATTTCTGCAAGCATGATCATTGTTTTTATCATCCTATCATACATCTTCATCAAATGGTTTTTAAAAAACCGCAAGAAAATGATCAAAACAGAAATGTTAACCTTAAACATGGTCATCAAATTTAAAAAGTTTTTATCTTATTTAAATTACCAAAACAACCAAGATGAAAAATATATTTTATATCTAGTTAGTATAGACAATCTAGACTTATTAGAAAGAACATATGACCATCAAACCGTACGTACATACTTAAGAAGAGTAGCTAAAAACTTAAGTGTGTACTTGCCTTACGGCGGAAAATTAGCTCAAACAGAAAAAAGAGATACCTTTATCTTATACACCCCAGAATCAAACATCACAGAAGAAAGCTATGCACAAACCTTAAAACAAGCAGCATCCGAAGCATTTTATAAAGACCATATCTCAATTATCAAAAACATCAACATAACGTATCTAAAAACCGTTTCTAAAGACTATTTAAAAGATTTAGACATCTTAACCAAAGGTTTAATTCAATCAACTAGAAACCTAGGTGAAATCACTTTAAGTCAAGAAGATTTAACCGTTATAACATCAGAATATAAAAATGTTGTTCAAAACTTAAATCAAAGCCAAGTAACCATTACAGGATATGATGTCATCAGATTAATACTAGATGAAAAAAGTGAATTTTATCCAGAAATATCTATCGACCAACAACCCATAGAAGAGTACTTAAAAAAGATCTCTATCTATGATCAAGCATGGGTTAACATGTGGGGAATTGAAGTGTTATTAAAACAACTTCAAACCCAAAAAATTAAAACCAAAATCACATTACCCATCTTATGTTTAACCTTAGAAAAAGAAAACTTTATCCAAAAACTAGAAACATTAATGTATGTCTATCAATATCTTCCAGAGCAAACCATCATTTCATTAAAAGAAAGCCACATTACCAATCAACAAGAAATGGTTAAAAACCTCTTTGAATTAAAAACCTTAGGTTATCAAATCTCATATGAAGTAAAAGATATCACACCTAATTTATACATAGATATTCAAGCATACCATGTTTCAAGAATAGAAATAGAAGCCAGTCTTTTATTAAGTCAAACAGAAATGATTCATGAGTTATTATATTTTGCCAAAGTCAATCAAATAGAAACATTGGTAAAAAACACTCAAAATTCACAAACAGAAACATTTAAAGATTTAAACATTACCCATTTAACGGAAAAAAACAATCAATCATTCACACTAGAGAAAAACAAAAGAAGCAGGGGTAGAAAATAATGGAACAATTTGCACAATGGTTTATAGAGTTTTTCCAAAAACTCATTGATAACCTATGGGGGCTTATCAAAGGCTTTTTCAACGGATTTTACAATTTAATCATAGGACATCCCATCCAATATGTAAAAAGTTTTTTAGAAACATCTAAAAACTTTGAATTTTTAGATTGGGTTTTAGCCATTTTTTCTATCATCGTCTTTATCTTCTTAATCTTTATGATTCTAAGTGTGGTCTACCAATTATTAAAAAGATACTTTAGATTCAGCAAAATAGAATATCAAAAACTAGATTTATTAAATAGAATGAATATCTTAGAAAGAAAACTTAAAAATCAAGCCTTTTCTTTCCAAGAAAACCCTCATAAACCAGATCATCAAAACCAATTAACCACCAAAAAAGAACAAAGACCAAAAACCAGTCGTTTTGTTAGACTTAACCATCTAGATGAAAAATACAAATACTCAATACTACCTACCCCAATGACACAAGAAGATAAATTAACTTTATCTCAATTAGTCACTAGATTTAGAGACTATGCAGCATATGAACATAAACTCTATTATGATCGAAAAACTATATCAACCTTCATTGCGGGCATGGCCGTTTCAAAAATCATGATTCTAGAAGGAATTTCTGGAACCGGGAAAACCTCGTTACCATACGCTTTTGGTAAATTCATCAAAAATGATTCAACCATCATTTCAGTACAACCCTCTTGGAGAGATCGCTTTGAAATGATCGGTTATCTAAATGAGTTTACTAAAAAGTTTAGTGAAACAGAATTTTTAACCGCTATTTATGAAGCCAATTATCGAACAGATATCCAAATGATTGTCTTAGATGAAATGAACTTAGCGAGAGTGGAATACTATTTTGCAGACTTCCTATCTTTACTAGAATTACCTAATAAAGAAGAATGGTTATTAAACTTAATTCCTGAACAATTACCAGGAGATCCAGTGGGATTAAAAGAAGGAAAAATAAAAATCTCACCAAACATCTGGTTTGTTGGGACAGCCAATAAAGATGACTCAACATTTGCGATTACCGATAAAGTATATGATAGAGCATCTTCTATTGAAATGAACAACAAAGCAGAAAAATTTGAACCCAAAGAAACCAAACCAGTACATCTATCTTATGATTATTTAGAAACACTTTTCTCTTTAGCCTTAGAATCACACTCTATTTCACCTAACATCATGGAATCAATCATTAAACTAGATGAACATATTGCAGAAACCTTTGAAATCACTTTTGGAAATAGAATCTTAAAACAATTAGAAAACTTCGTTCCAGTCTTTATGGCCTGTGGACAAGATGAAATTGCAGGAGTAGACTACATCATTGCTCGTAAAGTAATCAGAAAATTTGAAAGCCTTAACTTACCATTTTTACAAAAAGAACTAGAAGAACTTTTAGTCATTTGTGATCAACTCTTTGGTAAAGATAAACTCTTTGAAACCAAAAAAATGGTTCAAAAGTTTTTAAGGTATGTATAAAATGAAAAGAAAATATGATTCACAACTCTTTTTAGAAGAACTTAATAAAGCAATTAGAGAAAAGGAAAACAACCTAGACTTTCCCCAAATCGTTTACCACGCTTTAGAAACAGGGGTTAGTTCGCAACAACAACACGAAAAAACAGAACTAAAAAAATTTGATGACCACTGGTTAAAAAACATCGAAGCTTATTTTCCTAGTTTAGATAAAATCACGAGAAATCTACGTTCAAATTTAAAATATGAATCAGAAATTCTTCCAGTTGAAAAAACCAGAAGAACCAATCCAGAGTCCATCAGACATTTGGTTCAAAACACACAATATATTAGAGATATACAAGATGACCACATCATTCCTGATAAAGTACTAAACACTTTATCAGAAATAGACTATGGTATCTATGAAAACCGCTTCATCATGACACTTATTCTAAGATTAAAAGATTATCTTTATAACAGGTTAGAAATATTAAAAGAAGAAGTAAACGGCTTTAAAGAATCTAAACTAGACTTAGAAAACCAATTTAGTTTCAATAACGCACAATATGATCTAACCATCCAATTAAAAGCAAAAGAAGTCTTAAGTCCAGATGAGGAAGATACGCATAACCGAAGCGTATTATATCGAACAGAAAAGTTATATCATCTAGTATCTAAAATGGCCACCAATGATTTCATGCAAACCATGAAAAAATATAAACCAGTCACACCACCGATTATGAAAACCCAAGTCATTTTAAAAAATCCAGATTTTAAAAATGCCTACATGCTCTGGTTATATTTAGATAAAACCCATGAACTTGAATATGATTTATCCATTGATCAAAAAGAACATCAATTTCCTGAAGCCTATTATGGTCCTTTAAATCAAAGTTTACTGGTCTTATTTACAACCATGTTTAACTACGCCAATTTAGGCAGTGGTTTATTAGAAAGTGAAATCAAAGCCACTTATAAACCTGAAAGAAAACTCAGTTATGCAACCAATGTAACAGATTTTGAAAATTATGATTTAGAACCACAAGAAGCATCAGAATATTATTTAGATCAAGCAAAAAAACTATTTGAACAAAACTATGAACAAAGAATCAAGGAAACATCAAATAAAAAAGAATCCCTACAAAAAATCTTAATAGAGCAATATAGTATCATAAATAAAATTTATGAAAACTATTTTGAAATCAATCAAGATCAAGACGTTTTTTCAAAACTCATTCAAGCAAATGATTCTAAAAAAGCCTTCAATGAAGCTTTAGAAAAATATGAAATTGCTAAAATAGTTAGAGAAGTCAAAGAAAAAATGTATGTAGACTCTTTAATACTAGAAGAAAAATGGCAAGAACAAATAGAAGAAAAACATCAATTGGTTTTAAAAGACTTAGAAACACTTGAAATAGAGAATACCGAAAAACTCATTTCAGAACACCAAAACAAACTTAATTTAGAACAACTAGCCTATCAGAAAAAATTAAATCGAGACAAAACTATTGCTTATAACAAACAAAAAGTTTTAACAGATATTAAAATACGTGAACTACAATTTAAATATGATGCCGAGCTATCAAAAATCAAAGAAGTAGAAAAACGCAGACTCATGAAAGAAAAAGAAAAACAAAAAGCACAACTGCTCAAACAAAAAGCACAACTCAGAGAAAAAAATAAGCTAGAAAAAGAAAAACAAAAAGAAAAGTTTGAACTAAGCATTAAAAAACAAAAAGAGAAGTTAGATAAACTCAAAGAAATGTAAAAGAAGGACACGATTTCGTGTCCTTCTCTTTTATTTGAATATCGAATTTTTTATAAATGTGTTAAAATATAACCAAATCATCACAGAGGGTATTAAGATGAAAAAAAAGAAATTATCACCATACATCATTATCGCATTATCGTTTCTCATCGTTATCTTGATAGGAACCATTTTACTAAAATTACCAATCACAACCACACAACAACCATTATCATGGATGGATGCTTTTTTCACTGCCACATCAATGATCACCATTACCGGAATCATGCCGGTTTCAAACGTAGGAGTAACATTTACCCTATTTGGAAAAATAGTCATTGCATCCCTCATTCAAATAGGTGGTTTAAGTATTTTAACCTTAACGATGTATATGCTTGTCATACTAGGTGCTAAAATCAATGTAAACAATAGAACCCTCTTAAAAGAAAACCTTAACTATGATAGCCTACAAGGAATAGTAAAACTGTTAAGAAGAATCGTTGTTTTAACCTTAAGCATCGAACTGATTGGGATCATCATTAACCTTTTTATCTTTATCCCTAATATGACCAACCTAGGTGAAGCCATCGGCGTTAGCATCTTTCATGCCATCTCCTCATTTAACAACGCAGGGGTTGATATTTTAGGAGTGACAGAACATATCAGTCATTTTAAAGATAATGTCTTATTTAACATAAACACCCTCATGTTAGTTATTCTCGGTGGGCTTGGGACCATGGTTATATATGATTTAATCAACAAAAGAAAATGGAAAAAATTAACCATCCATTCAAAGATTGTGGTCAAAATGACTCTCTTACTTTTAATTATAGGGATGCTTCTTGTTAAACTATTTGAAGGAAATCAAGTGACTTGGTTAGAAGCCTTATTCATGAGCGGCACTTCAAGAACCGCAGGATTTATGACTTTAAATATTCATGATCTTAGAAACGCGACCATCGCCATTGTGATGATGTTAATGTTTATCGGAGCAGGTCCTATGTCAACTGGTGGTGGGATTAAAATTACAACCTTCTATGTCTTAATTAAAAGTATTTTCTCATTTGGAAGAGGTAAAAAAACCATCACTCATAAAAGATATATTTCAGATGAAACAAAAATAAAATCCTTTATCCTAGCACAAGCCTCCATCCTATTCATAGCAATGGTCAGCATCCTTCTTTTAGCCATAGAAAACATCGGTTTTAAAGAAGCTATCTTTAACACCATGAGTGTTTTATCTAACACAGGACTTATGATAGGAAACATCAACGAATATAAAGACATCAGCAAATTCATCATTATCGTCACAATGTATATAGGAAGAGTAGGACCCTTAACCATCCTACACTTAATTTACTCAAAATCAGCCAAACAAAGTATTGTATTTATTGAAGAAAAATTAATCATAGGATAGGTGTTGAAAAATGAAAAAAACAATTGGAGTTATCGGATTAGGACGTTTTGGTATCGAACTGGTCCAATATTTAAGTGAATTACATGTTGAATTAATCGCAATTGATAAAGATATTGAAGCAGTTAAACAAGCCGGTGTATTTGTGGATAATGTTGCGGCATGTGACATTACCAATGAAATTCAGTTAAAAGAAACAGGCATCGCAGAGGCAGACCATGTCATCATAGCCATTGGGCAAGATAAAATGGAAAACCTTTCAACAGCTATTTTAACCATCTTAAGACTCAAACAACTAGGGATAAAAGAAATTACTGCAAGAGCGGATAAAGATGATTACATTGAAATCTTAAAAAAAGTAGGAGCAGATCATGTTGTTTCACCTTTAATGATTGCTGCAGAAAGAACAGCCAGCAAAATAGGCGCTGGAAATGTGGTTGATTACTTTAACATTAAAAACGATTTTGATGTTTATGAAATAGAAGTATCTGAACAATTTGAAGCCACACACATTACAAACCTAGTCATTAGAAAGAAGTTTTTAGCCAACATTCTTTTAATCCAAAGAAATGGAGAAGTCTTAATACCAACCAGTGAAGAAACGATTTACCCAAATGATCACATCTTTATTTTTGGACGCCAAAAAGACATCCCTAAAGTTATCGCATATTTTTCAAAAAAATAGCACAAAAAGATTGACAAATAAAACGATTAGTTATATAATTAAAACGTTGCGAAGAATAAAAAACATTTTTAACAGACATGTTGGCTTTACGAAGCCAACAAAATTTTTGAAATAAATAATGAAACACCGGGATATGTGTTTCTAGAAAGGAGCAACAAATGCCAACAATTTCACAACTAGTTAGAAAAGGAAGAACTAGTAAAGTTGAGAAATCAAAATCACCTGCTTTAGGATATGGATTTAACTCTATTAGAAAAAAAGAGAGTGATTATGAATCGCCACAAAAACGTGGAGTATGTATTCGTGTTACAACAATGACACCTAAAAAACCTAACTCTGCATTACGTAAGTATGCACGTGTTCGTTTAAGTAATGGTACTGAGGTAACAGCCTACATTCCAGGTATTGGACACTCACTACAAGAACACAGCGTGGTTTTAGTACGTGGTGGACGTGTGAAAGACTTACCAGGGGTAAGATATCACATCGTACGTGGAGCTTTAGACTCAACCGGAGTTGCTAACCGTAAACAAGCACGTTCAAAATATGGTGCTAAACGCCCAAAACAAAAATAATCAGAAAATAAGATAAATTTGAAATAATAATCTAGAAGGAAGTAGGTGAACATTGTGCCACGTAAAGGACATGTTATTAAACGTGATGTACTACCAGACCCAATTTACAATTCAAAGTTAGTAACTAGAATCGTAAACCAAATTATGGAAGACGGTAGAAAAGGAACAGCACAAAGTATTTTATATGGAGCGTTTGATTTAATCAAAGAATTAACAGGACGCGAACCAATCGATGTATTTAATGAAGCTTTAAATAATGTTATGCCAGTGTTAGAAGTACGTTCTCGCCGTATTGGAGGTCAAAACTATCAAGTACCAGTTGAGGTAAGACCAGAACGCCGTGATACCCTAGGGTTAAGATGGATTGTTCAATACTCAAGACTACGTAACGAAAGAACAATGGTTGAAAAATTAGCAAAAGAATTAATTGATGCAGCAGCAGGAACAGGTGCTTCAGTTAAGAAGAGAGAAGATACCCACCGTATGGCTGAAGCTAACAGAGCTTTCGCACACTACCGTTGGTAATAATAAGGAGAATGAAGAATTATGGCTCGTCAATTTCCATTAAGTAAAACGCGTAATATCGGTATCATGGCCCATATTGACGCGGGGAAGACAACAACAACTGAGCGTATTTTATACCATACAGGTAAAATCCATAAAATAGGTGAAACACATGATGGTGCGGCACAAATGGACTGGATGGCTCAGGAACAAGAACGTGGAATTACAATTACTTCTGCAGCTACTACAGCGTTTTGGAAAGAGCACAGAATTAACGTTATCGATACTCCAGGTCACGTAGACTTTACAGTTGAAGTATCAAGATCATTACGTGTACTTGACGGTGCAGTAACGGTAATTGATGCTCAAGCGGGAGTAGAACCACAAACAGAAACAGTATGGCGTCAAGCTACAGAATATATGGTTCCAAGAATCGTATTTGTCAATAAAATGGACAAAATCGGTGCAAACTTTGAAAATGCAATCAAAACGCTACATGACCGTTTAGGTATTAAAGCAGTTGCAATTCAATGGCCAATTGGATCAGAAAATGATTTCACTGGAATCATTGACTTAGTAACCATGACTGCAGTTGAATATTTAGGAACACCAGATGAAGCAACAAAAGACATCGAAATTCCTTCATATTTAATGGACAAAGTAACTGAAAAAAGAAATGAATTAATTGAAGCAGTAGCAGATTTTGATGAAGAAATCATGATGGCATATCTAGAAGGCGAAGAAGTCTCTGCTGATCAAATTAAAAAAGCTTTACGTAAAGCAACTTTAGCAGTTGAAATATTCCCAGTATTATGTGGTACTGCATTTAAAAATAAAGGTGTTAGAAAAGTATTAGACGCTGCGATTGACTATCTTCCAGCTCCAACTGATATTGCTGCTGTTATCGGGCATGATTCAGATGGAAACGAAGTAGTTCGTAAAGCAGATGATAATGAACCTTTCTCAGCTTTAGCATTTAAAGTTATGACAGACCCATATGTAGGAAAATTAACTTTCTTCCGTGTATACTCAGGTGTCGCAGAAGCAGGTTCATACATTTTAAACACAACTAAAGATGAAAAAGAACGTTTTGGACGTCTATTAGAAATGCACGCTAACTCAAGAGTGGAAATCAAACAAGTTTATGCAGGAGACATCGCTGCTGCTGTAGGATTAAAAGCTACAACAACCGGTGATACACTTGCAGGAGAAAAAGATGACATCATCTTAGAATCAATGAACTTCCCTGAACCAGTTATTGAAATTGCTGTAGAACCTAAAACAAAAAATGACCAAGACAAAATGGGGACAGCTTTAGCTAAATTAGCAGAAGAAGATCCAACATTCAAAGTTTATACAAACAGCGAAACAGGACAAACTATCATCGCAGGTATGGGTGAATTACACTTAGACATTATCGTTGATAGAATGAAACGTGAATTCAAAGTGGAAGCAAACGTTGCTGAACCACAAGTTTCATACCGTGAAACTATTTCTAAAGAAGCTGAGATTGAAGGTAAATTTGTACGTCAATCAGGTGGACGTGGACAATACGGTCACGTATGGATCAAATTCGAACCAAACCCAGGTAAAGGATTTGAATTCGTTGACAAAGTTGTTGGAGGGGTTGTTCCTCGTGAATACATTCCAGCAGTTCAAAAAGGGTTAGAAGAGTCTTTATCAGGTGGGATTGTAGCAGGATACCCAATCATTGATGTTAAAGCAACATTATTTGACGGATCATACCACGATGTTGACTCATCTGAAATGGCGTTTAAGATTGCTGCTTCAATGGCTTTAAAAGAAACTAAAACAAAAGCAGATCCAG
>CALGYU010000046.1 GCA_937934685.1 uncultured Acholeplasma sp. | reverse complement strand
GTGAACGTTCAGCGACAATTAAACTTGCTAATGGTGACATTGTATCTCTAAGAACTAACAGTGGGTCTAAGAATTTTGATGCAAACTTAGTAGGTCAAACTGTTAAAGTTACAGCAATTATGAGTTACTATGATGGATCACACGCAGGTAATGCTCAAGGAACAACTGTAGCTAAACTACAAGTTGCAATTGATGACATTGCTAAACAAGTAGTAAAACAATCATAAAAAGCAAAATAAATCAATAAGTACACTCATAAAGGGTATCTACTATGTAGATATCCTTTTTTTCTTCACCACATATATATATAAAAAAAGAGCCAATGATGACTAAAATAGATAAAATATGGTATAATTTAATTGAATAAAAACGGAGGAAAAGATATGAAAAAAACAGCAAGTTTCATTTTAATAGTATTTACAATGTTTTTTGTAGTGGCTTGTAACAACTCGCCCAAACCTGATTTATTTATTTCAAAATATTACGAGACATATGAAATAGCAAATAACGCCATAGAATTGTATAATCCAACAGAAAAAGATATTGATTTAGGAGAATTTAAAATTCAAATTTTCCCTAACGGAGACACAATATTTGAATATGAAATACAACTTGAAGGCATCTTAAGTGCTAAAGAATATTATCTAATTTCAAACTCAGGAGCAAATGATCCTGAATTATTATCTAAGGTTGATTTAAAAACAGCACAACTTAACTTTAACGGAAACGATGCAATCGTCTTACTAAAAAACGATAAAACATACGATTCGATAGGAAGTATTGGAAACTCTATTGATTTTGGAAAAGATATAACACTTATTAGAAAAGACAATTATTTCTATCCACAAAAAGAATATCAAGCATATAGTTATATTGGATATGCTCCAGAAGTATTTAAGTATCTTAAAAATTTTGATTATGAGTTAAAGTCAAATAAAGATATTATTGATGGACCAGCTATGAATGAGGCAGACAAAGAGTTACCATTTGTCGATGAAGAAAACCCATTACTAGGCGGCGGCGGTATAATTAAAATCAAATCTGTTGAACCTAGAGACGGTGACACAGCTCACTTTAGAGGTGAAGATGGAGAACTTTATAAACTAAGATTTGCTTATATAGATACTAAAGAAGTTGCTGGAACAGGATCACCAAACGGTCAAGATTGGGGATATCCAGCAAGTAATTTTACTAAAAACATCCTTGCAAAAGCTAACGAAATATATATTCAAAGCATCAAAGGAACAGCTATAAAGGATCAATATGATAGATACCTTGGTTTAGTGTGGGCAGACGGACAATTAGTAAACTTCTTAGTAGCAAGAGCAGGATTGACGGATTTAAACTTATCTGAAGCATCAGATGAAGAAAATGAAATGACATATAAAGATATTCCATATTACTCATTCATTTCTAATGTTGTAGCAAGAGCAAAAGCCAATAAATGGTCTTTATTTGGAGAGAAAGATCCAATGTGGGATTATGATAAGGGTGTTGCTAGCAGCACAAACAAAAATTTCCTTCCAGACAAAAGAGAGTATGACGAGAAAAAAGATAAATAAAAAAAAAGCAGACATTTTTGTCTGCTATTTTTTTTCATCATTCAATCTAATCATTGGTCTTACATAACCTAAATAAATGAACGGTGCTATAATTACAAAATATAAAGGATACCAAAGCCAACCATGCTTATAATAATTATTAAACACCTTTCTATCAAAAGGAATATAGTCAATTTGGTAAAGTTCTTTTTCTTCTTCTGTTGGGATATTGTTTTCATCAGAAATTAAAGAGGAAAGATTATTGTTTTTTAAATTAATATTCAAATCATCTAAAGTAGTACTAAACAAAAAGTTATCATTTATTTCAGGATTATTGCTGATAGATAAAAAATTATGCTCAATGCTATTTTTAGAAGTCATAATTCCAAACTTTAAAGCTGTTATTCTAGCGATTGAATCATCTTGGAGAACAAGCTCAGTTGCAAAAAAACCACGTAAAGCACTTTTGTTGATTGAGATAGAAGGAGAAAAATAATTATAAGACCCTTTATCGTCTTTTCTGACAACTTTATCGTATTCAACGGTTAAAGAAAGTTCGTTATAATCAATTCCTTTATAAGAAGCGCCATTAATAAAAATGTAAATAGCGTCCACATTTTTTTTTAAATTGACAGAAGATATCAAGAAACCTGTTATGGAAATAGAGCTCTTCGAAGTTACATCATCTAAAGAAAGCTCAAATAAAGGTTCATTACTAAAAACAACATCTGTGTAAGAAGCAATAAGAGGCAAATATTTGGAAGCATCATTTTTATTAGGTTCAAATTGATCGGCTAAATACTCATTTAACTTAGTAGTGGAAATTTGATTTGGAACTAGATAGGTGAGACCCAGTACCATTAAAAAGATACCAATTAATTGAAGGGCAAAAATAAATTTCTTTTTCATAAACAAACTCCTTTGTATAACAAAATATATTATAGTGAAAAACGAACTTAAAAGCAAACAATAATCTTTAATCTCAATAAGTTTTTTTAAAAAAAACCAATAAAAAGTCAATAAAAAAACGAAAAAATCGGTAATTATTAAAAATAGAAACTAAAAAACGAGAATAGTTAAAGGTCAAACCAACTTTATTAACCAGCCATTCCTAATAAAAACAATTTATGTATAGATTTATATTAAAAAAACGAAAAATTAGCGCATTATATGATAAAATAAGGTTATAAAAGATATAAAAAGGAGAAGAAAAGTGAAAAAAATTGTAAGTTTTTTTAGTATCATCTTTTTAGGTATCATTTTAGTCGCCTGTGGCGGAGACAAAAAGTACACAGTAACATATGATGTTAATGGTGGAACTCCAAATATTGCCGCAGTAGAAGTGAAGGAAAATGGTTTAGTAACCAAACCTTCTCCAGATCCTACCAAAGTAGGATACACGTTTGAATATTGGATTGAATCAGAATCAAAAACAGAGTGGAAGTTTGCAACACAAAAAGTAACTAAGAATATTACTTTAGTTGCAAAATGGAAAGAAAACACTCCTGTAGAACAAAAAGTAACAGTTACCTTTAACATAGGATATGAAGGTGGAACACATCCAACCGCACAAGAAATCGTTAAAGGAACAAAAGCATCAGAACCAACAGGTATATCAAGAGAAGGGTATACATTGCTAGGTTGGTATAAAGGTGATGATAAATTTAATTTTACTACAACAATTAATGAAAACATTACCCTAACAGCCAAATGGCAACTTAATGTGCCAGCAGAAGAAAAAGTAACAGTTACATTTAACATTAACTATGAAGGCGGAGTAAATCCACCAGCACAAGAAATTAAAAAAGGCACAACAGCAGTAGCACCAACAGGTATCACAAGAGATGGATACACCTTCTTAGGTTGGTATAAAGGTGATGATAAATTTGTTTTTACAACAGCTATTAATGAGGATACAACTTTAACAGCCGAATGGGAAAAAGAAGAACCTATTGTAGGAACTACAGTTACTGCATTTAACAATGGAACAGCGACTTCGTTTTATAAAGAAGATCTAGAAGCAAACAATGCCTCTTTAATTGACTTGAACGAAACCGTTTTCTTGGTAACAGGAACACTTTCTAGCAGTTATAAAAACCCAATAGGCCTTTATGAAGGCAGCATTAGGTTGTATGCAAATAAGGCAGATGGACAAGGAAATAAATTGACAATTAAAATTGCTGAAGGGCTAACTATAAGAAAAATTAGCATTACTTTTGCAGAAGGTAAGTCAAACCCAAACAATGCCGCTTTAGTTTTAGGTGATAAGGTAGAAAATTTAAGCGGATCAGACATTGTTAATACAACAATTGTTAGAACTGGATTAGATATGAATTCATTTAGCATCCAAAATACCCAAGAAAACTCTGAAAGCTCTACTCAAATTTGGATTGCCTCTATTGAAATAACGTATAATGGGGAACAAGTTGTTCCGACTAGTTATACAGTAAGTTTTGATTCTAATGGTGGATCAGCAGTAGCATCTCAAACAGTAAATGAAGGTAAAAAAGCAACTCTACCAACTCCAAATCCAACATTAGATGGATATACCTTCGTAGGTTGGTATGTAGGAGAAGCAGCATATGATTTTGCAACACCTATTACGGATGATATTACATTAACAGCTAAATGGGAATTAATTACAGTTGCTGATGTAACAAACGAAGCAGAATTAAAAGCAGCATTAGGAAATGAAAATATTAGAGAAATCAACTTATTAAATCATATCACTTTAGAAGAAAAATTAGTTCTTCTAAGAAGTGATGTAGCTATTAATGGACATGGATATAAACTTTCATTATTAAATGTCTCAGGATGGCAAGGAGCATACATTTTACAAGCTTATAAAGTAACAGAAGTAGTCATCACTGATCTTGTTTTTGAAGGTGGAGATGCAGCTCTTTATGTTAACGGTTCAGAAGTAACTGTTGAAAATATCACTTTAAACGATCATGAATTTGGTGGTATTGAAGTATCACAAGGAACAGGAGTAGAAACAACTCCAAAACTAACCGTTATCGGACAATTAGATAGCAACATATTTGAATTACCATATATTTGGATTGATAAAGCAATCGTTAATGACGGATGGGTTATCCTACCAGCAGAATTAGCATTAGATGAAGTACCGTACACAGAAGCAGGAAAAGAACAAGTTTGGTTTATCGACCAAACAGTTGATGAAACAGCTCCTGTATTATTAGAAAAAACTTTACAAATCATAGATGGTAAATTAGTATTAGTAATCAAAGCACAAGATGATAACCTATATAGTTTAGAAGTTGATCATAGCTTAAATAACAATGAATTTACTGTGTATGCATCAGAACAAGATCCATACGGTGGACAACAAGCTGCATTTGAAGCATTAGATGTAGTGGTAGTGTTTGCTGACGGTACATGGACCATTACTTTTGGTAATGGAGCAATGACCTTAATTAAAGGTGTTACACAATTAGATGAATTTAAAGTTCACGTAGTAATTAAAGATCACGCAGGAAATGCATTTGGTTCAATGAACCCAACGACAGCAGAAAATACAGTAAGTATTAATATTTATAACCTAGACTTAGTTGAAGATGAAACAACAACCAATACTGTAAGATTATTTGCAGGAGAATTAGTAGTATTACCTGTATTAGATGATAAAGGCGAACTTCTATTTGCTGGTTGGTTTACAGATGTAGAATTAACTAATGAATATACAGAAGCAGCAATTGAAAGTCATTTAACCCTATATGCTAAGTTTGCAGAGGCAGCCGCAGAAGAACAAGTGTTAAGACATAGTGATTTTGGAACAACTAACAATTCAAACACAGATTATAGTAAGGTATTTAGTGAGAATATTCTTAATGGTGATTTAGATGTTAATGGTGATGCAAGCAGTAATTGGACTCTCAGAGGTGTCAATTTTAATAACACAACCTGGGATTATATTAGAATAGGCAAGAAATCCGTTGCTGGAACAAAAGAAGGGCTTGAAAATTACTTGACTACAAATTTCTTACTAGATCCTGTAACAAAAATTCAGTTAGTAATAAATCTTTTAAATGCTGGAACAACAACTGTTATTCAAACATCAGCTG
>CALGYU010000045.1 GCA_937934685.1 uncultured Acholeplasma sp. | reverse complement strand
GCAACTCTTGTTCTTTAACCTTGACTTGATTGACTTCATTTAGATAAATAGTTTTTAAGTTTGCTTTTTCTTCTTTTGAAATTGGTTCAGCAAATTGTTCTTTTTTAAGTTCTTTTAATTCTTGTTCGTAGTTTTTTGTAATTTTTTCTAAACTTTGTTCAAGTTCTTTAGTTAGTTTTTGAATTTCTTTTTGTTTTTGTTCTTTAGTTAATAATTTTCCTTCATGCTCTTTAAACAACTGTTTTTTATTTTCTAAAGCATCTGAAATCTCGTTTTTAAATTGTTCACGAGCCATATTAGACTGTGCCATTTTTTCTTCTTTTGAAATCGGTGAGATTTTAATAGATGATATCTTTTTTTTCAGTCTTTTCTTTGAAAAAACAATATTACTTCTTGTTTCATAGTTAATTTCTTTTAAAACATTCTTTTTGATTTCTCTGATTTGTTTTTCAATTAAGAACTTGCTTGAAGCAACATCGTTATCTTTTCTATTCTTTAATTGAATCAGCTGAGTTTGATATTCTATGTAATCTTTGTTTGCCTCAATTAAGCTTGCTTTATATTTTTTCTTAGCTGCTTTTAATTCTTTGTGCAAAAGAGCTTTTTGGTGATCATACTGACTTTTTTCATCGAAAATTAATTTTTTAAGCGGGTTAGCTTCTCTAATTTTTACTTTAGTTGCTACTCTCGCTCTTCTAATAATTTTCGTGTTTTCATAATAACCTTGTGAAATAGGATAGTCATTAAATTTCACCACACCGTCTGTCGGTTGATAAAGTTTAATGATGGTACGTCCAGTTGTTGTTTTTCCACAACCAGACTCTCCTACTAAACCAAATACTTCTCTTTTATATACGTCAAAAGATATTCCATCAATTGCATAGATTTTTCCGCCTTTTTTACGGCTAATTCTAAACTGCTGTTTTAAATCTCTAACTTCTAGCACTTTATTATCATAATCTATTTTATTATTCATCTGTTTCAACTCCTTTTGACATTATTCTCTTAACTGCCTTAGGAGGTTCTACCTTTGGAGCATTAGGGTGTAGTAACCATGTAGCAGCATAGTGCGTCTCTGAAACTTTAAATAGCGGTGGTTCTTGTTCAAAATCTATCTTCATCGCATATTTGTTTCTTGCTGCAAATGCATCACCCTTAGGTGGATAAATCATGTTTGGCGGTGTTCCTGAAATAGCTTCTAATCGGTCTTTATCATCGTCAACACTTGGCATGGATGATAATAACGCCCATGTGTATGGATGTTTAGGATTATAGAATATTTCATGGCTCTTACCAATTTCAACAATTTTACCTGCATACATAACAGCAACTCTGTCTGCAACGTTTGCAACGACTCCTAGGTCATGGGTAATAAATATAACTGATAAATTTCGTTCTTTTTGTATTTTTTTAATTAAATCTATAATTTGTGCTTGAATGGTCACGTCTAAAGCAGTGGTTGGTTCATCACAAATTAAAATTTCAGCGTCATTGGCAAGTGCAATTGCAATAACCACTCTTTGTCTCATCCCACCAGAAAATTGGAATGGATATTGGTGGAATCTTTGCTTAGCGTTTGGTATTCCAACTTCTTCCATTAATCTAATTGCTTCTTCGTGAGCTTTTTCTTTTGGGTACTTCATTTTTAATATTAAGGTTTCAGTTATTTGATCCCCTATTTTTTTAATCGGATTTAAACTGGACATCGGATCCTGGAAAATCATAGATATTTTAGAACCTCTGATTTTTTGGAATTCGCGTTCTGAAATTTTCATTAAATCTCTATTTTCATAAATGATGCTCCCAGATTCGTGGATAGCATTTCCAGCTAATAAACCAATAATAGCTCTTGAGCTAACACTTTTCCCAGATCCGGATTCCCCAACAATCGCTAAGGTTTCTCCTTTATACAGGTCAAAATCCACTCCTCTAACAGCGTGTAAAATACCTTCTTGTGTTTTAAATGATACAACAAGATTATTAACTTCTAATATTTTATTATCTTTCATCATTCTTCAACACCTCTCAGCGATGGATTAAACGCATCTCTTAACCCATTACTAAATAAGTTAAATGCAATCATTAATATAGATATATATATTGCAGGGAATAATAGTGCGTGTGGATAAAGTTGCATTACGTTTTGCCCCTCAGAAATCAAGCGTCCAATGCTGGTTGCATTTGAATAGTTAATAATTCCTAAGAATGAATAGGTAGATTCTGTAAAGATAAAGCTTGGAATCATTAGAGAAAAACTGGTGATTAATGTTCCTAATGCGTTAGGTAAAATATGCTTAGAAATGATTCTAGCATCACTAGCTCCTAATGTTCTTGCTGCTAATACGTATTCTCTATTCTTATATCTATATGTTTGTGCTCTTGTTGAACCATAAACGCCGATCCAACCTGTTAGAGTGAATGCCACAATAACAATGGATGTCGTAGGTCCAAATCTTAATACAAGTAAAGATAGTAGCCCCATAAATGGAATACCACTTAAGATTTCTACTACTCTATCAAATACTAAGTCTATTTTTCCACCATAATATCCCGCTATTGAGCCAAAAAAGACTCCAATAACAATATTAATTAACATAATGGTTATAGCCATAAGCATAGAAACTCTTGACCCTGACCAAATAAGTGTAAATAAATCTCTTCCTAATTCTTCTGTTCCAAACCAAAAGTAGATATCCTCTACATTTTGATTAAAAACAAATTCTAAATAACGAACTTGGGTGGTGTATGATACACCATTGGTTGAAACTAGTTGAATGACTAAACCTCTTTCTAAAGCATCTTCGTATTCTGCTTTAGATAAGTTTACTGTTGGTACAATGATATTTCCGTTTGTATCTCTATTACCTGCATCATAACTTTTTTGATAGTTAAAGTACTGATAGTAATATACTTCTACAATTACTTCATCACTACCTGAGTTACTTCTTGTTCCTTTAACTTTTTTAATCATTTCCTTTGGTAAGGTTTCATAATATGATCTAGTAATTGTAACAGTTCTAGCACCATCAAAAATACCAAGCTTTTCTAATCCTGGAATTCGTGCTGGCATATAGGCTATACTTAATGCTTGATTAGGGTTTTCCTTTGGTACATTATAATCTCTTAGATAAGGGCCTACAAATGTAAACAGCAAAATGATACAAATTAATATAAATGCGACTAAGGAAACTTTGTTTCTTCTAAATCTAATCCATGCGTCTTTATAAAAACCTATTCTTTTTCCTTTAAATTCTTCATCTTTGATTTGAGTTTCTTCTTGTACAAACTCAAACATTTCTGGTGAAATGTTTTTAAAATCATCATTCATTTGTTTTCCCTCCCCCCATTTTAATACGAGGATCAATTATACCATAAGATAAATCCCCAATAAGTGCTCCTATTAAACCAATGAAGGTATAAAAAGCCATATATAACATGATTAAGTTAAAATCTCTATTGCCTAAAGCACCTAGATATACATCCCCAATTCCAGCAACTCCAAATGCTCTTTCTACTACGATTGATCCATATAGTAAAGAGATAAATGCCCCTGTAATGGATGGGAAAAATGGCACCATGGCATTTCTTAGTGCATGTCTATAAACTGTTTGTGATTTTTTTAATCCTTTTGCCTTTGCCAGTAACATATAATCAGAAGTAAGTACTTCTGTTAATTCCGCTCTTAAACTTCTTGTCCATCCTGCAATTAATCCTAAAGCAATAACTACTGATGGCAAAATCCTAGATACAATATTCCCGATTGGGTCTAATGATGCTTCATAGGAAGGTAATACAAATGCATACGGAAGAATTTTCCATTTATATACTAAAAAGTACTGAAATAATACTGCAGTGACAAAAACTGGAACAGATATGACTAGTACGACTAAGAAAGAGATCACATGATCTGTTAATTTATTTTTCTTAAGTGCCGCAACGATTCCAAAAAAGATACCAAGTGGAATTGCAATTAAATATGGTATTAAATTTAATTTTATTGTCTCAGGAATTCTGCCTTGTAAAACAAGCCAAGAGTCTCTTTTATGATAAAATGAATACCCAAATGTTCCTTCAAAAAATATGTTTTTAAGCCATATTAAAAACTGCTGCGGAATAGGTAAATGATACCCTTCACGAAGTTTTATGTACTCCCATATAATTGGATCAACTCCAAGTACTGGCCTATTGTTGTCAGGCATAAGTTTAATAATGTAAAAGGATAAAAATAAAATAATAAATCCTGTTAAAAAGATTAAACCCACACGCTTTCTTATATATCGTCCCAAAACTTTCACCTCATAATCTTAAATTGTTGAATTATTATATCATAAACAACCCTGATGTGTAAACCATCAGGGTCATTTATTTATTACTACTAAATTATATTTTTGTTATTTTGTTGATGTTGTTAATGACATGTAGCGTAATCCGCCCCATCCTAACCATGTATGGTATTCTGGAATATCAAACACTACTCTCTCTGAGTAAACTGCCGCACCAATATTTTCAAATAGTGGAACAGCGATGTATGCACCAATAACTGCTGCTTCAATACCAGCTGTGATAGATGCGAAATCATCTTTCTTACCTGGATAGTTTGGTTTAAATGATGGTAAACCAATTAAGTGTGCAACTGCAGTATATTTCTTAGTATTAAAATCTGCTTTAGTAGTATCGTAATCTAAGATTCCTTCCCACATACCTTGTGCATCTAATGTCGCTAAGATAGCTTTTTCCTCATCTGTTGCTTTAGCACCTTTTTCTTCAACATAAGCTTTGAAATTACTTAAGTCAGCTTTCACAGGTAGGTCATCTGTTTTTGATCCTTCTAACATAGTATCTGGTGAATTTAAACTACTATACACGATTGATAAAATACCTGCTGGATTAAATTGCATACCTTGCCATGCTGAGAATGTTAAGTCAAAGTCTTTATTATCCCAAGCTTCATAAGTTCCATCTTCTGATGTAAAGTGTTCTACAACTTCTAGTCTATCTGTTCCAAAGGCTGACTCTAATTGACCTTTGGCCCATTTTGATAATGCTTTGTTTGACTCTGCTTCAAATAAGACAATTTGGATGTAGATCTTATTATTTTTTAACTTACCTTCTGCTTGTAGTTCATTATATACTTTTGTAAATAATGCTTGAGCTGTTGCTAAGTCATATCCGTTATTATTAATAGCTGCATCAGTTAATCCCGCTGCTCTTAAAGCATTTTGTGCTGCTTCTGTTCCACGGTAGCTTTCATTAGCTTCTTCTGTTGCTTGATATAATGAAGTTAATAAAGTTCCTGCAGGTTTAACGTTTGGTCTAATTTGTAAATAAGCATCTCTGTCAAATGCCAAGTATAGAGCTTTTCTAAATTCAACATTACTCATCGCTGCATTAGATACGCTTGAGTGTTCCCATTTACTGTCTTCTGGTCTTACACCACCACCTAAAGCAAATCTAAAAGTTGATGTTGTTGGAGATAATTTGGCCACTTCTTTGTATCTTGGATATGCTGTTGCACTTCCTACCCCAGCTACGTCTAAATTACCTTGTTCGTATTCCTGTAAAATAGAAGTTTCATTTGAGTTAACTTTATAGTTTACTGATTTGATGTCATATGTTCCTGCACCATATCCTACATATGATTCGTTTAGGTTAAATGTATATGATGTTGCATCTTGCCAGTTTTTAATTAAGTATGGTCCTGATGATGGAATCTTATAATCAATTGATCCATATGATGCTGTACTACCTGTTTTGTCTTTTGATGATTCAAAAACTTCTGGGTGAACTGCACTATAGATTGCTGATGAAAGGCTTGTCATCAATTGCCATTGGCTCACTGCTTGCGTTAATTCAATTTCAAAGGTTGTATCATTGACAACTTTAAATCCTACACTTTCCCAACTTACATTTGGATGTACTTCTGTACTGTCTTTGCTTACTGGTTTACCTTGTAGGTAATATTGTTTCGCATTGACTAATGATAAGTTTTGTGGGTCTGTTAAGTATTGAACTCTTGCGTTATTTAATTTTGGACTAATTAATTGTTTCCATGAGTATGCAAATACATACGCATTGATTTTTAATCCGTCTTCAAAGGTAATATCGTCTCTTAACTCAATTCTCCATTTTGTATCCATTAATAGTTTTGATGCATCTACATCCGCTTCTGTAGTTCCTTTAGTTACTGCATATGGCGTTGTTTTTGCTAGTGATGGATATCTTTTGAATCCAAATTGGTGAATTAATGATGGATCTTCATCTACTTTTGAGAAGTCCCCTGCTTTTGTAGCTAATCCGTCTTCAACTGCTTTTGCCCAATCAAAGTCTCCTGCATATAGTGTTCCTACGATTAATTCATATAGTGCTGATTCGTTTGCACCAGTTGTATTATAGTGACTCATAGTAGTTACATTAGATGTTGTATTATAGTATGTGTCTGGTTTTCCGTAGTTTTTTTCGACCCCGCTTGATACTTCGATTTTTTCTAGATGGTCTTTGATTTCATCTAAATCGCTGACTACTGGATCTTTTTTACAAGCTACTAGCACTAATGCCATAGCTATTACTGTAAATAATGATAGTATTTTTTTCATTTTTTTCTCCTTTTCAAATATGGTTTCCATGATTTTACTATAATAAATAACCCGTGTCAATCTTTTTATTCATTAAAATGTCGCTTTTTATCATTAGAAAGCGTTTTCTTTTATCTTTCGGTCGTTTTTGACTGGTTTTCTTTGTTTTTTTTTGTAAATGTATTATAATTATGTAGACTTTTAAGAAAGTGTGATAATACTTATGAGAAAAAAAATTAAATTATTTATCGATCAACACAAATTATGGGCAGATTCCTTTGTTTCTTTTATTATTTCTTTGCTTTTGCTAATCCCGCTTTACTTTTGGCACTCTAATCCTACCCTAATAGGATGGGTAAATATAACTTTTGGTTCTTCTATGATTCTTATATGTATAGGTCTTCTTATATATATAGCACAAGAAGGGACTTTTAATTATTTAGTTTTTAGTTTAAAATCATTTGGTCGCCTATTTATTCGTGGTGGTAAAAATGAAACCTATTTAGAGTACATAGAAAGAAAGAGCAAAAGAGAGAAAGTTCCACACATGGGTTTAATATTAGGAAGTTTACCTTTACTTTTTACATCCATCGTTTTAATGATGATTTTATTTATATAATATTGAAGGGATCTAGTAGATCTCTTTTTTTTATTTTAGTTAACATTGTTTATGTTTAAAGTGTTTAATTTGAAAAAAAACGCTTTTCATAATAGAATAAAAACAAATAGAGTTAGTCTGAACGGAGGTTTTACTATGACAACCAAGGAATTGATTTATGAAAATGCATTAGACCTGTTTTCTAAACATGGTTATAACAATGTAGGAATGAGAGATTTAGCAAAGAGTGTAGGTATTAAAGCTGCTTCTATTTATAATCATTATAAAGGTAAGGAAGAAATTTTATTAGACATTGCTAAGACTCTTGTTGAGGAACTTCAAAAAGAAGTTTATCCTTTATATAAGGAAAGTCATTTATCTACCAGACAATACTTTACCAATATTTCTTTAAAGACCAATTTGTTTTTTGAATCTGATAAGATTAATCAATTGACTCGTTTGTTAATTCCTGAACAATTTAATAGTCCTAGATTAAAACATATTTTACATGATGAGTTTTTAGTTAAACCTAGAGTTGCTTTGAATTATTATTTTAATAATCTCATGCAAAAGGGTTTAATGAAATCTACTGATTCTATGTTGGCGGCTAAAATATATCATTCATTCTTTGTTTATCATTTTTATGAAAAATATTTAACCGATTCTCCAGAAGGGTTTTTAACTAGTTATGAGGATTTATTTAAGAAACATATTGATTTTTTCATGAACTACTTTGATGTTAAATAATAAAAGAGGATTTTCATCCTCTTTTTATTTTTCTCTTATGCGATTAAACATATTCTTTTTGATTAAATAGTCGTTGACTTTTTTTCTTTCAAAAATATGTCGTTCTATATCTTTTGATAATTTAATGTTTGGGTTTAAAGAAAGACTTGGATTAGATAGTGGATAGACGTTATCGTCAAAAACGACATCTAACACCCTACTATCAATACTATAGGTTGGTTCTTTACTTAGTAAATTAACTCCAAAGTATACATCTTTTTGATCATTTAATCCAAATAGTTCGATAATGGTTCGGTTTAAATCTACTTGGCTTCTAACAAGCGGTTGATTTCCTATGAAATTACCTTCTTTAATGGTCATCGTTTCATCGCCTATGGTTTGAGTAACTTCCTTATCCCCAGGTGCATAAATCCAAGCAATCGTTTGGTTTTTTATTTTTCTTGCTTCTACGGGGCTTAGTTCTCTACCAAAGATAGTCTCAATGTCCTCATCTACAATATTCGCACCGTGGTCGCCATAGAAAATATAAACTGCATCGCTATCTGTTCTTATTTCCTGTGTTTCTGGATCAATGAACATTCTTTGTAAGATCTCATCGTAATACTTAACAAATCTTAAGTATTTTAATGTATTAGTGGATAGTTCTGATTCCCACGTATCATTAAAAATAATTTGTTCATCTGTTCCTTCATAAGGATCATAATCAAAAGGCGTATGTGGCATCATAGTGATTGGATAAATAAAATAAGGTGATTCAACTGTTTTTATTAAACTGTTTACCTTATCCATTAACGCTCTTTCAGATACCCAAGGATTGGTGTGATTATAACTTTCGTTTTTATATCCTTCTTCATAAAAATCTTCAATAGAATAGTATTTATCAAAGCCTAACATTTTAGGATGGACATTTTTCCTGTTATAAAACATTTCATTGTCTGCATGAATAGATTCTGTGTAGTATCCTTTTTCTTTAAAATACTTAGCTAAAGAATACGGTTCTAATTTTTCTTCATACTCTCTTGTGAAGTCCCAATAGATGGTTGAGTGTCCTAAAGCATTTAAGCCTGTTAGAACACTAAACTCAGCATCTGATGAGGTCCCTATACCTGCGTTGGTATAAAAGTTATCCATAACATAGCTTTGAGAAAGTAAAAATTGTAAAAATTTAAAGTGTTGTTTTAATTCTGGTTGATTATATAAATAGTAGTTAAAAGACTCTAGGTGAACCAATACAATGTTTTTGTCTTTAAAGATACCGTTTAAATAGGTTTGGTTGGATAATTCGTTTTTTAATGTTAATTGATTGGTTTCTGAATATAATAACTGGTTGCTGTATGTCTTTTTATCTATCTCATTAATATATGATGATTTGTTTTTATTAAATTTATCATAGGTTGCAAGAAATTCTTCATCATCAAAATAATCTTCTATTGTTACGCTAAAGTTTTCCCCAAGCATTTCATAAACATAGAAACTATAAACCCCTATGTTTTGACTCACAAAAGTACTTCTACTAGAATTTACTTCCCACTGATTTGATATTTGATTGAAAATCATTAAGTTACTAATCATTAAAACAAAAATTGATAATAAAGAGATGATTTGTCCTCTTAAACTAGTTAACACAGGTCTAACTGGTTGTTCCTCTTTTTTTGGATCATAAAGGAAGTGTAGTATAAATAAGATGACTGCTGGAATAAAAAGAATGATTCTATAATATAAGAAGACTTCTTTTAAAGACTCTAACATTATACTTCCTGCTAAGGCAGGTGCCGGGTTTAAAAATAAGGTTAATGAGAAAAAGGAAAAAGAAGTACCATAGTATTTTGTAAATATCGTTAATAAAAATATCGCTATATTTAATAATAGGGTTGTAACAGCAAGTGTTAAAATTCTTTTTTTAGGGCTTTTAACAATCATGAAAACAATGCTAAAGATTAAAAGTAAAATAGCAAAGTCTCCTATGAAGGCATTAAATTCTCCTAATGGATTTCTCTTAAACGTTACAAT
>CALGYU010000044.1 GCA_937934685.1 uncultured Acholeplasma sp. | reverse complement strand
ACCGAGGGCTTTTTTTATGTTAGTTTTTTTTAGTCATATAAAAAAACTATAAGATGCTATCTTATAGTTTTTCTTTTCATTAGAGTAAATCAAATTCTAGGTCATCTAGACTTTCAATTTTAGGTCTTTCTAAAAGTGTGAAGTTTGATGAGTTGATTTTATACGTATGAAGGCCGTCTCCTTCAGTTTGTGTAGGGTTAGTAAAATAAAGTTCATTGATTCCTTTTGTAGTTACGCCTAGCAAACTAACAACTTTAATGATAATTTTTATTTTAGTAAATACGTTAACTTCTTGATTAAAAAAATCATTGTCTTTTCTAACGATTAAGTTCATGATTAAGTTGTTTCTCTTGGTTGTTTCATTATATAGAATATAGCCTGTTTCTTCTTGTCTATCATTTGTAGGATGGAAATAGTATCGTTTTAAATCTCTTTCAAATCGTATCTGGCTTACCTTTAGTTTAGAAACCATTTTTCCTTCCACTATTTTAAAAGGTATTCTTATGGTGTAGAAGTTATATTTATCTAAAGTGATTTCTTCTGTTTTCTTATCAGGATCTGCTTCAATTAAATGGAAGCCAAATTCTTTGTCTTCTAAAAATCGTTTGATATATCTATCTGATTCTTTATAGATAAGCATTCTATCTGTAAATTCGATGATTGAGTAATTACTAGAGGCAAATTGGATTTCTCTAAACATTTCTGCGCGTCTGTTCATATCATCACTTAATCTGCTTACCGTTTTATTGTGAGTATAAACTAAGTAGCTAAAAAAGGAACTTGCTAAAAACGCAGCAAATGAAACGATTAAAACAGATATTCTAATTCCTACGGTTTCAATATTTCTATCAAACCAATCACTAATGAATAACGGTACTAAAGATATAGCTAATACGATGATACTTCCCAATAATAAAATTTTTAGAAGCTTGTCTTTTTTCATTAAATATCTCTCCTTATATGCCTTTGTATAGTGTTTTTATGCTTTAATTATATCATTTATTTTATAGGATATAAAGAATTCGTTGATATTAAAAAAGAAAAGCCAGATTTTTGATTATCTGGCTTGTTTTTAAGATTTGATTTAATTAAAGAAATGGTAGTTGGAAGTTTAATGAGTATAAAGCGAAGTATACGATAAATCCTACTGAGAAAATATAGATTAGTGGATGAACTTCTTTTCTTCTACCTTGTGCGATCATTGCGATGCTATATGTAATAAACCCAAAGGCAATACCATCTGCAACTGAATATGTTAACACCATTCCTAAAATAGTCATGAAACTTGAAACTGCAATGACTTTGTCTGACCAATCAATTTCAGACATTTGAGTTGCCATTAAAGCCCCTACTAAAACTAAGGCCATAGCTGTTACTGATTGGATAAAGAAGACGCCCATCACTGGATATAAAAGAATAGATAATAAGAACAATACTGCAGTTACGATGTTTGCAAAACCTGTTCTAGCGCCTGATTCAACGCCGGTTGCTGATTCAACATAAGAAGTGATTTCTGGTGTTCCTAATGTAGAACTAATTAAAGTCCCTACTGCGTCTGCAAATAAAGCTTTGTCTAAATTAGGGATTGTTCCATCTTCTTCTTGGATACCTGCAGATTTAGTTACAGCCACTAAAGTTCCTGCTGTATCAAAAATATCTACAAACAGTAATGCAAAGACTACAACTGGTAAGGTGATTAGTTTAGCACTTGCTGCAAGTCCCCCTGGAGTATCTTGGAACATGGTTTGGAATCCTTTAATAAAGCCACCAAAGGTTTCTTTAAATGAGGCTAAATCACTGTAGTTTAAGATTTCAATTTTACCAATACCTGGAGCTCCAACGGCTGCTAGAATAACGTATAATACTGCAGTTGATAGGATTGCTAAGATAAATGAGAAACGTGCGATTTTTTTGTTTTTTAAGTTATATAAAATAAAGACAACCGCAATTCCGAATAATGCAACTAATACACTTGGTTGTGATAGATCGCCTAAGGCTACACCTGTTGCGCTGTTATTAACAATGATACCTGCGTTTTTTAATCCTACAAAAGCGATGAAAAATCCGATTCCTGCTCCAATAGCAGCTTTTAAGCCGTTTGGAATAGCTTCAATGAGTTTTCTTCTTAATGGCGTAAATGAGATAGCCACAAAGATAAGTCCTCCAATAAATGATGCTGCTAACGCTTCTTGCCATGAATAACCAATGGTTAAAACAATGGTGTAGGTGAAAAATGCGTTAACGCCCATTCCAGGAGCTAGTGCTACTGGATAGTTTGCCGTAAAAGCCATGATAAGCGTTGCAATAAACGCTCCTAATGCTGTTGCAATAAACGCTCCCCCTAATGGGATTCCAGAACTTGTGATGATATCTGGGTTTACTGCTAAGATGTAGCTCATTGCTAGGAAGGTAACTAATCCTCCTAATGCTTCGTTTTTAAAGTTGGTTTGTCTTTTTTCAAACTTGAAGAAAGACTTGATTTTCTCTACGAAAGTCATTTGATTCCCTCTCTTTTTTATATTTTTTTGTAATCGATGATATCAAAAATAAAAAAAACCCTTGCTTTTGACAATGGTTTCTATCTACATTTGACAACACCTTTTGCAAAACAAAAAAAGGAGTTGACAATCGTAGTCGCCCATTTTACGGTTAGGCGGTAGAAACTTGATCACCATATTAGATCAGATATACGATATATCGAATACAAAGGTATTATAACAAATGTTTTGGGGTTTGTAAATAGAAAAAAAGACGCATGTTAATATGCGTCTTATGCAATCGTTTTCTTTTTGAAATTCCCGTAAACACCTTTAACAGGGGTTGTTGTGATAAAGGCTTTATCATCAATAATTCTGACAATATCTAGTAAACTTTGTAGTTCATAGCTAGAGATGACAACATAAATCATAATTCTTTCGTGTTGTGAATACGCACCTTGGACTTTGGTTAAAGTGACGCCACGGTGAAGTTTGATTAAAATATCGTTGATAACATCTCTTGGTGCTTCTGTGATGATGTTAACGGCCATATGTTGATAGCCTGTATGTATTTTATCGGTTGACATGGTTGTGATGATGATTCTAATGATGGTGTATGAAAAGACTAACCCTGGTACAACTAACACACCATTGATGGTTCTACCACCTGTTGTGATGGCTCCTGCTAGGGCGATGACAACGTTTAGGAACATCGAAACAAACCCAACAGATTTACCTTTTTTTAATGAGTAGTATTGAGCAATAATGTCTACTCCACCGGTGGATGTTCCATATTTTAAAGCTCCACCAACTCCAACACCAATTAATAAGCCTCCTAAAATAGCTGCTATTAAGGCGTGTGCTGGTTCATTTAAGCCAAGATTTAACTTAGGTATAAATCCAATAACAAGCGATTGTACTAAGATTGAAATTAAACTGTATATGGTAAACTTCTTTGAGACTCCAAACCAGCCTAATAGTAGGATTGGTATATTTGATACGATGACAAATAAGGACATAAATAAATTTCCTTGGTCTTCTCTCATCCATCCTAGGTTATAAACAAACAAGTCTCTTAAAACTTGTCCTAAACCAGGCATTCCGCCTGTATACATTGGAATAGCTGATTCTTCTAAAAACCAAACAAGACCCAGTCCATAAATCAATGTGAAAATAATAACTGCCAAGAATCGTTTGATTTCTGGTTTTACTTTGAGTTTGAAGGTTTCACTTTTAAGGCCTTCAATTATTTTTTTCATTTTATCCCTCTAATATTTCACTCATTTTTTTATCTGCATCATATCTTTCGAATAATACTTCTGATGCCTCTAATAAAACATTTTGTGTTTGACCAAATGTTTTTAAACTTTCAAAACTTCTCTTTTCTGCTTTAATGAGATTTAAAATCTTTTCTGCTGTTTGTGGTAAATATGGTTGTAGTAAAACACCTATATATCTAATGGTTTCTACTAAATGATAAAGAACATGATCTAATGTTTCTTGTTTGGTTTCATCTTTGAATAAATTCCATGGTTCAGATACATCGATGTATTTATTGGCATGTCTTGCTAGTTGTAAGACCTCATCTAGTGCATCTCCAACTTTTAGTTGATCCATTTTATGAATCATTTTTTCTAAGACTGGTAAAGCTTTTTCTTCTAAACTAAGTTCAAACGGTTCTTTGATCATTGTTTTTTTAACCATACCGTCTCGATATTTTTTTGCCATCCCAATCGTTCTGTTTACTAGATTCCCAATGGTGTTGGCTAAATCACTGTTGTTTCTTTCGATGAGTAATTCATAGGTAATATTTCCATCTTGTGCATATGGTATTTCATGTAGCACATAATATCTAATGGTTTCTACACCAAAGTGTTTTACTAAGTCATCTACATATAAGACGTTTCCTACTGATTTGCTCATTTTATTTTTATCAAATAAAATCCATGGATGGCCAAAAATTTGTTTTGGTAGTTCGATGTTTAATGCCATAAGTAATATCGGCCAATAAATTGCATGGAATCTCATAATATCTTTTCCAATAAGATGAACATTGGCTGGCCAATATTGTTCAAATAATGGCGCATTTGGTTGTTCTGGGTGATAGCCTAAGCCTGTGATGTAATTGCTTAAAGCATCTATCCATACGTAAACTACGTGTTGATCATCAAAGGATACGGGGATTCCCCATTTAAAAGATGTTCTTGAAATAGAAAGATCTGGAAGTTTTTCACTTAAAAAGTTTTGTAAAACTTCATTTCTTCTGCTTTCTGGCATGATGAATTCAGGATGATCTTTAATATGTTGAATCAGACGATCTTGATATTTAGATAGTTTTAAAAAGTAGGCATCCTCACTTGTCCATACTGGAATATCTCCGCTTGGTGCTTTACCGTCGATGATGTCATTTTCAGAAATATAGGCCTCATCAGAAACACTATACCAACCTTCATATTTCCCTAGGTAAATATCACCTTGTTCATATAGTTTTTTCACGATGGCTTGAACACTTTTTTGATGTTCTATATTGGTTGTTCTTATGAATTTATCGTAGCTTACGTTAACTAGGTCATAAATTCTTTGGATGTCTGAGGCGATCATGTCCACATATGCTTGTGGATTTAAATCTTGTTTAGCAGCGTTTTGTTCGATTTTTTGGCCGTGCTCATCGGTTCCAGTTTGAAAGAAAACATCGTATCCTTCTAATCTTTTAAAGCGTGCGATTGAGTCTGCCATGATTGCTTCATAAACGTTTCCTATATGTGGGATTGCTGATGCGTATGCAATTGCTGTTGTAATATAATATTTCTTTTTCATTTTTGTTCCTCCATTTATATCTAAAAAAAAAGACCTTAAAAAACCTTTAAGGACGATTGATCGCGGTACCACCTTAATTCTAAGTATAGGTCCTATACTTAGCACTCTTTCTTTTAACGCAAGATAACGTTTAAGTCTACCTATCGACTTAAAAAGCTCAAAGATCATTTATATTAAGCTTGTTTATCTATTCTCACCACTCATAGACTCTCTTAAAACCAAGGCTTAACACTCTTCTTTTCAACGCTTTATTCAATTCATCTTAATTATATAATATATCATTTTTAGATTCAAGTTTCATCATTTATTTTATACACTTTATAAATTTCGTTTTTCTTAAGATTCCTATCTTTTGCTACTAGTTTTAAAGCTTCTTTTTCAGAATGACCTTGTTTGATGTAAATTAAGACGTGTTCATGGATTGTAATATGATCATAAGTTGAGACGTTTTTTGCGCCTTCAATGATGAGCACATATTCTCCTAATTCAGATATTTCTTCTTTTAAAATGTCTTCAATTGGTCCGTTGATGATGGTTTCAAATTTTTTCGTTACTTCTCTGGCCAATGATATTTGTCTGTTGCCTAAGATGGGTAGGATTTGATTTAGGGTTGCAACAATTCTTTTAGGGGATTCATAGAAGATGAGTGTTTCAGGATAATTTTTATATTTTTCAAATAGAGCTTTTTGCTCACTTTCTTTTCTAGGAATAAAACCAATGAAAACAAATGGCATAGGCGCAATACTTGAAGTGATTAAAGAGGCTAAGATAGCACTTGCTCCAGGGATTGCGACGACATTATAGTTTTCTTCCATCACTTTTTTTACAATTTCATAACCTGGATCACTAATTAACGGTGTTCCTGCATCACTAACTAAGGCTAAGTTATGGCCCTTTTCTAGTAGGCTGATGATATAATCTTCTTTTTGAAATTTATTATGTTCGTGATAAGAAATAACTGGTTTTTGGATTTGATAATGTTTTAATAGTTTGTCAGTTACTCTAGAATCTTCTGCTAAAATATAGTCTACTTGATTGAGCGTTTCAATGGCTCTAAAGGTAATATCTTTAAGATTACCGATAGGTGTTGAAACGATGTATAACGTCTTTTTATCGTTATTAAAACTTTGTTGCTTATTCATTGATGCTTCTTTTAACCTTTTCTAAAAAGTCTCTTTGTTCATACACTAGTCTCATCAATTGTTTTTTCTTTGTTTCTTTGATGCTAAATTCTTTTCTTAAGTCTTCTAAGAAAAAGTGCTGTGATGTGTTGTAAAAAGGTTCGTGCATAGTTAAAAATAGTAAATTCAAATAAGCTATGTTTCTAACTGGAAGAGCAGAGTCTGTAAAGTATTTGATGGTTTCTTCTAAGTCTTTACTTAAGTTGTATTGATATTCTTTGACGATGCCATCTCCTACTTCTGCAACAAACATACTTAAAAGTTGTTCTTCTGCATCTGTCATTCTTCCATCAATGTTGATCATGTGTAGTGCTAAGTCTAAAAATTTTAGTTTTTCTTTTCTATTTAGTAAATTTAAAAGCATCTTCTTTTCCTCCATATAATTTGGTTAGTTGTTCAGAATAGATGTGTTTATCCTTATATAAAATAAAGGGTGGTAATATTTTTAGGCCTTCTAGTCCTTTTTTTACTGCCTTTATTAATAAGTGGTTTGGTGCTTTGTTTGCATATGGATAGACTAAGCATAATTCTTTTGGTTCTAGGTCATATTGTTTGAGTAACAAGATGATTTCTGTCAGTCTATCTGGTCTGTGTATCATGTAAAATGATCCACCATGTTTTAATAACTTAGAACTTTTTGAGATAAGTTGTTCTAGGTTAAGTAGAATTTCATGTCTAGCAATTTTACTGTCTTCTTCAAGATTGGTTTTGGTGTTTTCATTAACTTTGAAAAAAGGTGGGTTGGTTACAATCATGTCCACATGTTGTTCTAAGTTATACTCATTATAATCTCCTAGATGACAGGAAAGTTGGTGTGTGAGTTGATTGAGTTTGATGTTATTGATTGCTGTTTGATATCTTTCTTTTTGTACTTCAATACCAATGATTTTGGCTTCAGTTTTTTCACTTAAATAAAGCATTAAGCTTCCGTTTCCGGTGCCTACATCAATGATTTTTTTGTCTTTTTTAGAAACTTTGATGAAGTTGGCTAACAATATCGTGTCTAGGTTAAAGGATTGTCCTTTTTTTTGTTGAACTTGTTTGTTGGTGCCAATTAAATTTCTGGTTATCATAGGTTAATTTGATCTAACTCAAGCCACTCATATCTTTCGTCTTCTAAATATCTAACTTGTACTTTTTGTCCTAAGATATTGATATTTACAACTCTTGCTTTTCCTTCTTGAGTTTGAATGATTTGGGAGACATCTGGCATTTTGATTTTTAGTTCGCTATAGACATCATCTTCATATTTGATACAGCATAATAGTTTTCCACAAACGCCTGATATTTTTTGTGGGTTTAAAGAAAGACTTTGATTTTTAGCCATTTTAATGGAAATGGTGTCAAACTCTCCTATAAATGTTGAGCAACATAGCATCAACCCACATGGCCCGATACCACCAATGATTTTAGCAGCATCTCTTGGTCCGATTTGTCTTAGTTCTATTCTGGTTTGGTATTGTTGGCTTAAACTTCTAACAAGTTCTCTAAAATCAATGCGCTCTTCTGATTCAAATGAGATTAATAGTTTTTTTCTATCTAAAGTATAGCTTGCCTCTACTATTTTCATTTCTAAAGCCATTTGGATAACTAGTTCTTTGGTATATGCAAAGACATATTTAGCCAATTCAAGGTTTTCATGATAATCACTGATGTCTTGTTGGGTTGCTTTTCTTAGGATTGGTTTGATCTCTTGTGTTATGTCTTGGTCTTCTATTTCTTTTAAACTTGAAACTTTTCCTATTTCCATTCCGCGAATGGTTTCTACCACAACGTAATCTTCTGCGTTTAAATCTATTTGATTGGTTGAAAAATAGTATTTTTTTCCTGCTTTGCTAAATTGTATTAAGGCTACTTCCATTAAGCGACCCTCCTTTTTTCTATGTTTGTTAACAAGGTGATGAAAGATAAGTCTAGGTTAATATAATATCTTTGTTTTTTGATGATATCTTGTATATCTTCAATGATTTTTTCACATTGTTTGACGTTTAAAATTCTGGTGTTTCTAAGTATATTTTCTTTATTTTTAAAGTAGATAGGTTCATTCATGTGCATATGAATGATATCTAAAAAATATTTGATGAGTATTTCTAAAAAGATTTCAAACCATTTTTTATCTTCCCATAAAAATGTTGGGACGGGAATGAGAATTCTTAAAGGTGTTTCTTTTTTATCTAGAGAATGGGTGAGTTTGATGAAGGTTTCTTTGAGTGATAAATAGTTTTTATCTTCTAGCAATGAAAATATTTCATCCATGTCTTTACTAATTAATGCCAATAAATTGGCATCTATTTCTTCTAGTTGATTTTCAATTAAAGTTTCTAGAATGTCTTCTTCTGCTTGTTCTTTTAGGAAAAAGACTTGGCTTCTTGAAATAATGGTTGGAAGGATTTGATCTTTATCTTCTGTTAAGAGGATACCAATGGTTTTTTCTCCTGCTGGTTCTTCCATAAACTTTAATAAACTATTCGCTGCAGAGGTGGTGAGTGTTTCTATGTTTTCAATGATATACACTCTAGGTCCTGCAATTAATGATGTTTTAGTGAATTCTTCTTGAAGATTTAATATTTGTTCTTTTTTGATGCTGTTGCCATCTTTTTCTATGTAAAAAAGGTTGCCATAATTTAGGCTATTAACTAGTTCCTCTAAATGAGGGGTATGGTTTTGTTGTTTAAATATTTCATACGCCATCTTTAGGGCCATCTCTTTTTTTTCTTGTGGTGTACTGCCACAAATTAAGTAAAGATGAGATAGTCGTTGATTTTCGATTGTTCTTTTAATCCATTCTAATTTTTGTTTCATCATCAACACTCTTTTTCTTCATAGTTTCCACTACTTTCTTATCTTGATTATACCATAAAAAAAGTAGGTTTTTATGATGGGTTATGATTTTATATCTTTGATGTTATGGAATTTATAAAAAAAAAGAATTGAAGGTCTAATCAATTCTTTTGTTTATCTATTTTTAGTTAGATTTAAAGTATTTCAGTTATTTTACTTAAGATTTCTTCATAAATTGCTTCAACGGTTTGATTACCATTGATAACAACAAATCTATTTACATATTGCTCTGCTATCTCTAAATATCCTGCTCTTACCTTATCATGAAAGCTGCAGCTTTCAGCATCTAGGCGATCTATTTTATGACTTCTGTTTTTCTTTAATCGCTCTTGCCCAATATTTGGATCAAGATCAATATAAAACGTTAGGTTAGGTAAATATTGCATCGCATAGGTATTGATTTTTTCTACAAACTCAACGCCAAGATTTCTAGCATATCCTTGATAAGCAAACGAACTATCGATATATCTATCGCATAAAATAAGTTTGTTAGCCTTTAATGCTGGAATAATGATTTCATCTAAATGTTGTGCTCTGGCTGCTGCATAAAGTAATGCCTCGGTTGCTGAGGTGATTTCTGTATTTTTAGGATCTAGAATAACCTTTCTGATTTGCTCAGGAATTTTGCTTCCGCCTGGTTCTCTAGTTATAACTACATCATAGTTTTTTTGTTCAAAATAAGTTTGTAGTTTCCCTATGATGGTTGTTTTCCCGGTGCCTTCTCCACCTTCAAATGTAATAAACATTTTTTTCACCTCTATTAATAATATATTTTTTTTAACGTTAATCCTTTAGCTGGAGCTGTTTTTCCTGCTAGTTTTCTGTTTTTGGTTTCAAATATTTGGTCAATGATTTCTATTTCTTTCCTGCCAAGACCAATTTCAATGAGTGTTCCTACAATAGATCTTACCATGTATTTTAAGAAATTATCACCATGTATGATGAAAATGTATTGATTCTTAGTTTCTTTTATCTCACATTTAAAGATATTTTTAACTGGCGTTCTGCCTTCTACGTATTGTGAGAAAGCTGTAAAATCATGGGTACCTTCTATTTTTTTTGTCGCTTCTTTAATTATATTAAAATCAAGGTTTGGGATAAAGATTTGATACCTTGAGTTAAAGGCTGTTAATGGTTTTTTTGAGAATACGTAGTGGTAGACTTTAGATTTCGCATCATGCCTTGCATGAAAGGTTGGTGATACTTTTTTTACTTTTTTAACTCTAATGTCTTCTGGAAGTCTTCTGTTTAATGCTTCTTGCCATGTTTTTTCATCAATTTTCAAATGCGTTTCAAAGTGGACAACTTGATGTTCTGCATGGACCCCTCGATCTGTTCTGCTGGAAGCAAAGGTTTCTATTGGAAAACTGGTCATATTTTTAAAAGCTTTTTCTAAGGTCTCTTGAATGGAGATGACATTGGTTTGTCTTTGATAACCATAGTAGTTGGTGCCATCATAACTTAATATTAGGCTATATTTATTTTTTTCCATTAAAACATGATCCTATACGTAATCATTCCAGCTAAAATAATGATTGGAATGATGATCGAGATGGTGTCTTTTGTGTTCCATTGATAAGAGATGAGTTTGGTTCTTGGGGCTCCTAAAATATATCCTCTTACTTCCATTGCGTTGCTTAAATCCAGTGACCTTTTAAAGGATACAACAAAGATTGGAATAAGTAAAGAGATGATTTGAACGATTTTCTCTACTAGTTTGCTTTCTTTAAAGTCAACCCCTCTAGAAGCTTGAGCTTTCATGATCTTATCTGTTTCTTCTAATAAGGTTGGTATAGAGCGTAGGGTTAGTGATAACATCATTGAAAAAACCGAGACTGGTATGCCAATGTATTTTAATGGTTTTAAGACTGATTCTAATCCATCGTTTAATTCGGTGGTTGAGGTTGTGTATGTTAGTAGTGAAGTTACGATGATGACTGTTAGGATACGTATAAAAATAAAGATGATTCTAACAACTGCGTCACTATAAATGTTTAAGTTGTAAGTTACCCATGTCATATAAGGTAAGACTGCTTGTAAGACAAAGATTAAAACAACGATGAGAATGAAATAAATGCTTCTAAATTTAATGTATTTTTTAGTGATGTTATAAAAAACGAGTAAGGCTATGATAGATAGTAAGCTGGCTAATCCAAAATACATTTTACTTTCTAACCACAACGTTCCTTCTTGGATGTAGAATAGTTGTAAAACTGAGGTGAAAACTAAGAGGAAAACAATGCCTTTAACGTTTTGTAAGACCATTCTAAAGGGAATGCTTGATAATAAAATAAGGAGTAGTGAAAATAGAAACATACTGCCTAATAAAATTAAATTAACTGTACTTAGTTTGATGGGTATCATAAAAATAGATACCATGAGTAAAACCATACTGATGATTTTTACTTTTGGGTTAAGGCGATGTAAAAAAGAATCGCTGGCAACATATTGCCCGATTTTTATTTGTGTCATTTTTTATTCACCTCTTTTAAATAGGTTAATAAATCTTGGTATGTATATTGTGGTTTAAACGGAATATTCGCTGTTTTTTCTAAGTGTTTTAATATTTTAATTGGTGTTGGGTAATCTAGATGAAAGGTTTCAAAATCTTGATGGAAAAATAGATCTTCTTTTTTACCATCAAAGACGACATCTCCTTCTTTTAAAACAATGACTCTTTTTGCGTATTTTGCGACAATATCCATATCATGTGTAATTAAAACGATGGTTTTATTTTCTTTTTGATGAATGTCATAAAAGATATTCATGATATCTTCTTGTCCTTGTGGATCTAGTCCTCTAGTTGGTTCATCTAAAACTAGTATTTCAGGTTCCATCGCTAAAATCCCCGCAATAGCAACCCTTCTCATTTGTCCCCCACTAATTTTAAAAGGCGACTGTTCATATAGTTCTGGTTCTATCTTAACGGTTTTAAGTGCTTTTTGTGCTTTGATGAGTGCTTCTTCTGCACTGGATTTGAAGTTTCTTGGTCCAAACATGACGTCTTTGATGATGCTGCTTTCAAATAATTGGTATTCTGGGAACTGAAAAACTAATCCTACTTTTTGTCTAAGATAATTAATTTTTGTGTGTCTTTTTTTAGGAGGTAAAACCTCACCAAAGACAGTCACGGTTCCACTAGTTGGTAAAAGTAAAGCGTTCATGAGTTGCACTAAAGTAGATTTCCCTGATCCTGTTTGACCACAAATAGCGATGAATTCATTTTTAGATTCTATATTTAAGGTGACATCATTTAAGGCGTGATATACTTTTTTAATGCCTTTATAGCCATATGCTACTTGATTGAATTGTATGCCCATAATGCCTCCACTAATTGCTGGTTTTCCTTTAACTCAGCATCATTTTTAACATCATGATAAAGTTGTAGACTATATGGTAGTTTTAAATTAGATTGTTCTAAGATTTCTTTTTCTTTAAATATTTCTGATGGTTTACCTTGTAGAACAAGGTTTCCTTCATTTAAAACTAAAATATAATCGCTTTTTGATGCAAATTCTAAATCATGAGTGATGGTAATAATTGTTTTGTTAAATTCTTTGTTTAATTTTTGGATGAGTTTAGATATTTCTAAAACGCCTTCTGGATCTAGCATGGATGTAGCTTCATCAAAGATGATGGCTTCTTGTTCCATAGCTAAAGCTCCTGCGATGGCTACTCTTTGTTTTTGCCCACCAGAAAGTTGTTGGGGTTCTTTTTCTAAAAATTCTTCCATCCCTACAAGTTTTGCGTAGTGTGTGATTTTTTCTACCATTTCTTTTTGTGGGATTTGTTGGTTTTCTAAACCAAATGCGATATCATGTTTAACGGTTACTCCAACAAATTGATTGTCTGGATTTTGAAAAACAATGCCTATTTTTTTTCTAATTTGATTTAAGTTTTCTTCAGTCATTTTTAAACCATCGATATGAATGGTTCCTTCTGATGCTTCGTTTAAACCTACCAATAGTTTAGATAAGGTTGATTTTCCTGATCCATTATGACCAATGATCGATACCCAATGTCCTTTTGGGATGTTAAAAGAAACATTTTTTAATGCTTCTTCTGAGTTGTAATATGCAAATGAAAGGTTTTCTACTTTTATCATATGTTCA
>CALGYU010000043.1 GCA_937934685.1 uncultured Acholeplasma sp. | reverse complement strand
AATTCTTGGAAATCGATTGGTGCATCTGAGTGTGCTCCACCGTTTACAATATTCATCATTGGTACTGGTAATTGTTTTGCGTTAAATCCACCTAAGTATTGGTATAATTCTACGTTTAATAAATCTGCAGCTGCTCTTGCAACAGCAATTGATACACCTAAAATAGCGTTTGCTCCTAATTTAGATTTGTTTTTAGTGCCGTCAAGCTCGATTAATAATCTGTCTACACCTAATTGGTCTGTTACATCAAATCCAATAACTTCTGGCGCAATCACTTCATTAACGTTATTTACAGCTTTTAAAACACCTTTTCCTAAGAAACGTGATTTGTCTCCGTCTCTTAATTCTACTGCTTCGTGTTCACCTGTTGATGCTCCTGATGGTACTAAAGCACGTCCAAAAGCTCCTGATTGTGTCATAACTTCAACTTCGATGGTTGGGTTACCACGTGAGTCAAGTACTTCTCTTGCATATACATTCGTAATAAATGGCATTATATTCACTCCTTATTTTTTTTACCGGTTTATTTTCCTCTTTTATTATACTCTATTTTATATAATTATAAAAGACATCATAAATTGAAAACGCTTTCTATTTTTCTTTTTTTGTTGCTTAATACTCGATTTGTTCTAGTCTTGGTTTTAAATATAAAAAGATAATTCCTGTAGCAACCCCTTTGACAAAGTTTAAGGGAATATAGCTTCCTACCATAATGAGTGCTTGCCATAAATAATCAAAAAAATGATTATACTGAATTAATGGTTTGCCGGTTGTAATTAGACCTAAAATGGTTGGTGTTAAAGCAACGTGGAAAATGGTTAAAAAGATACCTAAGCTTAAAGATAGGACTATTGGAATAATGATCCAATCTTTAGGTTTAATGAGATTAATTTGTATTGGTGTATCAATAAATAGTGGTTTTTGTTGGTCTTTTTTGATTTTCTTGATGATGATGTATGTGATTAAGATAACTAATGACGCAACAATTGCGATGCCTTCTCCAAATAAATTCATAGGATCAAAGCCGCGAAATAATCTTCTGGTTAATGATCTAAATCCAATGACGGTTAAGGCTCCATTAAATCCTAAGATCAAGTAGGATACTAAGACGACCACCTCACTTAAATCTAGTTTAAATCCAACGGCTAGTGGAATAGGGATTTCAATTAAACTAACGATTAGTGCAATGGCTGAAAGTGATATGGTGTAGACGATTTTTTTTAATTTGTATTTGTTTTTCATACGCATCTCCTTGTTTCTTTTTTTAAAAAAAATAGTTGCCCATAATCACTTCGGACAACTAAAAAAAGACGCTTAAAAAAAACGTTTTTCTTCTCTCATCCAGACTCTAACTGTCGGTACTAGAATTTCACTAGTTCATGCCTTTTGGCTCGCAGACTATACTGCCGGTGGAGAATTTCACTCCGCCCCGAAGATGATTAAGTTATGATTTTATTATAGCATGATATGTTTGTTTTGCAAGAATTATATAGTTATGACTTAAATTGATCATAACCCAAGAGTTCTAATGAGTAATACGCTACGACTTGAATTATGGTATAGGAAATAAAATTAGACCAGTTTGTTACGTATAAATTAGGGATGACCATGTATAAGATGAGTAATAAAATAGTGATCAAGTAGTTTGATTTACTAGGTAGATATTTAGCTTTTTGGTATTCAAAATAGATAACACATAATGTAATGATTGCAATAAAGGTTAATTCATAAGGCCAGCTTTCAATGGTTATATACGTTGGTTTTATCCATCCATACCATAGATTCATTATGATATAGGAGAAAATAAAAAGGCTTGTGATGATTTTTCTGGTGGTGATGTTTTTAGGGATTTCATGAAGGATATTAGTTATTTTTTCTTTACTTTGAGCCAGTTCTTTATTGACTATTAAAGTTATTGCTGCTGAGAGAATCAAACTTAATGCCGCGAGGATCGTAATCCAAATGTTTTGTTTGATGGTATACATTAGAATGATTGGCAATAAGAAAAAGACCCCTAAAAAGGTATAATATCGTTTGATATCCATTTTAAGTTCTAGTTTTTTAGTTGTTATCATAAAAGCGATGATTGGTATTATTCCGATAGCTAAAAAGCTGCCTGATAAAAAAATATTGATTGTTTCATTAAATACTCTAAGCTCTATAAGTACATACATTGCACTACATATAAATAAATAACTTAAAGTTGGGATGAAAAAATTTTTATAAATCATTTTCTTTTCCATAGTATCACTCTTTTCTTACCTTGATTTTATCATATTCACTCTTTTTTTTCATCTAAGGATATAAAAAAGAAACACCTTTGATAAAGTGTTTCTTTCTCTACTAGTTTTCTTCTGTTGTTTCTAATTCTTTTACTTCATCTTTATAGTTATTTTTAACAATGATTGAAAAGCCTAAAATAAGTGCTTCTACTAAAACTGCCAGAACTAGACCAATAGCAAAATTTAGAAGTCCTGCAATAATGCTTGATAATGCTATTCCCGCATCTCCAGTTGCAAATCCACTAATAATAAGAGCTAATCCTAAAATAACGCTTATCACCATCATCACAATTTTTATAATTGGCGCTAAAAGCTTAAGGATACTTGCTGCATCCTTTTCTTCTAAAGGTAAAAAATATTTTTTCATATAATATCTCCTTTTTTTTAGTATTATACTAAAAAGAGGTTTCTTTGTCTATCTAATAGTAAAATCATTTTTCTTAGTATACCCTTTTTGTGTGTTTTTATTGTATAATAAAGAAGGAAACTTTATAGAGGTGATATGATGAAAAAATTTGTAGGATTAATTATTATGGATGGACTAGGTTTAGGAGAACCATCTGACAGTAATGCTGTCACTTTAGCAAAAACTCCTTATTTAGATTATCTAATGGAAACTTATCCAAATAGTACTTTAGAAGCCAGTGGAGAAGCTGTTGGTCTTCCAGAAGGACAAATGGGTAATAGTGAAGTAGGACATTTAAACTTAGGTGCTGGTAGAGTTGTGTATCAATCTTTAACCAGAATTAATGTCGCAATCAAAGATGGTTCTTTTTATAAGAATCAAGCGTTTTTAGATGCAGTAGCTCATGTTAAAAAGAATCATAGTAAACTGCATATTTTAGGACTAGTTTCTGATGGTGGTGTTCACTCTTATACAACCCACATTAAAGCATTATATGATATTGCTAAAGCCAATGGGCTTAAAGATCATACCTATTTACATGCTTTTACTGATGGTAGAGATACGCCTCAAAAATCAGGTTTAGGTTATGTAACTGATTTGGTAAATTATGGCATAAACGTTTCAACTGTTTCTGGTAGATATTATGCAATGGATAGAGATAATAACTGGGATCGTTTAAATGTTGCTTATGATGCGATGGTTTTAGGAAAAGGTGCTTCTTTTGCTTCTGCTGTAGAAGGTATCAATGATGCTTATGAGCATGATTTAACCGATGAATTCATTAAACCTTTTGTGGTGGATTCAAATGGGTTAATTGGTGATCATGATGCGGTGATTTTTGCTAACTTTAGACCAGATAGAGCAATTAGAATGGCAACTGCTGTTTCAAATCCTGAAGGAACTAAATTATATCAATCTGAAGGTAAAGCAGCTTTTGTTTATGATAAACCTTTAAACGATATTTTCTTTGTTTCAATGATGCATTATAATGCAAGCGTTAAAGGAGAAATCGCATTCCCTTTACAAGATTTAAAAAATATTTATGGTGAAGTGATTGCTGATAATGGGTTAAAACAATTTAGATCTGCCGAGACTGAGAAATATGCTCACGTTACTTTCTTTTTTGACGGCGGTAAGGAAATGGATTTAAAAGGTGCTGACCGTATTTTAGTGGATTCTCCTAAAGTAGCAACTTATGATTTAAAACCTGAAATGAGTGCTTATGAAGTTAAAGATAAAGCGGTTAAAGCAATTTTATCTGAAGCATATGATACGATGATTTTAAACTTTGCTAACCCTGATATGGTTGGTCATACAGGTTCTATTCCAGCAACGGTTAAGTCTGTTGAGGTAACTGATGCTTGTGTTAAGGAAGTTGTTGAGGCGATTTTATCGATTGGCGGTACTGCAATTGTTTTAGCAGACCACGGTAATGCTGAAAAAATGAGAGATGAATACAATAATCCTCATACTGCTCATACAACTAACTTAGTGCCTGTTATTGTTACTAAAAAAGGCATCGAACTTTCAAAAGGAGCTTTATGTGATGTTGCTCCAACGATGTTAGATTTACTTGGTGTTAAAAAACCAGCTGAAATGACAGGAAAATCATTGATTTTAAAATAACATTACTGATACGAACTCTATAAAAAAACAGAAATGATTAATAGTCATTTCTGTTTTTTTTGTTTTAAAATAATGATAGTTGTTGGGTTTTATTTCTTGATTCAACAATACGCATCCATTGACTACTTCTTCCTTTTCCTAGCGGTCTAATGATGTTTTCATCTTTAAGTCTTTTAAGGGTTCTATCTATGGTTGCTTCAGAGACTGTTGGGTGCGCTTTTCTAATATCTTCTTTGGTGAAAATTTCTTTTCCTTTTAATATAGTGTTTTCTATGTTGTCTGATTTATTTAAACTTTTTTCAAACGCATACTCATATGCAAATTCATCGACTTCAATATATGAATCAATAAGTAAATCGACTAAAACACGACTTAAAATACCTGTTTGAGGATAATTGGTGGACCAATAATAAGTGGCTTGATCTAAGCCTTTTCCCCATATTTCTTTAATTTCATTAAAATATTTAAAAAAGCTTACATATTTAAAAACGTTAAAGTTTTTTAAAATTAAAGCATATAACAATATTAAACCAATCAAATCGTTTTTATCACTAAAAATATTCATGTTAATAAAATCAACATAGAAATTAGAAATCAGTTGTGATAATTCAAATTGTTTCAGTTTTAATTGTTTTTCAAACATTTCTATGAGCTGATCTAAATCTTCTCTTTTAGATTTCTCTTTTTTATGAGTCAGTATGAGTTCAGTTGGATCTACTTTATAGGTGTTAAATTTAATTGGGTCAGTTTTTTCAGCTAGAAGTTTCGTTAGATCAATGATTTCATTGGTTAATAACTCAAATTCTTTTGGATTACTTTGGATTAAAACTAAAGCGTGCTTAATGTTTAAATAAAGTTGTTCTGCTTTATTTTTTGCCAGTAAATCTTTTTTAGCTAAAAGTTTTAAGCGACTGTCTGTTAAATCAAAGTTAAAGATTTTGCCAATAAAGTAAATGTTTTCTTCAGCAACTTTTCTTTCAAAAACAGAAAGATCTCTGCTAAATAAGTCATCATAGTAAAACTCTTTGCCTTTAGATTCATAAACTGAAAGCAATAAAAGCATTACTTCATGATTAACTTGTATACGTTCCATATTTTGTAATGCTTTCATTAGTTATCTCCTTAATCGTGGAATGGGCTTCCGCCTATAAACTCTCTTAAAATAGAGTTGTTTGGAACTAAGTCTGGTTCAATATCATTAAAGTATTTTAAGAATTTAACCAATCTATTGGCTGTAATATAGTGAACATCTTCACTTGGAATGGCTTGTAGATGAGGTAAAGCAAATTGTTTTAAGACAGAAAACTCATAAGTCAGTTCTGAGTTGAAAACAAAGTTTGCCTCTTCTTGGTATGGATAAATCCATTTGAATTCTCCACGTCTAACAGATGACCACATGTCCATTGTAGAAGTTACTGGAGAGTTACGATATTTTTGATCGCGTACAGAACGTCTTAATAATCTAAGATCTGTAATACTAATTGGGTTATGATTATCAATATGTAATTGAGTTTGTGGTGCAATATAAATTTTAAATTTTTGATGTTTTGGAATAGATGAAGTTAGTCTTTCGTTTAAGGCATGAATCCCTTCAATTAAAATTGGACTGTTTTTATCGACTTTAATTTTTCTACCTGCTTCTCTTTTTCCTGTCTGGAAATTAAATTTCGGTAAAGTCACTTCTTTCCCTTGAATTAAATCTAGGATATCTCTATTAAATAGTTCTAAATCTAATGCTTCTACGTGTTCTAAATCTGGTTTCCCGTGTTCATCTTTTGGTGCATCTTCTTTTCCTAGATAGTAATCATCTATAGAAATCATTACTGGTTTAATACCTAAACTTAGTAAAGATATTTTCAATCTGTTTGTAAAGGTTGTTTTTCCACTTGAAGATGGTCCAGCAACCGCGATTAATCGAATATCTTCAATATTTGCTAAGATTTGTTGGCTTAAGCTTGCTAGCTGATTATTATGTTTGGTTTCACAAAGGTTAATAAATTCTACTCGTAAATCTTTGGTTTCACCATATGCGTTAATGTTAGAAATAGTGTTTCCACCAATAACTTTCCCCCATTTAGCAACATCTCTTAAGGCTTGTCCAAAGGTTGGAGCATCTACAAAAGGTGGAATGGTTCCATTAAACTCTGCTCTTGGATATTGGATGATAAAGCCTGGGTGATAGTTAAATGCTTTGTATTTGGTTAAATATCCAGTTGAAGGCACCATATAACTATACATATAGTTTTGATAAGCATTTGTTTGATAAAGATTTACTGTATTTTCAGGACGATATTTTAAAATGTTGATTTTATCTTCTAATCCTAAAGATTCATAAATTTTAATTGCTTGTTCCTTGCTAACTTTCATTCTTTGAATTGGGTAGTTTAAAGCAATGATTCTATCTACTTCTTGCTTAATGTTTTCTAGCATTTCTTCTGGTGTACTATCATATCCTTCAAAAACAGCTAGTATGGATCTTGAAATACTGTAGTTAAATCTTAGTTTAACTTCTGGATATAAATTATATGTAGCCATTGCAAATACATAGCGTAAGCTAGCTTCATAAATTCTAACAGCATCCGTGTTGGATAGGTCTAAAAATTCTACTGCAGAATTATCTTTGTTTAGTTTAAAAGTAAGTTCTCTTAAACGCCCGTCTACTGTCGCAGCAATTGCGTTAGTAATGTTTAGCTCCTTGGCTAAATCTTCTAAAGTTGTTCCTTGTTTTAAAACAACTTCTTTGTTTAAAACTTTAATCTTCATAAAGGCCTCCCTTTTATTTTTTAAAAGTCTTCATCATCAAATAAATCTAATCGGCTGAGATGAATCTTTTTTTCTTTTTTTGTGATGGTTTCTTCTACTAATGGTTTTTCTTTTGTTACCTTAGTTACAACCTTTTTAGGGGCTATGATCGGTTCTTCTAATTCTTCAGTTAAAGAAGTTTCAACTTCAATATAATACCCTTGATCATCAATGATTTTTTTACCAAATTTATTTGGTGTGTATTTGACTTCAGATAAAGGCATGTATAAGTAGGTTTTATTTGAAACAATTCTTACTTTGACATCTTCTCTAATTTGAGTTTTAGATAGTCTGGTTGCTGAAGCAATTAAATGTGGATTGGTTTTTTGTCTTTCTAAGATTAGTATACCACGGCGATATCTAGAATATAAAGGTAATTCATAGACACTATCTTTAATTATGTGACCTCGATTGGTTAAATAGTAAAATTCATCGGTTGATTTGGTATAAATAGCAGATACTAGTTCATCACCATCATTTAAAGCGATTCCTTTTACTCCACCGGCTGTTAAGCCGTATAAAGGTAGTTCTTCTGTGTTAAATCTTAATGCATATCCGTTTTTTGATAAGACTAGGATGTGTTCTTTTTGGTTCATATCAACTGAAACGACTTCATCATCGCTATTAAGTTTCATGACTCTAATTGGTCTTGAGTATCTAGATACTTCTAAATCCTCTAGTTTAACTTGTTTCATCATGCCTTGTTTGGTTGCTAAAAGCAGGTTAACATTGACTTTAAAATTAGGGATGACAAAGGTTTTGATGATTTTTTCATCTTTATTAATGGTCACAATATTGTTAATATATGTTCCTAAATCTCCCCATTTTTGTTCATCAATTTTATGAACTGGTAGGAAAATATAGTTACCTAAACTGGTAAATATGATGAGTGTATCTAATGTTTGGACTTCTTTTTCAAACATCAATGAATCATGCTCTTTTAAGCCTGGTGCAGTTGATGCATTATAGCTTCTTAAAGAAGATCGTTTGACATATCCTTCTTTTGTAATAGCTACTGCTACTTTTTCATCTGTAATTAATTGTGTTTCATCAATTTTTATTTGTTCAATTTCTTCTTCAATTTGGCTTAATCTTTTTGTCCCTAAGGCATCGTGATTGATCATTAATTCTTCTTTAATGACTTTTAGTAATTTTGGTTCATTGGTTAAAATTTCGTTTAATTCTTTAACTTTTTCAGATAGTTTTTCATTTTCTTCTTGTAAAGATAAGATATCGGTTGATGATAAACGATATAATTGAAGTGTTACAATAGCTTCTGCTTGTAAGTCAGAGAAACCATGTTTTTCACAAATATTGTTTTTAGCATCTTGTTTGTTTTTAGATGCTCTAATGATTTTAATAACATCTTCAACAATAGAAACCATTTTGATGAGTCCATCAACGATATGTTGTCTTTTTAAGGCTTTTTCCAACTCATAGTTAGAACGGTTGGTAATGACTTCTTTTTGATGGTCAATATAGACTTTTAGTAATTCGATGACCCCTGCTTGAACTGGTCTATTGTTCATAATAGCAACCATGTTATAGTTATAACTAACTTGTAGGCTGGTGTTTTTTAGTAAGTAGTTTAAAATGAACTGAGCATCTGCTCCTTTTTTTAAATCAATGGCAATTCTTAAGCCTGTTTGATCGGTTTCATCTCTAACTTCTAATATATCTTCAAGAGAATTATTAACTCTGGTTAAATCTATTTCTTTAACTAATTCTGATTTGTTCACTTCATATGGTATTTGTGTTACAACAATTCTATCTTGATTTTTAGCCATTTCTTCAATTTCAGTTTTGGCTCTGATGATGACTCTACCTGCCCCTGTTTTTAAGGCTTGTAAAATGCCTTCTTTTCCATAAACGATTCCTCCTGTTGGAAAATCAGGACCTTTAATGATACGCGCAATTTTTTCAAAACTAATTTCGCTATCATCGATGATTGCGATGGTTGCTTTAATGACTTCTTGTAAGTTATGTGGAGGTATTTTTGTGGCATATCCTGCACTAATTCCCATAGCCCCGTTAACAAGTAAGTTAGGGAATTTAGCGGGTAAAACGGTTGGTTCTAATTCTTCATCATCAAAGTTTGGAATGAATTGAACGGTTCTTTTATCGATATCTGAAAGCAGGGCTTCTGCTTCTTTTGATAATCTTGCTTCAGTATAACGCATGGCAGCAGCTGAGTCTCCATCAATTGAACCGTTATTACCGTGCATATCAATTAATGGTACACGCATTTTAAAATCTTGCGATAATCTAACCATGGCTTCATAAATACTAAAATCCCCATGTGGGTGATATTTCCCCATAACTTCACCAGCAATACGAGCTGATTTTTTATATGACTTAGTTGAGGTGATGCCCATTTGTTGCATGGCGTATAAAATTCTTCTTTGTACTGGTTTTAATCCGTCTCTAGCATCAGGTAATGCTCTATCTTGAATGATATACTTTGAATATCTTCCAAATCGTTCTGAGACGATTTCTTCTAATTTGAGTGTTTGAATTTTTTCATCAACAAATCGATTGATTTTATTGTCTATTTTTTTACTTATTGCCATTTTATTCAACCGCCTTTTGTTTCACATCAAAATCATCAATCATTTCAAAATCCACATTGGATTCTATCCATTCTCTTCTTGGAGCTACTTGATCTCCCATGAGAATAGAGATGTTTTTGTCTGCTTCGTTTAAATCTTCGATGGTTACTTGAATAAGGGTTCTTGTTTCAGGATTCATGGTTGTATGCCATAGTTGGTCGCTATTCATTTCTCCTAGCCCTTTATATCTTTGAAGAATGTAATTGTTTTCTCCATTGTCAATAATTGTTTTAAGTTCTTCGTCTGTCCATGCGTAAAAGACTTCTTCTTTTTTTCCTTTTTTACGCGATACTTTATAAAGTGGTGGTAAAGCGATGAATAAACGACCATCTTCTATAAGTGGTCTCATGTATCTAAAAAAGAAGGTTAGGAGTAAGACTTGAATATGTGCACCATCGGTATCAGCATCGGTCATGATGATGACTTTTCCGTAGTTACATTTTTTAATGTCAAAATCTATACCAAAATCAGCACCTACAGTATGGATAATGGTGTTGATTTCCTCATTTTTTAAAATTGTATCTGTGTTGGTTCTTTCTGTGTTAATAACTTTACCTCGCAAGGGTAAAATAGCTTGAAACAATCTATTTCTTCCTTGTTTGGCAGATCCACCAGCAGAGTCCCCTTCCACTAAGAATAATTCATTTTTGGTTTTATCTTTACTTTGTGCTGGAGTTAGTTTTCCACTAAGTAGCATTTCTTTTTTGACTTTTTTCTTGCCATTTCTAGCTTCTTCTCTAGCTTTTCTAGCCGCTTCCCTAGCTCTTTGAGCAGCAACCGCACGTTTGATAACGTGATTAGCAGCTTCTTTGTTTTCTTCAAAGAAAAAAGTAATCTTTTCAGAAATAATAGTATCTGTGGCTTGTCTTGCTTCTGGAGTTCCTAGTTTAGATTTGGTTTGTCCTTCAAATTCTAAAATGTTTTCAGGTACTCTAAGAGAGACGATGGCTGTTAAGCCTTCTCTTATGTCTACTCCTTCTAGATTAGCCTCTTTTTCTTTTAGAAGACCATATTTTCTCGGATATTCATTAACCGCTTTGGTTAGTCCAATTTGAAAGCCTATTTCATGATTTCCACCATCTTTGGTTCTAACATTGTTAACAAAAGATAAGATGTTTTCATTATAACTTTCAGTAAATTGAATTGCGATGTCCACTTCAATTTCATTTTGTTTGGTGGTTTGATATTTACCTTCAAATAAACTAACCTCTCCTACTGGAGTTTTATTTTGATTTAAGAAAGTAACGTATTCTTTGATACCTTCTTCATATTGGAAAATTTCTTTGACTTTTTTTCTTTCATCTATTAAGTTGATTTTTAAACCTTTATTTAAAAAAGCTGTTTCCCTTAGTCTTTCTTTTATGGTTTCGTAGTGAAAAAGGGTGGTAGAAAAGATTTTAGGATCAGGTTTGAACCAAACGGTTGTTCCTGTTTTTTTAGTTTCTCCTAAATATTCTAATTTGTTAATGATTTTTCCACCATTTTCAAATTTTTGTTGGTATATGCCATTATCTTTATACACTGTGACCACTAAAAATTGAGATAAGGCGTTTACAACAGATGATCCTACACCATGTAGCCCACCAGAAACTTTATATCCACCATCTCCACCAAACTTTCCACCGGCGTGTAATATAGTAAAAATAACCTGGGTTGTTGGTATCCCAAGTGTATGTTTTTTATAAGGCATCCCACGACCGTTATCAGATATTTCTATGGAGTTATCTGCCTTGATATTCACAAAAATTTCATTACCATAACCAGCTAAAACTTCGTCAATTGAGTTATCCACAATTTCCCAAACTAAGTGGTGAAGTCCTCTAGCATCGGTTGACCCAATATACATTCCTGGTCTTTTTCTTACTGCTTCTAAGCCTTCAAGAACTTGTATCGAGCCTTCATCGTAGTTTTTATTTATTTTTTCACTCATATAATCACCATCTCTTTGCAATGTTAATTATAACAAAAAACTAGTTTTTCTACAACATTACATTTTTTTAGTTGTTTTATTCGATATTGTTTTTAGTCTCTCTTATGCTATAATATTCTTACCATGTGAATGTCAAATGAGTTATTGAAGGGAGAATTTAGTCTTTAATGACTAAAATACAATTATGACAATTTTTTATATTATTTTATTAATGGTGTTTTCATATCTTTTAGGTTCTATTCCGTTTGGTTTAATTATTGGTAAATGGTTTAAGAAAATCGATATTAGAGAACATGGTTCAAAAAACGTTGGTTCAACCAATGCAGTTAGAGTTTTGGGTTTCAAGTGGGGGGCTTTGACTTTCTTATTTGACTGTTTCAAAGGTATTTTCCCAATTGTTTTGGTTAAATATATTATAGGCAATGAAGCCTTATATGTGATTAATGGTATAGATTTAAGTTTAGACTTAATTGTTATTTATGGTGCAGCAGCTGTCATCGGTCATATTTATCCGGTTTATATTGGATTTAAAGGGGGTAAAGCTGTAGCAACTTCTGTTGGGGTTGTGATTGCTATTTCACCTGTGATTGGTGTTTCTGGCATCGCTTTATTCTTTATTATTGTGGCTATTACTAAATATGCTTCACTAGCTAGTATTATTGCTACTCTATCTGTTGGTGTGGCAATGTGGTTAGATGCCACTATTTGGCATGTTTGGGCTAAAGAAGGTCCTAATAATAATTCACTTCAATATAATATTGTTAATTTGATTTTAGTTAGTGCTTTAATTTTAATGATCATTATAAAACATAGAAAAAATATTGTTAGATTGATTAAAGGTACAGAAAATAAGTTTGGTAGTAAGAAAAAAAATATTGAAGATAAACAAGATTAATGTAACCATTTTTATATAAAAAAATAACATTTGATAAAAGGATTGATTTCTCTATTTTTAAGAATCAATCCTTTTAATTTGTTTGTTCTTCGTTTATTGTTGCACAATGTGTGTATTTGGTGTTTTAGATTTTTAATTGATACTCATTGCTGTGAAATATATTATAAAAAGGATAACTAAAATCATTAAATAGACCCATAAGAATCTATAAAAAAACCTACTTTAATGAGTAGGTTTTGTGTGAAATATATGAATTAAAAACTATTTTTTATACTCTTTTATAGATTTTTTGAGTTTTTTATGTGTGAAAAATACAAAAAATAATGAAATAGGAGTAAGAATAATTCTGATTATAATATACCAATCTTTAAATGATAGACCAAAAAAATCTAAGTAAAGCATGCCCACTACTAGACCTACGGCTGAATGAAATAAGACTACACTCGATATTATTAATAATGACGTATATATAAAAATTTTCGTTTTTAGCATATCTATACTTCTACTCTTTCTTCATTATATTTAAAACAAGTATTGCTATAGAAGATAATCCTAGAAGCATCAAACAAACAATATAAAATGGATGTGACCAATCTGATTGTCTACCTAAAGTTAGAAAAAAGACTCCCCCAAAAGTTATAATTAATGTGAAAATTAAAATACTATATAAAACTTTTATTGTGATAATTTTAAATATTTCTTTTCTACCAAAATTTCTCTTTAAGGATTTCTTTTCTTTTTTTATTGTCTTCAAAATATGAAAAATTAAGATAGCGATAGAGGATAATCCAATAAATATGTAACTGAGAATATACCGTGGCTCAGTCCAATCAGTAGGTGCATCAAAGCCATCAAATAAATATCCTAAAAAAAGTATATATGAAGAAAAAATTAAAATACTATATAAAACAATCATCCCAATGATTCTTGAAACATGCTCAAATCTATTTTTGATTTTAATCACTCCTTAAAAAACATGAATATACTATAGTATACTATAAAATAGTTTATATAGAAAAAAACCTTGAAGCATTTTACACTTAAGTGTTTTCTCCAAGGTTTTGTGAGTCATTATTTAAAAATTTATTATTTAGAAAATTGAGTGTTAATTTCTGCTAAGAATGTTTCTCTTGTTTCAGGAACGTGAACAGTTGGGCAATGAATCCATGTTACGTTGTTAATTCCTACCGTTCTTAAAATACCTTTTGCTAAAACATTTTGGATTGGATCTCCTAAGTAAGAAAAAATAGTTTTATCGATATTTGCAGTAGTTAATATGGTTGCTTTATTGATTTTTAGTAATCCTTCTAGTTTATGCTCTACTTCTCCATAAACATGACCTTTTAAAAAGACTTTATCATAAAATCCTTTTAAGATTGCTGGTTCACCATACCACCAAATAGGGAAGATCATAACTAGATTATCGGCTTCTTTTAATCTTTGAACATATCCTTCAGCCATTGGGTCTGCATATTGTCCTGATGCGAATACTTTTAAATCCTCAGTGGTCATTACTGGGTTGAATTGATCTTTATTTAAATCAATTACATCTACTTGATCGCCTCTGTTTTTTAATAATGTTGTTGTTGTTTCCAATACATGATGATTAAAGCTTCCATCCCATGGATGTGCATAAATAATTAATGTTTTCAATTTATATTATCTCCTTTATATTTTTCACACTTTTAATTTTAACAAGTTTTTTAGTTTTAGCAATTAATTCGCTTTACTAGGAGATATTTTCAATAACATATGGTATATCGATTGATAATCCCTTTTGATCTAAATATCGAATGAGTTCTTTTCTTAACTCTCTTTCCACTCCTACATGTTTACGATTATTAGTTTTGATAGTAATTCTATAGGTGATTGCATCATCCATTAATGAGGTAATGACTGTGTTGCTTGGTAAATCGATAACCTCTGGTTGACTTTCTGCAAAGTCTTTAAGAAATTGAGTAAATTCTTCTTGTTCAAATACAGTGATATCAAAGGTTGGGGATACTTTAAATTCTACAACTGCTAATGATGGGTTAATGCTAAAGTTAATGACAGTTTTAATATCACCGTTATTAATTGTTATCACTTCTTCACGCCAGTTAATTATTTTAGTTCTTCTAAGTCCTATGTCTGTAATAACGCCTTTATGACCGTTAATTTCTACTTGATCATCTATGCTAAAGGTTTTTTCTATGATTAAGAAAAATCCGTTAATAACGTCTTTAATTAATTCCTGGGCTCCAAATCCAATAGCAAACGCAGCAATTCCAGCTCCTGCTATAAGAGGCATAATATCAATACCTATTTCTCCTAAAATCATAATTGCTATCCATACAATAAATAACGCTCTAAATAGATTATTAATTAATCTTCTTACCGTCATTGCTTGTTTGGTTTCATTTTCTTCTAATTTTTTGAATTTTTTAGAAAATATTTTAACAAATATCATAGCTATTTTTGCTAGGAATAGCCAAAATACAATCATGATGAGTGATGTAAATAAATTGGATAGACCTGTGTTATCATTTAGTAAATGCAAAAATAGTTCTCTTAAATATTCTCTTAGTTGTCCTGATAAACTCATTGTTCTACTCTCCTTAATCTTTTAAAAATATTTTTAATTGCTCAAAAGTCATTTGAGCATAATTGTTTCCGTCTTCATGGATAGTTCCTAAGTTAAACTGATATTCATGTGTTAGTTCTGCTTCATAAAAAATATCTGTCACTTCTATCCCTTTTTCTCTCATTTTGCTTACAAGGTCTTTTCCTTGTTGCTCAAATGAATATTTTTTTCCATCGGTTAAAAATGTTTTTGGAAATGCTTCTGTTAAATAATCTTTAATGGTTAGTTCACCCCACTTATTACTGGTTTGCCAGTTTTTATCTCCCAAATAAGCTGTTCCTATTCTTTTAGCTAGAAAAGAAACGATATTATTTAAAATAGAGGTTGGTGTTTTAGTGGTTTTAAACATATGACTTAACGTTTGAAAATCATATGGCCCACAAAATAAAATAACTGAATCAATGTAGGAAGGATTAATCATTGGAGTAATCTTAACTAAATCTGCATACTCGGGATTGGTTTGAATAAGCGTGTATTGTGCAATGATATGCGCTCCGGCTGAATCTCCTGCTAAAACAATGTTTTTGGTATCAATCATTGGATATTTTTGAATATTGTTTTCTAAATGTTGATATAACTCATTAATTTGTATCAAAGGGGTAGGATATTTGGCTTTTGGCCCTATTTGATAATTCATATTGACTATCGCATAGCCTTGATTAGCTAAAACAACCATATACTCTTGAACATCTTTTTTATCTCCTGCGATAAACGCACCTCCATGTACCCAAATAATGGTTTTTAAGGCCTGATTGGTTTCTTTTGGATAAATGATGTTAAATGTGTTTTTCCCATGATTAGATTCGTATTTATATTCTTCGGAGATGGCAATATTGTTTTCAATAGATAAATAATTTTCATCTCTTTCATAACTGGTTAAACTAAAAGCCCACCTGGTTGCCCATACGCTTGGCCAAACTGAAACGTATGCAAAAATGATGCCAATGAAAATAATAACTACTAATGATAGTAACAAACTGAGGATGATTTTAAAAAATTTTATCATATGTAACCTCCAATAATATGTGATTACTACTATTTTAGCACAATCTGTTTATATAATCTTTTAAAACCTTTTACCTTTTTTATCTTTTTAATGTAAAATGTATATGGTGATAAATATGTATGCAAAATTTGATGATTCTTTTAAAAAAAATGAGGGTGATTTAATTAATCACGATCAAAAGGAATCTTATAGAATTAATAAATTTATATCTGATGCCGGTTATGCTTCGCGTCGCGAATCAGATCGCTTGGTGCAAAGTGGTGTGGTTACTGTAAACGGTGTAGTGGCACAAACAGGTATGCAAGTTTATATGGATGATGTGGTTAAGGTTAATGGAGACTTAATTAAACCTTTGAATCATAGGGTTTATATTGCTTTAAACAAGCCTGTTGGTATTGAGTGTATTACGGATATAAATAAAAAAGGTAACATCGTTAGTTTTATGAATTATCCAGAAATGATTTTCCCTGTTGGTCGTTTAGATAAAGATTCTAGTGGTTTAATTTTACTGACTAATGATGGTGATATTGTTAATAAAATTCTTAGGTCTGAAAATGATCATGACAAAGAATATTTGGTTACGGTGGATAAAAAGATTACGCCTCTTTTCTTAGAACAAATGGAGAAGGGTGTTGTGATTTATAATCCAGTAGCTCATAGAAATCAAAGGACTTTGCCTGCTAAGACTTCTAAGTTAGATGACTACACTTTTAGACTGATAATTAATCAGGGGTTAAATAGACAGATTAGACGTATGTCACAAGCCTTAGGGTATCAAGTTAAAGACTTAAAACGTATTAGAGTGATGAATATAAAGTTAGATGATTTAAAAGATGGTTACTGGAGATATTTATCTTCTAGTGAGTTAAAAGAGTTAAATAAGAGTTTATTAAAATGATAAAAGTCGCATGTATTGCGACTTTTATTTTCTTTTATATCTGGTGTGTCTTTTACTTCTTAAATAGCATTCTAATACCATTTAGAATTACTAATACTGTACTACCTTCATGGAAAACTACCGCCATTGGTAAGCTTAAAAAGTTTAATCTAAAAACGTTTGAAGTAATTAAGAATAGTACTACTGCCATAGAAATAATTAAATTTTGTATGACTATGTTTTTTAATGATTTTGATATTTTGTGGGTGTATGCAAATTTTTCTAAGTCGTTTTTCATTAAGACGGCGTCTGCAACATCTATAGCGATATCTGTTCCATCTCCCATAGCAAATCCTATATCGGCTGTGGCTAAAGCTGGAGCGTCATTAACGCCATCACCCACCATGGCAATCATTCCATGTTCTTCTTTTAATTCTTTAATGTAATCAGCTTTGTCTTGAGGTAAAATGTTTGCTTTTACCTCATCAACTCCTAATCTGTTTGCAATAGCTGTTCCAGTTTTCACTGAATCACCTGTTAACATGACTGTGTGAATTTTTTGATCTTTTAAATATTGGATGGTTTCTTTAGCATTTTCTTTTTCCATATCGGCAATTGCGATTAAACCAATGATGTTTTTATCTTCACTAAAGACAACAACTGTTTTTCCTTCACTTTCATAAATATGAATGATTTCTAAAAAATCTTTGGATAGATTTAAAAATGAGGTAGGTTTTCCTATTTTATATGTTTTATTTTGATAATTTACTGATAACCCGACACCAATAATGTTTTCTACCATTAAATCTTCTATGATTTCTTCTTGTTTAAAAAACTTTGTGATTGCCTCTGCCAATGGATGATTAGATTGGCTTTCCATTGACTTAATGATTTTAATATATTTTTTAGTATCTATTTCAGAAATGCTTGGTTTGAAATATGTGTTTGTAACAACAGGTTTTCCGGTTGTTAAAGTTCCTGTTTTATCAAATGCGACTACTTTAACATCTGCTAAATTAGATAAATATGATCCACCTTTAAATAAAACTCCTCTTTTAGCTAAATTAGAAATGGCTGATAAAGTGGCAGGTATGTCTGATGCGGCTAAAGCACATGGTGATGCTCCGATCAGTAAGACCATGGTTCTATAAAAACTATCGTCATGACCCCATTTAAAGGCAAATAGTCCTAATAAGTAAAAGATTGGTGCAATAAGTAAGACAATGGTTACATAGATGGGCTCAATACGTTTGATTAATGCTGCAGTTTTTGAAATATTGGTTTGCGTTTCACTGACCATTTCAATGATTTTAGCAATCACCGTGTCTTCACTGTTTTTAGTTACTACCATGGTGAAACTGGTATTTCCGTTAATGGTACTACCAAACACGATGTCATTTTCTTTCTTTTCAACTGGGATACTTTCACCAGTTATCGATGATTCATCAATTGTTGCAAATCCATCAATGATTTGACCATCGGTTGGGACTTGATTCCCGTTTAAAACCTGTAGTCTATCACCAATTTTTAAGTCTTCAACCGCTACGATAGTAATGGTATTGTCTTCATTAATTAATCTTGCTTCTTTTGGATTTAAGTTGATTAAATTAGTAATTTCTTTTTTACTTTTTGAAACTGTATAGTCTTCTAAGATGTGTGAACCTGCAAAGATAAGGATTAAGAGTGTTGCTTCACTATACTCTCCAATAATTAAAGCTCCAATAGCTGCTAAAATCATAAGTATATGAACGTTAGGATGAAATCTTTTCCTTGTAATGCTTGTTTTAATGGTGTCTGATATCCCCTCTATAATAACGTCATATCCAGATGATAAAATCGCTAGAATGTTTAAAACAAGTTTTGCTGTATCATTTTTTACAAAAAATCCAATGATAAATAAAACTAGTCCCCCCAAATACAAACTAATGATTAAAGCATGGTTATGTGAGTGGTCGTGATGATGATCGTGGTTACAATGTTTTTTTTCTTTTGTCATGTTTTTACTCCTCTACGTGCTCGATGGCTTGATTAAAAATGGTGTGAACATGGTTATCCGCTAGTTCATAATAAACTTCTTTACCCACTTTGGTGTTTTTTACAAGATAAGTATCCCTTAAGACTCTGAGTTGATGTGATATTGCACTATGTGTCATATTGAGTTTTTGTGATAGCTCTGTGACCGTTAATGCTTTTTCAGTTAAGGCATAAATGATCGATATTCTTGTGGGATCTGATAAGGTTTTAAACAGATTACTCACCTTTTGTTTAGTTTCCTGACTAATTGATAGTTTTACTTCCATTTGTGTCACTCCCTTATATGAATGGTTGTTCATATGTTCATATTATAAGCGATTACTATCTAATTGTCAATAAAAAAAAGCTGATATTCAGCTTTATTTGTCTAATAATTCGGTCAATGTTTCTTTATCAATGATTTTAATCGTTTTGTTATCAATGATTTGGATAATATTTTTTTCTGATAAATCTTTTAGTTTTCTGCTAAAGGTTTCACTTGTGATACCGATTTGTGAGGCTAAATTGTATTTGGTTGTAGGTAAAATGATTAAGTGATCATTAGTTAATTCTAGTAACAATCTAGCTACTTTAACTTCTGCATTATCTGTTACTTTGTACTCAAGCATTGCCTCTGTTTCTGATAGTCTTTTAGATATTTCATTCATCATTTTAAACATGATGGTAGGTTTTTTTTCTAATAACTTTTTAATTTGATCACTATTGATGGAACAAATTTGCGAATTTTCTAAAACTTCTGCATAAGCATTGGCTTTTTGTTCAGAAAACAAAGCCAATTCTCCAAGAAAATCGCCATTTTCTAATATTCTAATGACTGTTTCTTTACCATCATTTGAATAGCGAGTAATTTTTACTTTTCCATTATGAATAACAAATAATGAATTAAGTTGGTCTGTTTGTGCATATAAAAAGTCACCCTTCTTATATGCATTGTGCTTAACTAATGCCATCACTTCATCCATTTCTGTTGCATTTAAATTTTTAAAGATTGGAACTTTTTGAATACACTGTGTAAATTCTTTCATTTTTATCACCCTTTTAACTTAAGTAATGTAATAGATTCTACTAAACTCGTGTATGGAAACATATCAAATGGCGTTATTTCAACGATTTCGTATAATGATTTTAATATCTCTAAATCTTTAGCTAATGTGGATGGGTTACATGAACCATAAATGATTCTCTTAGGTTTGACTTTAAAAATCATTTTCATATCTGTTTCAGGTATACCTAGCCTTGATGGATCAAAGACCATTAAATCAAGTTTTAATCGCTCATATGAGTCGATAAGATGTATGGTTGGATATTTCTTTTGTAGGTCTTTTATTTTTTCTTGTTCAATTAAATTGTTAGATAAAATAAACACTGGTTTTTCTTGTTGGTATAAATACATACCAATAGGACTTAATCCTTTATTACCATCTAAAACATTTTGATATTCGCTGTCTTCTATTAAAGTTTGCATTTTAGTGTAAAACTTTTCTGCTTGTTCGGTATTTAACTGAAAAAACATATCAAATCCTAATTCATAGGATTGGCCGTTGATGTTTTCTGTGATGGTTTCTTTTCCATAAATTAAAGTGGTTTTTTGTTTTTGATGACTTATATCAATGACTTGATAAATACTAACAATTTCTGGATGATGATCTATGAGTTCATAAATCATTTCATCCATTAGTTTTTGTTGCGTGTTGGTTGTAAATCCGACTTGTGCTTCTCTTAGGTTTTCAGTAATTCTAACCGTAATATTTGTTATAAAGCCTTCATTTGTTTTTGGATCAAAACCATTTTGATTAAATTGATCCATTAGTTTGATGATGGTTTTTAAGATGATGTTGACACTTTCGTGTTGAATAGAGCAATTATCTATTGGAATAAAAACGTTAGAATTTCTTTGATACATTCCAAATCTGTTTTTACCATAAAGTTTTCTTACTGGTAACGATGCTTTATTACGGTAATGTAAGGGGTCTTGCATACCCATGGTATCTTTAATGATTTGTTTATCATAGTCTTTAACATATCTATCTAGCGCTTTAATGATGATGTCCTTTTTTTGTTTCAACATGGCATCATAATCATAGTGTTGGGTTTGGCAACCCCCACAGTCGATATAGACATCACAAAAAGGGACTGTTCTGTTTTTGCTTTCTTTAATCATTTCATGGATGGTTCCATAAGCTCTGTTGTCATGAACCTCTGTGATTAAAGCAATAACTTCTTCTCCAGGTAATCCGTTTTCAATGAAAACAGCTAACCTTTGATGGTAAGCAATACCTTCACCGTTTATACCCATTCTTTTTATTTTCAAATTAATTAAGTCATTAACCTTAATTGGTTGTTCCATATTATCACCATCTTTATTATATCAAAAAAAAGAAGGAATGATAGAAATCATTCCCTATAATTATTTTTGTAGTCTTAATACGTCTCTTGCAATAACTACTTCTTCATTGGTTGGAATAACGTATACTTTAACTTTAGAGTTTGGAGTTGATATTTCGTTTTCGCCTCTTAATTTGTTTAATTCAGGGTCAACTTCAACACCTAATACTTTAACTCTTTCAATGATATCACTTCTTACGTCAGTTGCGTTTTCACCAATACCTGCAGTAAATGCGATAGCATCTAAACCGCCTAATAATACATAGTAGCTTCCAATGTAATCAGCAATTCTTTTTGTTTGAATATCTAAAGCTAATTTTGCTCTTTCATTTCCTTGAGCGATTGCAGCAGCAATATCTCTAGAATCATGAGAGATGCCTGATACGCCTAGGTATCCTGATTTTTTATTTAATACTTCTAGAATTTCTTTAACATTTTTTCCTTCTTTTTCAGCAATTAAACCAAAAACAGCTGGATCGATGTTTCCACTTCTAGTTCCCATTGGAATTCCTTCTAGTGGTGTTAATCCCATGGATGTATCCATTGATTTTCCTGAGTCAACTGCCGTTACTGATGCCCCGTTTCCTAGATGACATACAATAATTTTAGCATCTTTTTTGCCTAAAAGTTCAGCTGCTCTGTCTGAAACAAATTTATGTGATGTCCCGTGTGCACCATATTTTCTAATACCGTATTTAGTGTACCATTCATATGGTGTTGCATACATGTAATTTTCTTTTGGCATTGATTGATGGAATGTTGTATCAAATACCGCAATTTGGAAGACATTTGGTAATGCTTCTTTAAATGCTCTAATTCCCACAACATGCGCTGGGTTATGTAGTGGTGCTAAGTCGTTTAAACTTTCAATTTTTAAAATATTTTCTTCTGTTAATTCTGAAGAATCAGTAAATAATTCTCCACCTTGAACCACGCGGTGTCCAACACCTTCAATTTCATTTAATGATTTGATGACATTATATTTAATTAATGCATCAAATAATAATTCTACTGCTACCTTATGGTTTAAAACTGGTAAGACTTCTTCGTGTTTTTCTCCGTTAAATTTTATTGAGAACACTGCATCATTGTGTCCAATTCTTTCTACGATTCCAGAAGTAATGGTTGTTTCTTCTGGCATGTTGAATAATTGGAATTTTAATGATGAACTTCCTGCATTGACTGCCATTATTTTCATTATTAATCGCTCCTTTTCACCTTATATATAATAGCCCATTGACCTTTTTTTTTCAAGTCATTTAATCTATATATTATAACAAATAAAAATATATCGCTATAAACTGTAAAATAGTGCCTAATCCTACAAAAATATGCCATATAAAATGGAAATATTTCATTTTAGGTTGAGCATAGAAAATAACTCCTATACTGTAGGATAGCCCACCTGATAAAATATACCAAAACGCTGGGACTGAAAATGCGTATAATTTTCCTACAAATAATAAGGCACTCCACCCTAAAAGAAGGTAGATGATTGGATGTATGATTTTTCCTTTATATATCCAGATAGATTTAATGAAAACTCCTATTGCAATTAATATCCATTGAATGATAAATAGTGCCATTCCTGTTTGTGGCATCCACTCAATACCTAAAAAAGGATTGTTGGTGTTTAAACTTGGTAAAAGTAGTAAAGCTGGAGCAAAGGTTCCTCCAATTAAAAAGTAAATACTGATGTGATCAAATCTTTTAAAAATGCCTTTTGCTTTTGTAAAAGCGAGTGAATGATATAAGGTACTCATTGTATAAAGTAGAATCATTCCAAAACTAAACATTAAAATAGCTAGTAACTCTCTTGGATTGCCACTATTTTTATATAACAATAGTAAAATCATTCCGATAATGCCAAAGATGGCCATGATACCGTGTGAAATTGCGTTTGCTATTTCTTCTCCTACGGTTTGAGCTTTGGTTTCTTTTTTAACTAATAATTTCATTTTACTTCTCCCTTATTGTATGTTTCTAAGTAGTTTTCCCCTTTTAAACTTTCTGGTTCATGATCGATAAGACCAGGGAAATCTAGTTGTCTATAAACTTCAAATAATGTAATATTGACAGCATTAGATAAGTTTAAAGATCTAATTTTATCGTTGGTCGGTATTCGGTAACAATGATCTAGATGTTTAAATAATAAATTTCTATCAACACCTTTAGATTCGCTACCAAAGACTAAGTATATATCTTCTTTGATTTCTTTATAATTAAATGTGTGGTATGACTTTTTACCGTAACGGGTTAGAAAAAAATATTGTCCTTTATTCTTTTTTTCAAAGGCTTCCCAGTTTGGGTAGGTTTCAAATTCGATGTGGTCATAATAATCTACTGCGCTTCTTCTTAGTTTTGTATCATCGATTTTAAAGCCTAGCGGTTCAATTAAATGTAATTTAGCGTTTAACCCCACACAAGTTCTCATAATATTGCCTGTGTTTTGTGGTATTTCTGGTTCATATAAAACAACATGAATCATACTAAAACCTCCTCTAACTTCACTTTTACATCTAAAGTGATTTTTCTTCTTAAATATTCTGCGTAGAATAAGACTAACACATTACTTAAAACCATTGCATAAAAGATCAATTCATATTCTAGGCCTAAAAAAACTTGTCTTAAGCCAAAGTGAGCGATGAGTACCATCGGTATTCTTAAGCCCCACAGTCTCATTAAAGCCATTTTTAAAGTATTTTTGCTTTGTCCACTACCATTAAAAATAGACATGTAGTTTTGGAATATTGCCATAGCAGGTTGTGTTAATAATAACCAAAATGTATAGTCCATAGCAATTTTAACCATCTCTTGATCACTATCAGATATCAACATATAAATAAAATATTTTCTAAATGGAATGACAATTGACACAGCGATGGTTGCAAAAACAAAGGCTATTCTTAAGGACGTTTTATAAGCTTTAAGGGCCCTTTCAGGCTGTTTATGACCTATATTGGTCCCAATATAAACTGCGGCAATTGAACTTAATGCTGTAACCGGTGTAAGGAGTAGGTTAGATAACCTATTGCCTACTGAGAAACTAGAGGAAATGATATCTCCGTAAAATCGGAGGATAAAAGCTTGAATGAAGACAAAACCTAGTGAACTAATGGCTTGTCCTAAAGCTGCTGGCCCGGCAAATGGTAAAATATTATTTAAGTTTTCTTTGTTAATTTTAAGATCTTTTGCTTTTATGCTAATGAGTGTTTTGTTTCTAAATAAGTCATAAATCATAAACGGTAAAAATAACATATTGCCTATAATCGTTGCGGTTGCATTTCCCACTATGCCTAGATGAAACACTTTGACAAAAACAGCAGTTAATATGATGTTTATAAAGATTCCTACAATATTGATCGTTGCAGGTAATATGGTTTTTCCTTCGGCTTGCCTAACGGCTTGGTAGATCATAAAGATCAAGATAGATACATATTCAATACTTCTTATATTAAAGTAGGTCACAGCGTAGCTATGTGTATCTCCTTTAGCGCCTAAAGCGGAAACTAGATATGGTGAAAAAACTAAAATGAGTATTGTAAATGTTATTCCAATCAATCCGGCTAGGGTTAAAAATTTGGCTGCATATTTTTTAGCGTAATCTTTTTTTCCTGCCCCTAAGTATTGACTGACAATAGCAGATGCCGCTACTGCTAATCCCACACCAAAGGCAAGGAAAACATTGTAAACCTGGTCATGTAGACTCATTGCTGACATGGCTGATCTAGCTTGTTCTGCAGTTAATCCCATCTGTGACACAAAGAATGTATCTACAGATCCGTTGAGTGATTTGATGAAATTATTTAGAAAAAGTGGTAGAGACATGATGATCATGCTCAACCACAATCTTTTATCATTTAAGATTTTTTCTTTGGTATCCACTCTAAGTCTAGCCATAGTTACTTTTACTTCTTTCTATATGTTGCGATGAGTTGTTCACGTAAATCCCATAGGGGTTGTGATAGGTCCACATAATATTGGTGTGGTCTTTCAAGTCTTAAAACTTCTTTCCATAAAGTCGCTCTTTCTTCTTGAGCATACGCTTTTACTTCTGAAAGTTTTGGAATATCATAAACAAGTTTTCCTTTTTCAAAAATTGGGATTAATAGTTTTTTTATTGTAAAGTTTGTAACTAGTTTTTGTTTCCATGGATATACTGGGTCAAATAACAAGTATGGTTCATTTGGATTAATGATTTCATCGTGTAGCGTAATCACATCAGCGATTGCTTTATTTTCTTCATCATAAAATCTATAGACTTGTTTAAATCCTGGAATGGTTGTCTTTGAAGCGTTGTTACTTAGTTTAATTTTTGAAAGATATTTATCACCTTTTTTTAGTGCTGTTAATTTATATACTCCACCAAAAACAGCTTCACTTCTAGCTGTGATTAATCTTTCACCAACTCCGAAACTATCTATTTTGGCTTCTTGAACGGTTACTAGGTCTCTAATTAAATATTCATCTAATGAGTTCGATACGGTAATCTTAGTTTCTTCTAATCCATTTTCATCTAAAATTTCTCTTACTTTTTTTGTTAAATACGCTAAGTCTCCACTATCGATTCGAACACCTTTTAAATATTTTCCCATCGGTTTTAAAATTTCATTATGAACTCTAATCGCATTTGGTAGTCCATCATTTAGTGTATCGTAAGTATCAATGAGTAAAACTGTATTATCTGGGTAGTTTAGTGCATATGATTTAAACGCATCATATTCATCTTCAAAACTTTGAACATAACTATGAGCCATGGTGCCTAAGGCAGGTATTCCAAATTTATAATCAGCCAGTGTGTTAGATGTTCCAGCCACACCACCAATATAGGCAGCACGCGCTCCATATAATGCAGCATCGCCACCGTGAGCACGTCTGGCTCCAAACTCCATAACTAATCTACCTTTTGCTTCTTTGACGATTCTAGAAGCTTTAGTAGCGATTAAGCTTTGATGATTAATCGTTAATAAAATCATGGTTTCAATCAATTGACACTCAATCATTGGTCCATGAACAATTAAGATGGGTTCATTAGGAAAAATTGCACTACCTTCCTTCATCGCAAAAACATCACAGGTAAATTTGAAGTTTTCTAAGTATTTTAAAAAGCCTTCATCAAACATGTTTTTACTTTTTAAATAATTGATCTCATCTTGATCAAACTTTAGGTTTTGAATATACTCGATTACTTGTTCTAAACCAGCAAAAATAGCATATCCTCCACCATCTGGTACTCTTCTGAAAAAAACATCGAAAACAGCTATTTCATCTTTTCTGTTGTCTTTAAAATAACCATTAGCCATGGTTAATTCATAAAAATCAGTCATTAAAGTTAATTTTTTAGCATCCATTGTCTTATCTTCTCCTTAACTCTTTGCTTCTAATACTATATTACCACTTTTTAAAGGTTTTTGATATAATTATATTACCAAGAAATCTTTAAATCAGAGGTGTTATATGAAAAAAATATTATCACTTTTACTTAGCCGATTAACATTAATCGGCATACTTGTTTTAGCACAATTTATTTTTTTAGTGCTTTTAATCAATTATTTTTCTACGTATTGGTATTATGTTCAAATTTCTTTATTGATTTTAAGTTTATTAATGGTTATTTATATATTAACAAGAAAAGATAATCCCGCTTATAAATTATCTTGGATTATTCCTATTTTAATTTTTCCGGTTTTTGGAGGATTCTTTTATTTATTTTTTAGAACACAAAACTTAAGTGTGACATCTGTTGGTCATCTTTATCAAATTGTTAAAGAAAGACAATATGTTTTGAGTCAAAAATTGCGTTATAAGGAAAAAGGCGATTATCATAAAGTAGAAACTTTTTTAGAAAATAGAATTTGGCCTTCTTATACTGCGACAAACTCTACTTTTTTATCTTCTGGTGAACAAAAATTAGAATACTTACTTAAGGATTTACAAAATGCTGAAAAATTTATTTTCATGGAATACTTCATCATTACTCAAAGTCATATGTGGGAAAGTATTTTATCTATTTTAAAGGAGAAACAAAAAAGTGGTGTTGAAGTTAGAATTATGTATGATGATTTTGGGAGCGCGAATAAATTACCTTTAGGTTATCATAGAAAATTAGCTTCTTATGGTTTTAAAGTCGTTACTTTCAATAAGTTAAGACTTCATTTGAATTTTGCGATGAATTATCGTGATCACCGTAAAATCGTTGTGATAGATGGGAAAATAGGTTATACCGGCGGTATTAACATTGGTGATGAATATACCAATGAAGAGAAAAGATTTGGCCATTGGCACGATGCTGCGATTCGTTTAGAAGGAGATGCAGTTTGGAGTTTGACTGTTCTTTTCTTAGAAAACTGGCGTTTTCAAACACATGAAAAAACAGATTATCAAAAATATTATGTGGATTATCAGTCTAAAAACCCTGAAGGCTTATACATTCCCTTTGGAGATTTACCACTGGATTCAAATTTGGTTTCTAAAAATATCTATTTAAGTTTGATTGGCTCAGCTAAAAAAAAGCTTTACATCGCCACTCCTTATTTAATTTTAGATAATGAGTTAGTGACTGCTTTAACTTTAGCAGCTTCAAGTGGTATCGATGTTAATATCGTTATTCCTGGTATTCCTGATAAAAAAATGGTTTACATGGTCACTGAATCTTATGTTCCTGATTTATTATCTGCTGGTGTGAAAGTTTATAAATATAATCCTGGGTTTATTCATTCAAAAATTATTGTTTGTGATGATGAGGCCGCAATGATTGGGACATCTAATCTTGACTATAGAAGTCTTTATCTACACTTTGAGAATAACGTGTTTCTTTATAACACTCAATCCATTAATGATATGGTAACTTACTTTAAAGAGACTATTAAAGATTCTTCCTTAGTTTCTGCAAAGGAAATGAAAAAGCGCAATATTTTCTATCGCGCTTTACAAACTATTTTAAGAGCTTTTTCTCCGTTATTATAAGTCTTGACTGATTTGGAAGTCAGTTGCTTCATACCAACCTTTTTTCAAGAACATATAATCAAAGAGTGCTACTAATATTAAAGGTAAAATGATTTGAGCTGCTATAAATAACCACGCATAACCTGAATAGTTATTTTGCATTAAAGTTTCTAATTGACCAACAAGTCCAGAGGTCCCCATTCCGGCACCTACGCCTGTACTTTTAAAAACGTTTAATGGATTAAAAATAGCGTAGTTGATTGGACCTAAGATTGCTGAAGCCATAAGGGTTGGTCCCCAAATAACTGGTTTTTTTGTAATATTTTTAAATTGAAACATTGATGATGCTAAACCAATAGAAATAATGGTTCCGGCATCATTTTTTCTTGATTGATAAGCAAATCCTATCATTTGTGTGGTTGTTCCGACAACGGCTGCAGCGGTTGCTGCTAAGACTAAAGGATCTGTTGATGAGCCTAATCCGAAAACTGCAATGGCTACTGCTGCACTTGAGATGAACGGAACTGTTAATAAAACTCCAAATACTAATGAAAGAATCGCAGATGTTGTATATGGTTCTATGTTCATAGATTGTTTGACTGACCAATAAATACCTTCCATCATTCTTTCAACTGGCCAAGAAACGATGTATGTTGCTAAGACTGAAATTAAAATTGAAACCAACGGTATTAAAAATAAATCATAGGCGGTTGGTTTTTTAAAGATCACTTGTAATGCAAAATAGGTTAAGATGACTACAAAATAAATAGTTACCGGATTATTTGTACCTGTTGAGTGCCATCCGGTCTGACTAAAGTCTGTAGCAAAGCTAGTTGCAATTCCACCAGCGATGACTAACATCATGAATTTAAGTCCTGTTAGTTTTAAACTCATTGCTATACTAACACCTATAGCTGCACCTAGCAACATAGATAATCTTGTATTAACTGCAGTTGTTAAAACTTCTATGTTTAATAAAATCCCTAGTTGTTTTAGAATAGTTCCAGCAACGATTGTCGCAAATATTCCATATGTCATTCCACTTAAAGTTGTTACTATGAATTTTTTCATTTCTTTTATATTTCTCCTTTGTTGATTTAACATTATTATATCAATTTTTAAGGTATCTTTTCTTTTTTTATAATTGAAAACGATTTTTTATCATCTGGGCAACCGCTTCAGCGGTTAAATGATCGTTATAGATTCTCATATAGTTAGAATATTTTATTTCACCCTCATTACTAATGAGTCTATGATGATGATGCGCTTTTAAGAGTCTTTCTTCTGATTTAAGTAAGTCTTTTTTAGAAGTTTTGTGTAGTAATCTATTTTCAGTTTTATTTCTTTCTAAGCGTGTTTCTAAGCTTGCGATTAATTCAACAAAATAAATGTCTGCATTATTTTTTTTAAACATTTGGTAGATTGACTCTACATAATCATGGTCTTCTTTTTGATCAAATGCCCACATGAAAGTAAAGATAAGTCCATAATGGTTGTTTTTTAAAAAGTCTTTAAAGACAATGTCTCTCCATTCTTTTATAACATCTGTGTTAAAGTATCCAAAAATGTCTAAAACTGGTTCTATGACCATATGATTATGAAATAAAGAAAGTTGGGTTATTTTTGTTAATTCTTGCCCTACAGTCATCTTTCCTACGGCAGAATCTCCTATAATCATAACTAGTTTCATGTGCATGACTCCTTCCTTAATAGTTCTTATTTTAACATATGGTTGTATATATGTAAAAAATAAAAAAAATCCAGTCA
>CALGYU010000042.1 GCA_937934685.1 uncultured Acholeplasma sp. | reverse complement strand
ATTGTTTTATCTTTTTAGTTTTGTTAAGTGCCTTGTAATATTCAGACATTATTTTCTTTGATTCTAGTTCATCTGCAGCTAGTGCTATCCCTTGTTCTCTTAACATATACATAATAAGCATACCAGCGACTGCACCTATTATTGAATATAGTAACTGTTTTTCTTGACTAAGCGTATTTTCGATACCTATAACCATAATGATGATTGCAGTTAAGTATACTAATGCTGTTAATCCTGCACCAACCGCTGCAGACCATAACATAAACTTTTTTAATTTATCATTCATAATCTCTATACCACTTGGCTTTCCAATAAACTTTAAAGATGCAATCATCAATCACTAAAGGTATAAGCATTAACCATAACCCAAGTGCTAAGGTATCAATCACTTTGCTAAGTAATGTAGTTGCTATAGCTATGATTAGAAATCCAATAAACTTAACTTTAAATAATGCTTTTAAACGATTTGCAAATGCAATGATCATAACGATTAATAACATAATAAATCCAATGGATGCACTATATTTTTCTTGTGATGATGGCAAATCTAACTTTTCTAAATTCATTGCGATTATAAATGCACCTATAATCATCATAAATGTAATCAGTTGTGTTATAATATACTTTTTCTTATCTTTAGCTGTTAATTTAAAAAATGAAAAATTATTTGTCATCTTTCTCACCTACAATCATGTAAAACTCATTTTTAAGTTCTGGGATAAGTTTATTTAGATTATTTAAGGTTTCATTGACTGTTTGTGTCATTTTATTCATTTCATCATTTGTTTTTTTGGATAACGATTCAAGTAACTTTTGTGTTTCTAATAAGCCGTTCTGTAGTTTTTCACCAACATTTTGTTGCTTGATTAAGGTTTCTACTTGCTTTGTTATTAAATCTACTTTATCTTTTAGATTATCGTTAATCATTTGATTTAATTCTTCTGTATTACGTATAGAACTTAACATTTGTGTTATTTTTTTATCATTGATAACCTTAACTATCATGGTTGGTAAAATAGGTGTAATAATATCGATTGCAGTAGCAACAAATTGACCGTTAGCGTGTAACCATTGTATTAATTGATCTAACATAATTATCCTCCTTGTGGGTAAATTGTTTTGGTATCATTTGTTAACATTTGAACAAATAAACCATCTAATGCATTATATATTTTAGATAAATAATCATTCATGGATGCTTCATATTTTAATCTTAATGCCTCTAATTTGTTTAACTTTCTTAAACTTGTTTGTTGGGTACTACTTAAATTTGGTATCGGTTTAGTCGATGGATCAACCGTTGGTATATTAGGGTTGTTTGCTTGATTAATAATTGACAAATCACCATCTATGATCTCTTGTAATGTCAATTCCTGTATTTCTTTTAAAAGTCCTTTTTGAATGACATATGCAGGCCATATCACTTGTAATTTAAATTTTAACGAGTGGATAAATCCGGCTTCTGATGTGTATCTCGTTTCACTTCTAAAATACTTATTAAACAATACTTCATATAATTCATCCATATTAGTTAAACCATCAATATTATCAACCTTAGCTGCAAATGTTTCAAAATCAGGAAATATGTCGGTAAAATATAATCCATGCACATATATTTTATTCTGATAAAGCATCGTTTTCACCTTCCCCTTTTTGGCTCTTGGAGTGTTCACCTTCTTCTGCAATCATCTCATTTTCATTAGATTCTTGAAGAGAATATACAATATTCAAATCTGTATAATGATTGACTAAATCAGCCCATTCTGTACGCATACGCAACGCATTATTTAGTACAGCAGTACCAGAGTTTGAATTCAGTTTGGTTTCTTGGTCTGTAATATGTTCTTGCTTTTGAAATGTACCACCATTAGATATACCAATTAAATCTTTACGTAGGTTGTCAAATGATTGATAGGTTTGGAAGTATCTGGATGAGTCTTTAGGTGATTTTGCCTGTAGTTCTTGCCATGCCATATTACCAACAATAGCAACGACTCTTTGACCACTTAAAATCTTTTTATCAAGTCCATGAAATTCACGCTCAATTAGATCTTTTTCATCTTCATTGTTGAAACGTACATACATCACTTTTGCAGATGTTACTAAATCAATGTTTACAAGTACTAAGATGTCTTTTAATTGGTCTATAACCGGATGTATTAAACTATTCATTGGGATGTCATCTTGACTTACAGCAAGTGAATGATCAGTTAATATAAAAGCATAATTTTCATCTTTAGGTAATGTTTTATCGTATGCAACTTTAAAGCTCATACCGGATATAAATGGTACATCTTTATCGCCATCATTCCAGTGACCAGTAAATAGTACTGGTGTAATTTTATTATATCTACCATAACTATCAATATTCGATTTTTCACCTGATAAAGTAAACGGTAAAAAGAAATATTTTTCTAAGGATGCAACATAAAATAAAGCACCCTTAAATCTATAATATAAGACACGTTCAATGAGATCTTGACTAATCTCTTCAGGTAATCCTTCAACTTTAAAACGTTCTAATGTTTCAATTCTATGTTTTGTGTTTAGTAGATGATATAAGCTTTTTAAATCATCTGATTGTTTTTCACCAACCGGATTCATTTCGTTATCCAGATATTGCCAAGTGGATAAAGAATTCATAAAATCACCACCACCCCTTCATTTAATTTTTTGTTAATTTCATTTGTTACATAATTATTTTTTACAACTTCCAGCATACGACCGGCGATAACGTTATTACCTGATGTGATGATTGTATTAGGTTTTAACTTAGTACCACACGGAAAGCCTATTAAATTGTAAGTTTCTATCATTTGATTAAGACTTACAGCATCAGGGGTCACCTCAATCATATAGACACCATACCCCCTTAATAAGGACATTGATAAATCGTTTTGACCTATGATCTCATCTGATTTATCTTTATAGCCTTTTTCCATATAATGTAAATTTGTTATATTACTTGCAATAGATACAACAGATGATGTTACACCGATTACAGTACCTAAACCAGGACCTGCTGATAATGAACCACCAACTGCACCGAGTCCAATATTTTTGATTGCACCGGATATTTGATTTGTCCAAAACTGTTCTTTGTAAGTTGGATTGTTTGCCATAAATAAATCTAGTTGATCAAGTGCGTACCTTGTAAACCATTGTAAGCGACCTGATGCTATCACGTTGTGTTTGTCGGTATATACCTCATACAACACATCTGATGATGTAATGGCTATTCTAACGTTAAAATTAAGGTATTTATTAGGTATTTGAATCAGTTGTCCATATAGCGATATAAAGTATTTTTTAAAGGGTTCAGTATTTAAAATACCCTCATATGCTGTATAATCAAAATTAAATATATTTTTAAATTGATTAATTATTAAGCTGTTAGCTCTTTGTAAATGGTTTTGTGCTGCTTTACCGCCGTTAAGTTTTGAATAAATATTATTAGTAATTACTTTAAGTCTATAACTTGATGGTGTTAATGTTACAGATTTCGTTTGATTTACACCTGGATTACCAAGTAAATAATATCTTTCCAACTTTTGATCAAGTAATGAATAAAAATCAGATTCTATAATAAATTCCTCGGTTATAATTTTAATACTTAATAAGTCATCAGTAGCATCACCAAAACTATCAATATTATAAAACGATGGTAAGGTTGTATAAACATTTTGATTACCTGGTGCATCAGATATATTATAATTAATAAGCGTTGAAACCGTGCAATCTAGGGGAAATGCAATATTAATAGTATCAACATCACCAGTTAGGACAATCACGCTATTTTTATATGCTAATGCCGGCATTGGACCGAATTGGGTGCTTGCATTATGCTCTAACTCTGGCATATTAGTTTGTACCATAGTCCATAACAAAGTGCCGTATACCCATACACATTGATATAAATTTCCGTTTGTTAGTTTAGCAAACTTTAAATAATAATCGACATTAAAAGGTGTTATCACATCGGTCTCATAATCAGGATATGCCGATCGTAATTCTAGTAGGCTTGTAAATGTACCACTACCCTCAACAAACGGTAATATATCTAAGTTTTTAGTCTTAATTGTTATATCATTATCTGACTTTTGAAAAGTAAATAAAGCCCACAATCCTGTATAATTTTCTGGGACCGCTCTAGAGAAATAATTCGCTTGATGTTTGATTGCGATATCTTTAACATCGTGTAAGCCTGTAAAAAGATTAGCACTATTTGAACGATTGATATAGATATCTTTAGTAATAAAATCATGATAACTAGATATAAAGGCATCTTCTTCTAAAAATAACTTTACTTGATTAGAGTTTTCATAATCATACCTATTTATCTTATAAACAATATCCATATCAGGTACTATCACGTGCGTAAAATTTCTAGGATCAAATGACAATCCAGGTGGTAAAACGATACTAGTTAAGTTATCAGCTTTTAAGTTAACATTTATTTTGTAATCAGGGTTTAGTTTATAGTTTGATCCGGTGTAAAAATCACTTAGTTTATAAACAGAACCGTGCATTGTTGCTTTAATAAAATATAAATCCATTTGTTAACCTCCCTTTTAAAAATAAAAGCCCTTTTTTTATCACGGATAAGGGCTTAAAACCGTTACAAAGGAAAAACCAATTGTTAGGTGATGCTTGTTGACACTTTAAGCAATGCATATTCACCAATGTGTGCATCATATACATTGTTATGTCCAAAGGTTAGATAATGATTAATATCTAATCTACGTGCATTAAAGAAGGATGTACCGACTGTAAATGCAGACATGATAGGGAAGTCTTTTTTATGTACCATTAAAAGTGTAACTTCATCATTTAATGATGGTCTTGCAGAATAATCGCAAGTATATGTTTCATTTGCTAAATAAGCTGTAGAGTTTGGTAATAAATCACCTGGGAAAACATGAACTTCATCATAATCAGTTTCAATTAATGAACGAACAGTTTTATTTGTAGCTGTAGTTGTACCACTGGATTCATTGATTTCACCAAAGTATTTCCAATGTACTTCTTTAAATAATGGTTTGTCATCTTGATTATATAAAAATGGTAAGTCATGTTTTCTAACACTTGATAAAACACCTAAAGGTGCAATAATGTCAAAGTCTTCCATTTTATAAGTTCTTAAGAAACCATTGTCATTATAATCTCTTGATGGTTCTGATAATTCTTTAATGTTATCTTCAAGTTGTTTGTATAATTCTTGTGCACGATATTTTAATAGATCATAACCAGTGATGGTAACACCACTTGGTGTATCTAAATTAATATCAGCAAAAGCAGTTGCACCTGATAAACCAGATACAATAATATCTGCCGAAAACTTGGTATGTTCATAAACTCTTTTAGTTGTTGATAACCAACCTAAAACAACACCATTAAAAGCAGAGAATGAACCCTCATCTGAGAACGCTTGTTTGGTTAAGTAATCATCAATCGTAACAGGGACTTGTCTAAATTGATCAATAACAAGCGTTTGTTCAACCGGTGCTGGTGGTCTTTTAACTGTTAATAAATTATAACCACCGGTATCATCAGTTCCATCCCAAGGATACGATCTGAGTGCATCCGTTGAAATGTAGCGTTTAGTATCACCGTAAAGTGTACCATCTACTTTCCTATTTGAATATACGCCACCAAGTTCACCAATGCCATCGGAAAATACTTGAGTGGAAATAATCATATTTGATAATGTACCAAATACAAAGTTTGTGTTTAAAGTAATAGCCATTTTAATTCCTCCTTAGAATTTATCTTTTTCTTATTCTTGCTAAAACCATTGGATCATCCTTCATGACAGAATTTAACTTGATTCTAAATTCGGTGTCATCCGGATATTGATTTAATAATTCTCTAATCGTAGCTGCAACACCTGCAGCCTTTTCAGGATCTGCATTGTTAGAGTTTGGATTATCAAATGGATCACGCTTGTATTCTGCCATATATGCATCTCTATACTCTAAAGCGTTTTTCCAATACTCGCGATTAGTCATATCATTTTCTTTTGTAAAATATTGACTAAGTTCTTTTGCTGTTTTCTTATCTTTCTCATCTTTAACGATTGGTGGTCTTTTATTGACATAATCGCTTAATAATTTTTTATGATCTAGAAGAAGCTTGTCATATTCTTCTTTAGAAATCATCTCGTTTTCTAACTTTTCTTTCAAATCCTTGATTTGATCTAAATAAATTTGTTCTTGCCCATTTTCTATAACAGGGTCTTTTTGTAGATTTTCACTCATCTTTATAACTCCTTTGTATTTTTATTAGTGTAGATAAATTTGAGTGCTCTTTGTTACACCGCTAAGGCCGTCAAACCTTCACCTACTTAAATTCCACACTGCTCTTCACAGTTGACCGTGGCATCAGATTTTTTACAGTAAACCAACAAGTCTACATTATATCTACATCTATATTATAACATTGTTAGTATACATATAATGTATAAAAATAATAAAAAAATAAATAAATACTTTTTATGTATAAAACGCTTGACACTATGCGTATAGTGTGATATTATATAGGTACAAAGGAAAAGGAAGGGATGGAAAATGAAAAAAGGTAAATGGGATTTTGAAACATTGACTGAACTTTTTACAAGAATTAAAGATTATGATCAAAAATCTAAAATTCAAACATTAGGGCCAATATATGAAATAATGCATGAAATGATAAAGGAGGAACATTATGAAAAATGATAACCTTAGAAAATTGATTATACAATTAGTTGATGACATGAAAGCAGAAATAAATTACAAGACATGGGATTTTAATGAAATAAGAACTATTATAGCTTACAATATGGTTTTAATAGAAAATCAAATTAGTAAGATTAAGGAGGAGCTCAATGAATGATGCATATAAAAATATATTAGATCAATTAGATGTTTTAATTAACGGACTTGGTAAAGCCGAAGTAGCAAGGAGACTTTACATATCAAGGGCAAC
>CALGYU010000041.1 GCA_937934685.1 uncultured Acholeplasma sp. | reverse complement strand
CAATCAGTCAATTATGAAGGTGGGATATGAAAAAGCGGTCACTACGAGAAAAGATATTCTAATCAAGTTTAGTATACCGTCATTCATTAAATCAAGCGATGTGATTACCTATAGTCATTTAAATTTATCTAGAGTAGATAAGGTGAGTAGTAATCATCAAATAAATGTTTATAGAAACATAACAAACTATACTAACAGTACTGTAAATTGGAACACAAAGCCACTTTATAATAAGGAAATTATAGATTATTATGATTTTAGATATGTTGATACGCCACTTGTTTTTGATATTTCAAGACCTACAAAAGAATGGCATGAAAATGGATCAAACTTTGGGTTAACTATCGCTCCAGAGAGCCATCATAATTCAGTTATAAATATTTACCAAAGCCAAGCTTCCTATGAAGTAAGACCGGTGGTAAGAATAGGTTATGAAACCAAAGGTGGACTTAAAAACTATTGGACCTATACCTCACAGGAGTTAGGGCAGGCAGGAACAGGTTATGTTTCAGACTTTACAGGTAATTTAGTTTTTAAAAGAGATGAATATTTTGTACAAAATGAATATTTACCACTGAATTTAAGTTTTTATCATAACGGAATCAATGGCTACAGTACCATTGGTTATGGGTATGGTTATAAGACGAACTATAATTATATTATTTTATATGATAGTAACTTAAATCAATATTATCTAGATACTCCAGATGGGAACAAAGTATATTTTAGTCTTTTTTCAAGCGATCAGTCAGAGTATCCTTATCAATGGGATTATAGTATTGCAGAAGATGGCAGTAGATGGGAGTTGTATCAAGAGTTTTATAACGGGCAATTAACATATGCAACCATTAGCACGCCTGAGCAAATTAAGTATGAATTTAATGCTCAAGGCAAACTCATAACCATAAGAAATAACGCGAACTATCATAGTATTAGTATCACATATTTAAATGAAGATAGAATATCTTTATTAAAAGACTCTGTTGGAAATCAAATTGTTTTTACGTATAATAATAATCAATTAAGCCAAACAGAACTTAAACTCATACAGCCAAATGGCAGTTATAAAACGGTAGAAAAAAGAGTCTATAATTATTCTCTAACACTGTTAAACTCTGTAGTGGTTTATATGAACTATGATAAAACATCTAATGTTTTAAAACAAATGAGTACACTTTATTATAGTTATCAAACAGGAAGGCTTACAACAGCCTATTCAAGCATAGATAACTATAAGGTCATATACACCCATAATTTATCAGGCAAGGTTACCAATATTACCTTAGAAGATGATAGAGAAGTTTTATCAAAGATTAGAATTAATCATAGCTTTTTAGAAACGACCTATACAAATCATAAGAATGAATGGGTCACTTATTATTTTGATAATTATGGGCATACAATTAACGTCATAGATTCAAATGTTAACGCCTCTTATTATAGATATGCCAATCCTTTTTCATATATTAATATTCATTCTAATTTAAATGGCTATGATCTTATAGACCAAGCACCTAATTATTATATTAATCATAAAATCATAGAATCATCAGATGTCATTAAACAAACCCATAACTATATTTCTAATCATGGATTTGAAAACATCAATGGGTTAGCACCATGGCATGTGGGAAATGGCTCTAGCGAAATAAAAGCGACAGATGAAACTAGGTTATTAGGAGATAAGAGTTTAAAGATTTTAAATCAAGCAGCAAACAGCTTGGTGAATCAAAATATATACTTAAAGAAAGGCTCTTATCGATTGAGCGTTTGGGTCAAAAATGAATCATCTATTGGAAAAGCAAAAGTGAGTGTAACATCAAATAGTCTTTCATCTCATGTTTTAAGTCAAAAAACAGGCCAATGGGAAAAGATAACTCTAGACTTTATGCTTACTAATCAAGAAACAGTAAAGATTAGTTTAGAAAATCTTATTTTAAACACAACAACTTATTTTGATAATGTAGAATTAAGTGAAGGGTTTATTGATACCAGATATAATGTATTAGCTAATCATTCCTTTGAAGAAGGATTTAGTAACTGGGAAACTAGAGGTGCAAGTAGTGCTTCAAATACAGTTCCCAATCAAACGGGTGCAGTTTTTGGAGAGACTCATTTAAAAATTGTAGGAGACTCATTTGAAAATAGATATGCACGTCAGGTAGTAACCAACTTTTTAACAGAAGGTGAAACCTATATGGTAGGAGCTTGGGCAAAAGCAAATGCGGCACCAAGTAGCGCAACAGGTGGTCTTAACAAAAATAGAGTTTTTGGACTAGAGATTCATATTACCAAAGAAAATGATGATGATAGTATAGGAACTGTTAGTTATTATCTGCCATTTAATGCCAGTATAAAAGAATGGCAATATCAAATGACAGCCATAGAAATTCCTTATAAAACCTTAGAAGTTACAGTGGCTTTAAGATATCAAGGAACAGGCGAGGCATTATTTGATAACGTTCAGTTATATCATGATGATCTAAAGACGGCCTATAGTTATAATCTTAGTAATGGAAATCTATTAGAAAAACAGTCAGCAGGCAAAGTAACCAGCTATACTTATGATTATAACTACAGAGTGACTAGTGTGACAGAAAATAATCAAAAACTAAATATTGGCTATCAATATAATAATATAAGTCAATTAAGTTTAAATAACGTAAAAGCCAGTTACACCTATACAAGTAAAAATCAAGTCAAAGAAACCATTTTAGGAGATCAAAGTAAAGAGTGGTTTAAAACAAGCGTTGGCTATACAACAGATTTTCAATATATCAACGAAAGTATGGATGAATTTGGTAATAAGACAAAGTATCAAGTTAACCATTTAACAGGGTTAATAGACATGATTGAAAATGCTAATCAAGATAAAACATATTTTACTTATGATAGTTTTGGTAATTTGATTAAGCAAGAAGAGATAGAAAATCTAACCAATGCTAAAATCATTAAAGATATGACATATGATGAAGTTTATAGATTAAAGAGTATCTCAATAGATGGTGTGACCTATGAGTTTGGTTATGATCAATTAGATAGAGTCACAAACATTAAAATTGCAGGAATTGATTATCTAACCCTAAGTTATTTAGAAGATATACATATGTTAGAAAAATATCAAACATATAAGTTGGGGTCACAAGCTTATGGTAATAATGATACCTATTATTTTACATACGATAAGCAAGATAACATAAGTAAGATAAGTTTAAATCACATAGACTTATATGAGTATATTTATGACCAAAAAAACAGACTTACGATGTATAAAGATTTAAGAAGTAATGATATTTACTTTTATTCATATGATCTAGCCAACAGATTAGAACAAATTGTTGACCAAAATGATAACAAGGTCATCTATGAATACGATGGGCTAGGAAATATAAGAAGTAGTGACTATCGTTACCAAGGAGTGAATAGAAAAGTTTATTATATCTATAATCAATTCACAGGAGAATATGAATATACTTACTATCAAGTGAGTAATCAAGAGATTAGAAAAGAATATCAAATAGACCAAAATGATGCTTTAAGAAGAATTAAGAAAATTAACTTAATTGTAGGCACAAGTTTAAATCTTAGTCAAGAAATGAGTTATTTAAATCCAGGTACAAATTTAGGTAATACAAGTTTATTAATAGATAAAATCACGTATAAGCAAAATAATCTAACCAATGATACCCATCAATTTAAATATGATCAATTAGGAAATATTATAGAAATCAAGATTACTGGACGTAGTAATGAATTGTATAATTATACATATGATGGTTTTGGTAGATTGATTCGCGAAGATATTTATTTAGAAGGATATGAAAGAACTTTAACTTATACTTATGATTAAAGAGGTAATATCACTTCTATAAAAACTTACCTATATAGAAAAATAACAGAAAAACCTTTAAAAGAAACTAGGATCAGTTATCACCAAGGTGCTTGGAAAGATCAAATCAATGAGATATCATACTTTATGAATGGTGAATTAATTAAAACTGATGTCTATACATATGACCAAATAGGAAATGTATTAAGTATCACACAAAATCAACTTACTAACCACACAAAATCAGAAACAAACACTCAAGAATTCTATTGGGAAGGTAGAAGACTAGTTTCTCAGGTAATAGGAGA
>CALGYU010000040.1 GCA_937934685.1 uncultured Acholeplasma sp. | reverse complement strand
TAATGTCCTCCTGTTATCTTTTATCTAATTTTTTGGCAACGATATTTCCTAAGAATTGAATCAGTTGCACAATTATAACCATCACAATAATAATAAACCACATTAAAGGATACTTAAAATTTTGATACCCTTCTTTAATAGCTAAATGACCCAAACCACCCCCACCGATAACACCCATGATGGTAGAATAAGCAAGTAAACTAATTGCGGTTGATGCAATATATAAGACCAAATGATGCGCTGATTCTTTTAATAAAAACAAATAAACATATTGCTTATGATCAGCACCTAAAGCATAAGATGTTTCATAAATATTTTTGTCAACACTCAAAAAAGCTTGTTCTGTGAATCTTGCGAAAACCGCAAAACCAATAATGGTCAAAGGAATCTTAGAAGCATTAACCCCAAAGCCAGTACTTAGTTGAAGAATATCCCTTAAAATAAAATCATTTAAAGGAATTAAAATGATGATAAGTAAGAAAAAGGGAATAGATCTAATGATATTAACCAAACCAGAAAAAATAAAATAAAGAACTTTATTTTGGTATAAACCATCTTTCCTAGTTAAAAATAAAATAAAACCGATAAAAACCCCAATTAAAATAGAAAAGATAAGTGAGAATAACACCATATCAAAAGTTTCAAAGAAAGCTTTTAAAATCTCTTCTTTATAATCTAGAATCACTTTAAACATGAGTCAAAGCCTCCTTATAATCCAAAGGCTTAATATCTTCAGGCACCCTTTTTATCACTTCTTTAATCGTGCCATCTTCTAGGATCGCTACTTTAGTACAAAGCATTTTAATAACATTAATATCATGTGAAATTACAACAATGGTTGTATCTAGAGTTTGATTAATCTTTTTTAAAAGAGATAAAACCTCATAAGCAACCTTTTGGTCTAAAGCACTGGTAGGCTCATCACAAAAAATAATTTCAGGATCAGTCATTAAAGCCCTAGCGATAGCAACCCTTTGTTTTTCCCCACCAGAAAGATGTTTAATATAAACATTCTCTTTATTTTCTAAACCAACAAAAGATAATAAGTCAGATGCTTTATCCATATAAAGTTTTTTATTTTTCTTTCTAATTCTTATAGGAAGTAAAACATTGTCTAAAACAGTTAAGTTATTTAACAAATTAAAATTCTGAAAAATCATAGATGTTTTTCTAACCAACTGATGTCTACTTTTTTTTGTCAATAACTCATTGGTTAAATAAATCTCACCCAAATCAGGTAAAATAAAACCATTCATTAAGCGAATCAAAGTAGATTTACCAGAACCTGTTTTACCAACCAAACCAAAAACATCCTTTTTTTGAATGCTTAAATTAATGTTGCTTAATACTTTATGCTCAAGATCATTTGTAACAAAGCTTTTATCAATATTTCTAAGTTCAATCATGCCATCACTTCCTTACTATACTCATTATAAAGAAGCCAGTCCAAAAAATAAAAGGAATGAACTTAATAAAACCAATAAAACGAAATATTCGTTTTATAAACAATAAAACTGCATTAATGATATAATATATCTAATAAATAAAAGAAAAAGGTGTTTTTATGATTACAAATATAGCCATTTCTAACATGCTTTCTATTAATGAAGAAATTAACCTCAATTTCTTAGCTTCTAAAGAAAAAAGACATTTAAATCATCTATTTATCCACGATAAAGACACAAAAGTTTTAAAAACTAAGCTTATTATCGGGAAAAACGATACAGGAAAAACCAATGTCATTAAAGCCTTATCTTATTTAAAGCAAATCTATGATCAAAACCTAACCGTTTTACCTAAAGATATATATTATAAAAATCCTAACAATCATCAAAATTCAACTAAAATTGAACTAAGCTTCATAGAACAAGATCACCATTATCAGTATGGTGTCATCTTTAATATTTATAATAAAGAAATCCATGAAGAATATTTATATGAAATCAAATCAAAAACCAAAATAAAAAAATTCCACTTTCAACGAAAAGAAGTGGAAAAAGAAGTTTTTGATGAAAAGATTTCAAAAGCTGCCAAAGAAAGGCTACAAGCTTATTTATATGATTTAAGATATGACAGAAAAACGTTATTAATTACCAAAATGAAAGATAAATACATCAATGACTTTAAAGAATTAGAATTCTTTCATCACATCATTAGCTTTTTTAACAAACTCATCGTATATGTTGATGATGAAACGTATCACTTCAAATACTTTTCATATCATCAACATCATAAAATCATTATGCAACTACTCAAACTTCAAATCCCTATTACACAAATGAAATATGAAGAAGTCACCTTAGATTATATTAGAGTTGAATTAGGTAGACATAAATATGATAGGTGGTTAGAATACATCAGCTACTTAAAACATCATCAAAAAACAGAAGAACACATCTTCTTAATGTTTGGGTATTTATACCGAGTTGTTTTTTTAAATGAATCTGACTTAAAAGTCTATTTAACTAAAGTCACAATTAGAGATACTCAAAAGTATTATCATGAGTTATCCTCAGGATATAAACAAATCATTATGTATCTTATGTTATTTACAGCCAAAGAAGAAACCATTTTAGTCATCGATGACTTTGGATTACACACACATCCTACAACGACTAAAACTTTACTACAAAACAATTTACCTTATCATAAGCAACTCATCTTATCGACACACAACTTATTACTCTTAGATAATGAACTAATGAGAAAAGATGAATTATGCATTTCAACCATGACATTAAGGGGCAGTATGTTTAAAAGAGTTGACCAATTTTTGATAAGAAATGACAAAAATCTCTTTAACGCCTATCTAGATAATATTTTTAAATAAAAAAATGATATAATAAAAAAAACATATAAGGGGGACTCAAA
>CALGYU010000039.1 GCA_937934685.1 uncultured Acholeplasma sp. | reverse complement strand
ATAACTACCATTTTCTGTCCCAAAGTCAACATCTTTTTCACTATATAAAACCGCTTCTTCTGCGGTTAATTGCTTCCCTATAGTTGTTTCAAAGGAAATGGCACCTTTTTTATTGTTATATTCAAAGAATCGTGCATTTTCTGGTTTATTACCTGACATTTCATCCCAACCTTGAGAACTTACCTTATCATGGAAGTCACTATTAATATATGTAACCGCCGCATCTTTGCCCCATGGACGACCTAAAGATATTGTAGTTGTCATATCATCAGAAGCCGTAAATCCACTATTATAGAACACATAACCGTATTTTAGAAGTGATCCTGCCTTATCGGAAGCTATTCCTTTTTGGGCTGTGATAACTCCGTTTGCACTAGTACCTAAGCGTTGTAGCGTCTTAAATTCTGAATTTTCAAAAAACGCAGGACCGCCGTTACCAAATACATAGTCTATAATACCTTCAACATAAACATCTAAATACCATTGTCTACCATCTTTGGCATATAAAGTGTCTTGTAGCCCTAAGAAAGAAACTTGATAGAAAATTGCTTGATCTGCTTGTGTCACTAATGCAACTGCTTGTTTGTCTTTGATATTTGAACCATAATAATCAAATGAATTACTAAATGTTAAATTATGGGCAATAAAGCCTTTAGCATTTGAGTTTACAGTAAATGTTGCAGATCCTTGTGTTCCCCAAGTACCTAACTCTGGAGTTAAACTGCCAGAAGCTGCATCATAATCGATAATTGTTTGTGCTTGGCTTTCACCTATTAAATGCACATTTGGAATGTTTAAACTTAATTTTTCAAAGTATGTTCCATTTTTAATGTATACTTTTTTAATCGTACTTGCTTTAAGGTTTGAACCTTCTAAAATATTAAATGCTTCTTTAATGGTTTTTACGACTATGACACCATCTGTATTTAAGCCTGATACTTCAACTGCATGATCTACGAAAATTTCAACTGTAGCATCATTATCTTGAATGTAATTGGCAATGATGGTTACATCAATAGTTGTTTCATAAATATTTTTGTATATCACCTTAACTTTGTAATTTCCTGGCACTGTTTTAACTAAGGAGAAATCATAAGTTAGGTCATCTTCAATTAATATAGTATCCCCATTAGTAATTTCAGCATTGAAAACTGTTTTATTTAAGGCTGCTTCATCAATTGTATCCCCAACTTTAAAGACTGTTTTTTGAGTAAAGGTATAAGCAATAAGTTCTGTTATTTCTACCACTTGTACTGTGAATCTTGCCTCATATTCTAAATAAGTAACAATAATTTCATATGTCCCAGTTTGTGTAGGGTCAAAGGAACCTTGATCGATTTGATACTCATCTTTTTGAAGTAAGATAGTTTGTCCATCTGAGTAAGCTAAATACACTTCTAAATTATCAAAATTTAAAACAGTATCCGCATCTTTGATGAAAAACTCATCATAAGAACCATTTGCGATTACAATACCAATGACTTCAGATGGCCCTAAATCGATATTAGGTTGAATTTCTCCTTCTACATAGACAAAGAATAGTTTATCAAATAATGATTCATTAAACCATGTCTCAGTTATGACTACTTTAGTTGTTTCAGATGGTAAAAGTGCTACTGGCTTATTAGTACTTACAAAAACTTTTAAAGATTCAGTATAAAATACTGCAGTTACTGTCAAATCAATACCGTTTGCTTTTCTACCTACAAGAAAATCCACAGTAGTCCCAGTTCCTAAAATAGTTGCATCATCAAATAAAACATTTTTTAAAGTAATTGTTGAACTAACATCAGATTGCCCAACAATACCACCAATGTAATTGACACCTTGAATCTTTCCTGTGAAGAAAAAGTCTTCAAAATTTAAAGTAGTTCATTCTTTTTGAATTCTACCTACTAAAGCTCCGGCGACATTACCCTTGGTCTCTAAAACTGTGTCAATGTAAATATTTTTCATATTAACAGTTTGTGCATCTCTAATATGTCCAATTAAAACTCCTGCGTAAGCTGATGCAACGATCGTATTGCTTTTATCATTTTTTACAACTATATTTTCTATTTTTACTGGCAAACTTGATGCATTATTTTGATTATCAGCATACAATAAACCAGCATAACTACTAGTTGTCTGATTGATAATCGTATTAATAAACGTTAAATTACTAAAAGTTGTACCACCATGTCCATATGAAGCGATAAATGCTGCTGCTTCACCTTTACTATTGAAAGATGAGTTCATAATAACTAGATTTTTAACAACGCCACCTTCTAGTAACTTACCAAAGAAAGCACCTGTTTTTGCTTCACCATTCACAT
>CALGYU010000038.1 GCA_937934685.1 uncultured Acholeplasma sp. | reverse complement strand
TTTTTTATTAATATCTTATTTATTTCTTAAGTCATTTAAAATAGAAACAGCTTTTTCTAAAGTATAGTCTTTAGCTTTCTTTAATCCTTTAATGACATGAAACACTTCATCACCAGAAGCACCTGCCTGTAAGGCTAAACTTTTAGCGTGTAACTGCATATGTCCTTTATTAATCCCATCTGTAGTTAAAGCATAAAGCGCCGCAAAGTTTTGAGCCAAACCAACTGAGGCGATAATCGTCATTAACTCTTCAGTAGATTTAAAACCTAAAATCTTTTTAGAAAGTAAAGCTTTTGGATGAATATCAATCGTTCCACCGACTGTTCCAATAGCCATTGGTATTCTAATAGAACCAACAATATTTCCTTTTTTATTAATAGTCCAATGAGTCAAACTTTCATATTTTCCACCTAAAGATGCATAAGAATGAAGTGATGCTTCAATCGCTCTTGTATCATTTCCGGTCGCTAAAACCACTGCGCTAATACCATTCATAATGCCTTTATTATGTGTGGTTGCTCGGTAAGGATCTAAATGTGCAATCAAACTAGCATCTGAAATTTTTTCTGCAATCACATCACTATGTTTTAACATTTTAGGATCAATTTCACAATAAGCTTCCACTAAACATTCAGTTGAAAGATTAGATAAAATACTCATTAAAATTGATTCTTCAGTAATGGATTTTAAATAATCACTCATCGCTTCTAAAATCGTATTGATGGTGTTTGCTCCCATAGCATCTTTGGTATCAATGGTTGCATAAATGACAACAAAATCTTCAATCATTTGTGTTTGAATCGATCTTAACCCGCCACCTAATTCAACGATTTTAGGGTGTGAAAGATTTGCAACATGCATCAAATCTTTTTGATGCTGTTCAATTAAGTGAAGTAATTCCAAAGGCTTTTTAACCTTATGAAAAATAATTTGACCAGTCATTAATCTAGAAATAACAAAAGAAGAAAACCCGCCATTATTTTTAATGATCTTCGCTGCATGACTCGCAGCAGCAATCACAGAAGGTTCCTCAGTAGCCATCGGAATCAAATACTCTTTATCATTAATTAAAAAATTCAAGGAAACACCCATCGGAATTTCATAATTAGTCAAATAGTTTTCAATCATATGATTACCTACTTCTATAGGTAGAAAAACATCTAAAGTATCATCATACTTTAAATGTTGTTTTAAAATGCGTTTACGCTCTTCAATAGGTTTTAAATAAAACTTATCAAAATCATTATTCATAGTTATTTCCTTCAATAAGCATACTTATACCAATCCCTCCACCAATACATAAAGAAGCAAGACCTAATTTCTTCTTTTGGCGATTTAATTCATGAACTAAACTAACCATAATTCTAGAACCAGAAGAACCAATTGGATGTCCCAATGAAATGGCACCACCATTAACATTCAGTTTTTCATGAGGGATATTTAGTGGTTTAGAAACCAATAAAACTTGACCAGCAAAAGATTCATTAATTTCAAATAAATCGATATCTGATAATTCTAATTTTTGTTGCATTAAAATCTTATGAATGGAATGCAAAGGAGCAATCCCCATTTCCTCTGGGTCAACCCCTATTTCAGTAAAACCTTTAAAAGTAGCTAAAATAGGAATATTTCTTCTCACCGCTTCTTTTTTACTCATTAAAATTAAAGCAGAAGCCCCATCATTAATAGAAGAAGCATTTCCAGCAGTAATCGTTCCATGATCTAAGAAAATTGTTTTTAATTCAGAAAGTTTATTTAAATCTGTTTCATGTCTAATCGGCTCATCTTCTAAAATCAAGCCAGACTCAGTTTCCACACCAACGATTTGATCTTTAAAATAACCGTTTTTAGTTGCTAAACTTGCTCTTTTTTGACTATGATAAGCATATAAATCTTGTTCCTGTCTAGAAACATGATGTTTTTCAATTAACTTCTCAACTGTCATGCCCATAGAATTTCTACTAAAAGCATCTTCTAAACCATCAAAATAAATACTATCTTTTTGATTTGAAATATTAAATCTATCTAACAATAAAGGGCTTTGAGTCATATTCTCAAAACCACCTACAGCGACAATATCATAATCACCTAAAAGAATTTGTTGAATTCCTAAGTGAATAGCTTTTAATCCTGAACCACAAACCTCATTTACAGTTAAAGCTGGTTTAGATACAGGAATACCTGCATGAATAGCAACTTGTCTAGCGGGATTTTGTCCTAATCCAGATTGTAAAACATTTCCCATAATTGTATATTGAACTTCATTTGGATTAATTTGTGCATCCAAAATAGCCTTTTTTAAAGCACTTGTACCTAAAGTAATAGCAGATGTATTTTTATATACACCTTTAAATTTTCCAGTAGCTGTTCTAATTGCACTTACGATGACAACTTCGTTGCTCATTTTAAATCATCCCCTTAAACAAAAATATTATAACTTGCTATACCATTTATAGCAAGTAAAAGTTCATATTAGTAGTATAAATCACTAGAATCTATATCTTTTCTTAATGCCACAAAGATCGAGGCAATGATCGCAGCGACAAAACCTGCAGCAAATCCGTTGTTATATAAATCAAAACCGCCTTGAAATGATAAAGCCAAGGGTGTAATCATTAAATGAATAAAACCGGCTAAAAACCCCGCTAAAATCCCAAAACGTCCAGTAATTGGTGCAAGACCTGTCACAAAATAAATAGCGATGATCGTTCCTGTTGTTACTGAGATAGGTGTTAAATACATAGAAACCAAAGCCCCAAGAATAACAGGAATAGTATTTGATGGATGTTTTCCATAAGCCCCAAAGCCAATCACGGTTAAAATAGCCCCAAACGAAGGACCGGATAGTAAGAAAGTAAATTCGTTAGGTGATAAGAAATGCAAAGCTAAGGTTAACGCAATTGAAATAATGCCCATAAACCCCATGTTTAACAAAGTAGCAGGCAAACTACCTACTTTAGTAAAGTCAGTAGAAAGTCTACCCGTAGAAGTAATGATTTTTTTATAGTCCGACCATAAATTAGGTTTTAAAATAAAGGCCGCTAAAATTAAAGAGACTGTAATAAAAATAGTTGCATAAAGTAAAAACCAATGATAATTTTTACTCACAATATAAACTGTTTCAACAGAAATTTTTAAAGAGTTTAAAACCCCAGTCACAACCATTGATAAAATACCCATAGAAAATCCGGTGGCATATAAATTATAACCTTGGTGAAATTTTAATGCATGCGCATTAAAAATAGGCAATAAATAACCAATTAAGACTCCCAAACTAACACCAACTAAAAGACCTACCCATGGATTTAGAACAGAACCAAAAACCAAATAACTTACAATTGGTGATAATCCTGAAGATAAAAGTAAAACATTGATATGATCCTTGATAGGAAACTTATGAATCTTAGTATATAGAATCACACCTAAATATAAAGGAATAAAGTTAATACTACTCTTACCGAAAAAAGAAAACCCAGCAATGGTAAACAAACAAGCAATGACACCGCCGGTAAGTTCTTGTTTATGAAACTTTAAAAGTAAAACATTTAGTAAAAGCGTTATAAACACATTTAAAAGGGTTGCTCGTAATCCAGCAATCGCTAAAAAATCAGTTAACAAAATCCCAGGATTTTTTAAAATTAAAAAATAGTTTTGAAACAAAACCACTGGATCTCCAATAAATAAAAGTAACAATAATGATACAAAAAATGCTGAAAATAAAAAATAATTAAGACGTTTTCTCCCCATTATATACCTCTATAGTCATAAAATATTCGGTTTATTATATCATATTAAAATAATTTTAAAACCAATAAAACAAGATAAAGATAAAGTATATTGTAAAATATGATATAATTTTTATACATTAATCATCAATAAACAAGGAGATAGACCATGAAAATAGGAATAGATAAAATAGCTTTTTACACCCCTGGATTTTATATAGAACAAAAAGAACTAGCAGAAGCTAGAATGACTGATCCAAATAAATTTTTAATCGGGCTAGGACAAACCAGGATGTCTGTGATGCCTTCCTTTGAAGACCCTATTACGATGGGTGCACACGCTGCGCAAATGATTTTAACTAACGAAAACAAAAAAAATATCGATTTAATCATTTTTGCAACAGAATCAGGCGTTGATCACTCTAAAGCAGGAGCAACCTTTATTCACGAACTTCTAAATCTAGACCAAAGAGCCAAAGCCATTGAAATTAAACAAGCGTGCTATGGTTTAACAGCAGGGATTCAATTAGCTTATGGTCACCTTTTAAGAAAACCCAACAGCAACGTCTTAATTATTGGTTCAGATGTTGCCAGATATGGTTTAAACACAGGAGGAGAACCCACACAAGGCGCAGGTGCAGTAGCTGTTTTAATGAGTCAAAACCCTTCTATTTTAACCCTTGAACCAAATACTTATGAACATACAGAAAATATTTATGACTTTTGGCGTCCCAATTATAGTGAAGCAGCTTTTGTGGATGGGCATTACTCAAATGAAAAATATCAAGAATTTTTCTTAAAAACATACCAAGGATATTTAAACGAAAACCATTTAACTAAAAAAGACTTTCAAGGCTTTTGTCTACACATACCATACACTAAAATCGGTCTTAAATCTTTAAAATCAGTTTTAGATGAAACAGAAGATAAACATCTATTTGATCAATACCAACTGGCGGTCACTTACAATAAAGAAGTTGGAAACATTTATACAGGATCTTTATATTTAAGTCTCATTTCATTACTAGAAAAAGGTAATTTAAAAGCAGGCGATCGTATCGGCTTATTTAGTTATGGATCAGGAGCTGTTGGTGAGTTTTTTAGTGCAATCATTGAGAAAGACTATAAAAATCATTTATTAACCAAAGAACATGAAGCACTTTTAAATCAAAGACAAAAATTAAGTATTGAAACTTATGAAAAAGTCTTTAACCAAAAAGAAACATTAAAACCAAACCAAAAACAAGTTAAGTATCTTTATCAAGGAGAAAGGGAACACAAAAGGGTGTATGAAACTATAAAATGATCATTTCTTTAAAACAAGTTAAATATGTCGGTGAAAAGACCTATCACAGTTTTGTTCAAAACAGCATATGGTCAACCTATGACCTTGTTTTAAGACGCCCTAAAAATTATGAAAACTATGTTCTAACTTCAATTAATGAAGCAGCCAATGATTCAGTTATTACCATCATAGGCACCGTAGCAAGTCCTGTGAGTAGTTATAAAAAAAAGGTGAGTTTAAGTCGATTTTTCATTCATATTGAAAACAAAAAAATAGAGGTCACAGCTTTTAATCAACCCTATTTAGAAAAAGCCTTAACCATTGGAAAAGAAATTTTAATTAAAGGAAAATATAACATATATACTAAAAAGCTAATCGCCAATAAAATTAGTTTAAACCCTTTACTTCCTAATTTAAAACCTGTGTATCATTATGAAGGCATTCATGATACCCAAGTTTATAAAATCATGAAAGAAATATTTGAAAAAGAACAAGTGACCATCTATGAAAATCTACCCAAACCGTTATTAAAGAAACATCATTTATTAGAAAGAAAAGAAGCCTATCAATATCTACACTTACCAACTAACTTAGAAACTTTAAAACAAGCAATAAGAAGACTTAAATATGAAGAGGCTTACCAACAACAAAAAGAATGGTTAAAAACGATTAAAGAAAGACCGTTAAAACAAGCATTAGCATATGACATCACATACGTTAAAGATAAAATAAGCAAAATTCCATACACCTTAACCAAAGACCAACAAAGAGTGGTCAATGAAATCTTTTTAGATTTCAAAAAAAATCATACGACTGAAAGATTAATTCAAGGAGATGTTGGCAGTGGAAAAACAGTAGTGGCTTTTTTAGCAGCCATTGGAGCAATCTCTGCAGGTAAAAAGGCAGTTTTAATGGCACCAACCGAAATTTTAGCCCAACAACATTATCAAAACTTTATGTCATTATACCCTGAAATAAAAACAGCGCTTTTAACATCAAAAGTCAAAAATAAAACCCAAGTTTTAAGCGATCTGGAAAATGATGAACCTATGATTGTCATAGGCACACACGCCTTAGCATCAGAAAAAGTAGTGATTAAACACTTAGGATTAATCATTATCGATGAACAACATAAATTTGGTGTAAAAATCAAAGAAGCATTAAAACTTAAAAATCATTTATCAGACATCATCTATCTAACAGCAACCCCCATCCCAAGAACGCTTGCTATTGCCTATTTTGGCGATTTAGAAGTTTCAGTTATTAAAGAAAAGCCAGCCAACAGAAAAGCGGTTGAAACAAAAATAGTAGATGAAAAAACGATGGTTAAAACCCTCATAGCCCAACAAGAAAAAAATGAACAAACCTATATCGTCGTACCTGCCATAGATGCAGAAACCAAATCATATAACATCAAACAAGTTGATGAAGCCTTAAAAAAAGCAGGCATAAAACATGTTTATCTACTTCACGGAAAACAAAAAATAGAAGAACAAGAAACCATGATGAAAAACTTTAGTACAGATACTAAAGGAGTTTTACTAGCCACCTCAATGATTGAAGTGGGCATAGATATTAAAAACGCAACCACTATCTTTATTTTAGGGGCCAATCATTTTGGATTAAGTCAACTACATCAATTAAGAGGTCGCGTTGGTAGAGGAGATAAAAAAAGTTATTGTTATTTAGTATCAGAAAAAGAAGATGATGAAAGACTCACTATTTTAAGCAAAGAAACAGATGGCTTTGTTTTAAGTCAGTTTGACTTAAAAACCAGAGGTCCTGGTGAATTTCTAGGAGAAAAACAAAGTGGCTATCTAAAATATAACTATTTAGATTTAACCCAAGATTTAAATATTTTAATTCAAGCAAGAAAAGATGTAGAAAACTACATATAAACCAAATGCTAAACATGATATAATACAAATAGATGTAAGAAAAGAGGTAATTACTATGATAAGATTAGCAATCGATGCTATGGGAGGAGACCATGCACCAGAACAAATCATCAAAGGAACATTAAAAGCACTATCTGAATTTAAAGATATTACAGTGATTTTATATGGTGATGAAACGAAAATGGCACCTTACTTAACGCCTCATGACAGACTAGAAATCGTCCACACAGATAAATATTTAGATATGGGTGAACAAGATCCAGTCAGTCAATTTAGAAAAAACAAAGATGCTTCTATGTTCTTAGCAATGAAAGCAGTCAAAGAAGGAAAAGCAGATGCTATTGTTTCTGCAGGACCAACTCAAGCTTTAGTCGTGGCAGGACATTTAATCATCAAAAGACTTCCAACCATGAAAAGAGTAGCCATAGCACCAATGATGCCTTCTTTAATTAAAGGCAAATCCACTATTTTATTAGATGGTGGCGCAAACGTTGATTTAAAAGCAGAACACCTAGAAGAATTAGCTGTTTATGCAACTGTTGTTGCAAAAGCTTTATTACACGTTGAAAACCCTCAAGTTGGCTTATTAAATATTGGAACAGAAGAAGGCAAAGGTAGAGCGCTAGATATAGAAACTTATGCTTTACTTAAAGAAAATCCAAACATCAATTTTTTAGGTAACGTAGAGCCTAAAGAAATGTTAGAAACCAAAGCAGATATCTTACTAAGTGACGGTTTTACTGCAAATATCGCTATGAAAACCATGGAAGGAACCGCTAAATCATTAGCAAGCCTACTTAAAGAACAACTAACAAGCAGTTTTTTTAAAAAACTGATTGTAGGTCTTTTCCTAAAAAAATCATTAAAAGAATTTAAAAAAGCATTAGACCCAAATGAAATTGGTGGAGCGATGATCGCTGGATTACAAAACATTGTCATCAAAGCCCACGGTTCATCTAACGATTATGCATTTTACAACGCTATTAGACAAGCAAAAGAATTAGTAGAAGCAGATGTTATAGGTAAGGTAACATCTTTATTAGAAGCCGATGCAAAAACTGTTTGATTTACTTCAAATAGAACCTAAAAACCTTTCATTATACCAAAGAGCCCTTACCCATAGTTCATATGCAAATGAACATCAAACGGAAAATAATGAGAGACTAGAATTTTTAGGAGATGCAGTCATTGATTTATACATGGCAGAACACTTATATAAAACTGAAAAATCAGATGAAGGTGTGATGACTAAAAAACGCGCACAAGCTGTCTGTGAAGAAGCCTTGGTTTTATATGCTGAAAAAATAGAACTACAAAACTTTATTCTCTTAGGCAAAGGAGAAAAAGCAAAGGGATTGAAAAACAGCATCTTAGCAGATGCTTTTGAAGCTCTTTTTAGTGCAATTTATCTAGATTTAGGATACTTAGCAGCAAAAAGTGTTTTCCAAAGAATTGTCTTACCACATTTAGACCTAATAGAAAACATTAAAGATTATAAAACCAAACTACAGGAATTAGTTCAAGCAGATAAAAGAACTATCACATATCAAATTGTTAGTGAAAAAGGTCCTGCACATAATAAAGTCTTTTTAGCAGAAGTTTATTTAGAATCCATTTTATTAGGCTCAGGAACTGGTAGAACCAAAAAAGAAGCCGAACAAATGGCGGCGAGAAAAGCTTTATCGATTGTGGCAAAAGGAGAGTAATGATGTTAATTAAAAGATTATATGAGGAATCTGACTTAGCGATAGAAAAAATTTTGATGAGAGAACATCAAAGATTAAATCTAACCAGTCAAGAACTAATTATTTTACTGGCCTTATTTAGCTATTATAAAAGAAGAACCTTTTCAGTTAGTGCGCTTTCTAAAAGAGTTGACTTCACTCAAAATGAAATAGGTGAAATGGTAGATAGTTTAATTAACAAAGGGTTCATCTCATTTTATTTAGAAAGTAAAGACGGCAAGACAAGAGAAGTTTTTAGTCTAGATAAAACTTTTGAAAAAATAGAAGAAATTTATGCAGAAGATGAAGAAAAAAGAAAAATGGAACAAGTGGAATCAAATATCACCAAAGCCATTGAACAAATGGAAATAGCAATTGGAAAACCACTTTCAGCATATGAATTAGAGATCATTAGAAAATGGTATGAAAAAGAAGAATATGGGCATCATAAAATTATGGAGTTAATTTATCAAGCGGATTTATCGGGAAGAGCATCTGTTAGATACATTGAAAGACTTTTAAACCAAAGCAACATAGAACCATTAGAAGCCGATGAACAAGCAGATAAAATCATAGAAAAATTATTTAAGCGATGAATTCACAATTAATCATAGAGTATTTAAACAAACTCTTTCCGGATGCAAAAGCAGAACTGGATTATAAAAATGATTTTGAATTATTAGTTGCAGTTGTTTTAAGTGCCCAAACAACCGATATTGCGGTGAATAAAGTAACCAAAGAACTCTTTAAAAAATATCCAACACCAGAGACCATGAAAGATGCTGAAGTCAGTGATTTAGAACAAATCATTAAAACCATTGGCTTATATAAAACCAAAGCCAAAAACATCAAATCACTTGCAACTGATCTTTATGAAAAATATGACAGTAAAGTTCCTGATCAAAGAAATCAATTAGAAGCATTAAGCGGTGTGGGAAGAAAAACAGCCAACGTTGTTTTAAGTAATGCTTTTAATATTCCAGCTTTTGCAGTAGATACACATGTCACAAGAGTCTCTATTAGACTAGGGATTGCAGAAGAAAAAGATAACGTCTTAAAAATTGAAGAAAAGTTAATGGATTATTTCCCAAAAGAAACATGGCTGAAACTACACCATCAATTCATCTTTTTTGGCAGATATCATTGCACCGCAAGAAAACCTAAATGCCAGATATGTGAGTTATCAAAGGTTTGTCCATTTTTTCAAAAACAAATAGCAAGCAACCCCAAGTAAAGGCGTCTATAAAGACGTCTTTTTTATTTTTAAAAAGCAGAAGCTTTTAAATATAATCAAAAAAGATTGGATTTATCATTTCAAATAAACTATAATTCCAACTATTAAAAGGGGGAAGTGTAATGATTACATTAGTATATTTTAAAAAGCAATTAGAGCTAAGAAGAATATCTAACTTACATAAGAAAACAATTGGTTCAATGATTAAACATCAAAGAACAAAAATGAGAATGACACTAGAAGAAGGATCAGAAGGGATATGTAGTGTTTCTTATTTATCAAAAGTAGAAAATAATATGATTGTACCAAGTGATAAATTTTTAGAAGATTTGGTAAAAAGATTTGAACTGAAAGTAATATCTACACAAAACGAAAAAAAGATTGAAGATTTTTTTAATCAAATCATCACCAGTCTATTTGAAAACAAACCATTAACATATGAGCATATAGATATTGACCAATTATCCTATCAAGGAAAAATTCTATCATTAATTTATAAAATTGATCGACTAGAGTTTGAGAAAATCAAAAATGATCATGATGAGTTATTAGGATATATTAAAAATTTTAATGATCAAGAAGTTTTATTATATGTTTTATTTACAAGTATTCAATATGATCACATGAATCTACATAAACAAGCTTTTTTACTATTAGAGGAAGTAGAAAACATTAGATATAAAAACATTTATCTTCATTACTTATTACTATACTATAAATTAAAGCATGCCTTTAAGCTCAATCATCATGCAACGATTTTAAAAGAATATCAAACGCTATTATCAGAACTCATCGAATATGGTCATTTTCAGTTTGCCCAAAACTTAAAAGTAGACTATCTAGATTACTTAGCACAGTTTGAAAAAACCCATATTTATAAAGCAGAGGTTGAAAAACTATTAGGCGTTGATGAAAAACAAAAACAATATTTACTAGCAAAAAACTTATATTACAGAAAAAACTACCAACAAAGTTTATCTTATATCCAGGAAATCAATACCGAAGAAGCATTGATTCTAAAATTAAAAAACTATGATGTGCTAGGAGAAATTCACTTAATCCATCAAATCCTATCTAAGAAAATAGTTTTTCAAAAAGCAAGTCACGCTATCATCTTTGAATTTTTCCAGATCAAATATGAACATGTTAAAAAACCTATCTTAGCGTACTTAAAACAAACATTCATTTTAAATCAATATGTCATAGATGATGTTGAAACTAACCTGTTTTTCATAGAACAAGGGACGTCACAATATAAAGAACAAAGCTTTTATAAAGATGGCACCCACTTTTTACAAACCCTGACAAGAAAAATAAAGACCAATTCTAAGATTTGAGGTTGAAAAGTATAAAAACATGTGATACAATAGTTTTAAAATGAAAGCGGAGGTGTTAATGATGAATGTATTTAATAAAAATAAACCAACACAACATCAAACACTGAGCGATTTCTATTTAAAGTAGAATTTTATAGTGTTTTTAGGTTGTGTATAAACATACACGACCTTTTTTTATTTTCAGGAGGATATTATGCAACGACTAAAAAACTTATTTAAACTATTAAAAGGACACTATGGGCTTTTTGTGATTTCGATCATCTTTGTTGTTCTACATAGGTTAACTTATTCTTATGTGCCTTTATTTACTCAATATTTAATTGAGGTTTTAGAAAATAGTGGACATGCAGCTACAAGTGAAGTGAATTTACCCAATTTTATTTTAAATTTCTTAAAAAACTATCAAACCGAAATACAAATTGCAATCGTCATTTCCCTTATGTTACTGACATGGCAAACCGGACGTTTCATCATGCTTTTCTTTGAAGCTAAAGTCAAAGGAAAGCTATTAGAAAATGTTGCTCAAGATTTAAGATTAAACTTATATGATCATATTCAAAATCTAGACTATCATTTTCATAACAACGTTGATTCAGGAGATCTCATTCAAAGAGTTACCTCTGATGTTGATCTGACAACCACCTTTGTTTCACAAAGAGCATTAGAATTTGTTAGTCTCATCTCAGCAGTCATTTTTGGGTCATATCAAATGTATCATGTGAACCCAACCATCATGTGGGTGACATTAGCAGTCATCCCTATTAGTGCCGCTTCATCGATCATCTATTTTATTAACATTGATAAAATTTTTAAAAAAGTAGAAGAAAAAGAAGCAGAAGTAATGGTTGTTATTCAAGAAAACGTCTCAGCCTCAAGAGTTGTTAAAGCTTTTGCTAACGAAGCATATGAAGTAAAGAAACTAGATGAAAAAAACAAAACATATCGTGATATCGATATTAAAGCCAGCAAACTAGTAGCTCTATACTGGGGTGGCATGGATACATTAATGATGATCCAATTTTTAATCGTTATCTTATTAGGAATCTATTTTGCATCAACCGGAGCTATGAGCATTGCCTCTGTTTCTAGTGCTTTAATGTTGGTAGGACTTTTAATTTGGCCTATTAGAGGTTTAGGAAGACTGATCAACGATTTTGGGAAAGCCTTAGTAGCATCAGATAGACTTACACACTTATTTGAACAAAAAAGCGAATATGAAAACGATGGAACCCAAACACCAGTTATCAACGGTAAAATAGAATTTAAAAACGTTTATTTTAAATACCCAGAAGCAGAAGACTATATTTTAGAAGACATCAGTTTTACAATTGAACCAGGAGAAACCGTTGCCTTTATCGGAAAAACAGGATCAGGAAAAACTACGTTAATCAACTTACTTCTTAGAATGTATGAATATCAAGGCTCTATTAAAATTGATGGTGTAGAGCTTAAAGATATTAAAAAAGGCCATATTAGGAAAAACATCGGAACAGTTTTACAAGACCCATTTTTATACAGTAAAACCGTTTATGAAAACATCGCTATTGCCAACAGATTGGTTGAAGATAAACAAATTTACCAAGCCGCTGAGATTGCAGCCTTAGAAAAAGATATCAATACCTTCCAAAAAGGATATGAAACCATTGTTGGAGAACAAGGGACAACCCTTTCAGGTGGCCAAAAACAACGTGTTGCTATCGCAAGAATTTTAGTTGCACAAAAACCAATCTTAATTTTTGATGACGCGTTAAGTGCATTAGATAATAAAACCGATTTAGCGATTAGAAGATCACTAAACAATCAAGACACAAAAAAAACCACTTTAATTATTACCCACCGTATTACAACAGCAAAAGAAGCAGATAAAATTGTTGTATTGCATCATGGTAAAGTTCAAATGGTTGGGAAACACCAAGAATTAAGCAAAAAAGAAGGACTATATCAAACGCTTTGGAACATCCAAGGTGCATTAGAAGAAGAGTTCATGAAAATGATAGAAGAGGAGATTACACATGGATAAAATGCAAGATGATTCAATTCAAAAATTCTCCACCGGTGTTTGGAAGAAAATATTTAAAGTCATTTTAAAACAAAAAAGAAACATCATTGCCTTAATGATTTTAGCTAGCCTACTTGCTATCATTGAAGCAACCATCCCAGTAGTTAACAGCTTTGGGATTGAAAACTTTGTTGAAAATAAAGACTATGCTTTACTGACACCTTATATTATTTTAAATATTATCATTGCAATCGCATTTGGAGTCATTGTATGGGCCTTTATTAGACAAGGAAGCATCATTGAAGCAAACGTTAACTATGAACTTAGAACACAAGCATTCACTAATTTACAAAGACTTTCCTTTTCATATTTTGATCTGACACCACAAGGATGGATTATGGCCAGAATGACCTCAGATTCTAGAAGGTTAGCCAACATTGTCTCCTGGTCAATTTTAGACATGGTATGGGCAGTTTTAATGATGATCTTTACACTCATCATATTGTTCATCTATTCTGCTAAACTAGCAGTCATTGTTTTACTATCAGTTCCAATCATGATTGTCATATCTTATGTTTTCAGAAAATATATCTTAAAAAATCACCGACTAGCAAGAAAATATAACTCAGATATTACCGCTAAATATAGTGAATCTTTTCTAGGCGCTAAAACAACTAAAAGTTTAGCCATTGAAAAAGAAAATTTAGATGAATTCACAGACACCACTAACCGTATGAAAAACGCTAGTTTTAAAGCTATTAAAACATCAGCTTTAATGTCTTCAACATTACTGGTAGTTTCATATATGACCGTAGCACTTGTCATGATTATAGGAACCGATGAAACTCTAAAACTAGCAATTAGTATTCCAACACTATTTTTATTCATTCGTTCAACCACCAGTTTCTTTGAACCCATCATGGCATTAACTTCAATTTTATCTAACATTCAACAAGCCCAAGCTTCTGCAGAACGTATCATCCAACTCATTGAAACAGAGCCTGAAATAAAAGATAGTGCAGAAGTTATTGAAAAATACGGAGACATCTTTAACAACAAAAAAGAAAATTGGGAAGAATTAGAAGGAGATATCACCTTTAAGAACATCGACTTTTATTATAAAGACGATGAAGTTATTTTAAAAAACTTCAACTTAGATATTAAAGCCGGACAAACCGTAGCCTTAGTTGGACATACCGGTTCAGGGAAAACCACCCTGATCAACTTAATTTCAAGATTTTATGAGCCTAAAAAAGGAGAATTATTAATTGATGGTATCGACTATCGTAAAAGAAGTCTCCACTGGTTGCATTCAAAACTAGGTTATGTGCTTCAATCACCACACCTCTTTAGCACAACCATTAAAGAAAACATCAAATATGGCAAACTAGAGGCAACCGATGAAGAAGTCATAGCCGCAGCCAAAGCCATTGGTGCTCATGATTTTATTATGAAACTTGAAAACCAATATGATACCTTTGTTGGAGAAGGTGGAAATTTACTATCTTTAGGACAAAAACAATTGATCTCATTTGCTAGAGCCATCATTTCAGATCCTAAAATTCTTATTTTAGATGAAGCCACTTCATCGATTGACTCAGAAACAGAACTCTTAATTCAACAGGCTACAGAAACCCTTTTAAAAAATAGAACCAGCTTAATTGTGGCACATAGATTATCAACCATTGTTAAATCTGATTTAATCGTGATGTTAGAAATGGGTGAAATCATTGAAATGGGTAGTCATCAAGAGTTATTAGAAAAACGTGGAGCCTATTTTGAACTTTATAAAAACCAATTTTTACAAGAACAAGAAGCAAAACTTAGTCTATAATTAAAAAAGAAGAAAACAAAAATTTATTCACTAGTATCAATGCAGGAGAGTGATTAAATGAAATTTGTTTTCTTTTTTTTGATTCATTGGTTCAACACAACCGTAGATATTCCGGTATATGAAAGTTTAGAACCATACAAAAGTCAACCATACGCTGTTTTAGAAACAGAAGAAGGTGATTTGAGTGGTCGTTTAATGTATTATGAATACGAAGTCGACCACACCACTTTTAGCACTGTAAACACCAATAAGGTAGGACAATATAAAGTGTCTTACAAAGTGTATTACCCCATCAAAAATATCAGTAGTGTACAAAGCATTACCTTTAATGTATATGATGATATCAAACCAGAAGTTATCCATTTAGAAAAAATCAAAGTACCCTTAAAAGGAAAACTCCCCAACGCCTTAGACTATATCATGGCAAAAGATAATTATTCAGGTCAGTTGTCTATTAAAACCATAGGCTATGACCTAATTAAAACAGATAAGATCGGAACATTTAATTTTACATATGAAATAGTAGATGAATCTTTTAACAAAACAACCATCACGAACATGGTAGAAATATATGATGACATCAAACCCAACATCACATTAAAAAAAGCAGTGGTTCTTAACTTAAATGAAGAAATAAATATTTATGATTTTTTTGATTTAAGCGATAATTACGATGCTGTCTTAAGCATTGAACATAACATAAAAACAAGCGCCTTAGGCAAATACAAAGGACACTTAAAAGTCATGGATCAATCTTTTAATCAAGCATGGGTAGAATTTGATTATGAAATTAAAGATAGCTTACCGCCCCAAATCGTTTTACAAAAAGATAGTTTAACCATCAACTTAAATGATTATGAAAAACTATTTAAAACCTTAGAAGAAAATATTTTAAGCATAACAGATGATTCAGAATTTAGTCATCAAATCATTTATGAAGACATCAAAAAAGTAGGAAAACATTTTGTTACCTACTATGCTAAAGATATTTATAACAACGAAACAACTAAAAAAATAAGTTATGAAATCATAGATAATGAACCCCCAACATATGAGCTTATAAAGCCTTTAACACTTGAAGTAAACGATTTAGAACCATTAGTAGAAACCTATATTAAAGTTTATGATAATGATCAAAATAAGGTAACCATTAAACAAACCGGTAAGGTTAATATGGCAAAACCAGGCATAAACCGCATCATCATTGAACTCACAGATGATTCTAAAAACTTAACCACCTTTCCCCTCATCTTTACGGTCATAGATTCTAAACCACCTAAAGTAAAACTTAAAAGTGAAATTGTTGTTACAGACTTTAAAAAACCTCAATATGAAACATATTTAGAAATTACTGATAACTACGATAAAACCTTTGACATAGAAATCATAGAAGATATCGACTATGAAAAAATAGGGTTAAAGTCAGTCATCTTAAGTATTAAAGATCAAAGTGGTAATGAAACCATCTTAGAATGTAAAGTATTAATTAAAGATCTAACAACCCCACAAATCAAATTAAAGACCAAAGAAGTTTTTATTTTTCATCCCAACCGAATTGAAAACTTTTATGACTACATTGAAAGCGTAGAAGACCTTTATGATACCAACCTAAAAATTGAAGATGTCAAAGTCATAAACTACGTTAATTTCAATGTCATAGGACGATATGAAGTAGAGTATAGATTAGAAGATCCATCTGGTAATCAAACCCGTGAAACACTCATCATCTATATTAAAGATATCACACCACCCATATTAACCATCCAAGAAAAACTAAACTTTAAAGCCAATGAAATACCTTCTTTATACACACTTGCAAGTGCCTATGATGCTTATGATAAAGATATCACACATCTTATCACCGTAAGTCCTAGTAACATCGAAAAACCAGGCATCTATGAAGTGTTATTTGAAGTTCAAGACCACTCAGGAAATTACACGAGCAAAAAAGTAAACATCACCATTCTAGAAAACAATGAAACAAAGAAAAACTACTTTTATATTGCAATATGGTTTACAGTAATTGTTGTTATCCTATATACTATTAGACATAAGAAAAGAACTAAACATTTTGACAAAACAGAAGATATTAACTATAATGTTTAAGGAGTAACAATAAAAGGAGAATGTAATATGTCGATATTAGTAGTTTATTGGACCGGAACAGGAAATACTGAAATCATGGCTGAACAAATTCATGAAGGTATTTTATCTACCGGACAAGAAGCGGTTTTAAAATCTGTTGAACAGATCACCGTAGAAGCGGCATTAGAATTTGATAAAATTGCTTTTGGATGTCCATCAATGGGTATCGAAAATTTAGAAGAAGATGATTTTGAACCTTTCTTTGAAGAAATAGAAACACAATTAGGAGACAAAAAAATCATTTTATTTGGATCTTACGGCTGGGGAGATGGCGAATGGATGGATGCATGGGAAGACAGATGTTATGACCAAAACATTCAACTCATTGAAAAAGGATTAAAAATCAACTCAACCCCAAGTAGTAAAGAACTTAAAGAATGCTTTGAATTAGGCGTTAGATTTGCAAACAGCTAAGATAGGTTATAACCTATCTTTTTTTTAATATGAAAACATATGAATAAACTTTATAGTATAATATAGATAAGGTGATAATATGATTGGGGCATTTTACATTCAAAGTTCATATAGCCTTTTAAAAAGTGCGATTAAATTAGAAGATCTCATTCAAAAGGCCAAAGAAAATCAATTCACATATTTATCAATCAGTGACGATAAAAACCTTTATGGTATGTATCGTTTTTTAAAGTTGACCCAAAAAGCAAATATCAAACCAGTGATTGGTATGTATGTTGAATTTCATTATGACTTATTTTTAGGTTCTTTATTGGTTTATGCTAAAAACGATGAAGGACTTAAAAACTTAATAGCTCTTTCAACCTTCATTCAAACTACTGAAACAGAAATTACAATAGAGGATATCAAAAAATACCAGACAGGTCTTTTTTTCATTACCCCAGGTATTGAAACCATTTTAGAAGATTTTATCGCTAAAAAACAAATAGAAACCGCTGAAAATTATCTATTATATTTAAAAACACATCTTAAAGAACTTTATATGGGCCTTTCTTTACAAACGCCTTTTTTAAAAATGATGTCATATGATGTTTCAAATCTAGCCGATAAAATGAAAATAAAATTACTACCGATTAGAAAAACCAACTACTTAGAAAAAGATGAAAAAGAAGTTTATATCGCCCTAAGAAAAATTCAAGACAGTCAATTTGAACCACACCCAGATGACTCTAACCTTTTTTTCACCAAAGAAGCATTAAAAGAAGAATTTAAAGACTTTCCACACGTCTTTGACCATATGCAGGAAATCATCAATAAAATAACGTATAAAAATATTTTTAACAAACAAATGGAGCTGCCTGTTTACCCTAATAAAAACAATATCCAATCATCAACTTATTTGTCTTTACTAGCCCATAAAGGACTAGAAAGAAGATTAATTCAAAATCAGAAAATGCATTTAAAAGAAACCTATACTCAAAGATTGGAATTTGAATTAAAAACCATTGAAAAAATGGGCTATCCAGACTATTTTCTTATCGTCTATGACTTTGTCTTATACGCCAAAACAAATGGTATTTTAGTTGGACCAGGTAGAGGTTCTGCCGCAGGATCACTGGTTTCATATACGTTAGGCATCACAGACATTGATCCAATCACTTATGGTTTATTATTTGAAAGATTTTTAAACCCGGAAAGACAAACCATGCCCGATATTGACATGGATTTTCCAGATGATAAAAGAGATGAAGTCATTGAGTATGTCAAAAACAAATACGGGAAAACCCATGTAGCAAGCATCATCACCTTCGGTAAATTTGCGATTAAATCTTCTTTAAGAGACATCGCAAGAGTTATGAAAATAGCACCACAACGTATCAACGCGATTGTTAAAAGAGTCACTGAAGATAGAGTTGATCAAACCGATTTAGAAACCATGAGATTGGTTAAAGCCGCTAAAAAAATAGAAGGTCTTCCAAGACATACCGGAACGCATGCTGCGGGAATCATTTTAAGTAAAGATTCACTTGAAAACCACATTCCACTACAAAATGGTTTAAACCAAATGTACCAAACCCAGTTTGAAGCCACAGACTTAGAAGAATTAGGGTTACTTAAAATAGATTTTCTAGGCATTAGAAACTTATCTGTCATGGATAAGGTCATTAAAATGGTAAACCTACCTTTTAAAATACAAGACATTGATTTAGAAGATGAAAAAACCTATGAACTATTATCAAACGCTGACACAACAGGGATTTTCCAGTTAGAATCTGTTGGGATGAGAAGAGTTCTTCAAAAACTAAAGCCAAACACATTTGAAGACATCATCGCCATTTTAGCTCTATATAGACCAGGTCCAATGGATCATATAGATGAATACATTCAAAGAAGAAATGGCGCGGCATATGAAATCATAGATCCAATCATAGAAGATATTTTAAAACCAACCTATGGCATCATTATTTATCAAGAACAAATCATGCAGATTGCCTCTAAATTCGCAGGATATACGCTAGCAGAAGCTGATTTACTCAGACGAGGGATTTCTAAAAAAGACTTAAAAATCTTAGAAGAAGAACGTAAGAAGTTCATCCAAAAAGCCTTAGAAAACAACAGAGATTTAAAGGTTGCTCATACAATATATGATTACATCGTTAAATTTGCTAACTACGGATTTAACCGTAGCCATAGTGTGGCATACGCAATGGTTGCTTATCAAATGGCTTATTTAAAAGCCAACTATTTTAAAGAATTTATGACAGTACTACTAACTAGTGTTATTAACAACTCTACTCAAACCATAGAATATATAGAAGAGTTAAAACAACGAAACATTCCTATTTTAAAACCAAACATACAAACAAGTACCGATGCCTATCAAGTAACCAAAGAAGGGGTCTTACTCCCTTTAACGATGATTAAAGGCATTGGAACTCAAGTTTATAAAAACATTGTAGAAAAAAGAAACATGGGCATCATCAAATCATATGATGACTTTAAAAGTAGAATGAATGGCATCATTAATGAAAGACTTATGAATCATTTGATTTTCTCAAGTGCCTTAGATCACTTTGGAATGAATAAGAAAACCTTATTTGAAAATAGAAGTTTAGAAGTTGTTGGATACAAACAATACCTAACTGATTATAAACCTCAAACATATGATGAATTTACCATAGAAGAGCTAGTTAAAGAGGAACAAGAAAGTTACGGATTTAATATCTTTTACGATTTGTTTTCAATATATGATGACTTTAAAAAGAAAAATAAAATCAAAAATATCGATGAACAAAACGGTTTTGAAATAAAAATTGTCGGATACATCACAAAAACAAAAGAAATTAAAACTAAAAATCAAAAGCAAATGGCTTTTATTAGCGTCACAGAAGGAAAGAAAGAAATTGATGTAACTATCTTTCCAGATGACTATCAAAAGTATAAAAATCAACTAAACAAAGATTTCTATTATATGGCTTTAAGAAAAGATAAAGATAAATATGTTTTAATCAATATTAAGAAAATGTCTGAATTAATAAAGACGTAAAAGAAAAACCAGATAACAAGATATAATATATAAAAAAATATGGTATAATTTACCATAAACATGGCTTTGCAAGATAGGGGAGAACTGCAATGACAGATTATAAAATGATTTTAGCCCTTCAAAACACTATAATTCATAGTCGAAGGCCAGTCTTTATCATTGAAGAAAAGGGGTATAAAGTTGTTTGTGATACTCCAGGTTCTAGAGATAGACTGAATATATATGTAGGTAGAAACTTAGAAAGCATCCTCAATGAAGACATAAGAAAAAATGAGTTAAAAACCTATGTATACAAAAACAACGAAACAAACGAAGTTTATCATTTGAAAATTGAAAGTATCATTGAAGGCTATAAGTTGGTTGTGCCTATTTTGGTTATGGAAAGTGAAAAACTAGACCAAATAGCCGATAGCGAAGCATTTAAACATAATAAGGATGCTGCAGTATTAATGGATATTGAAAGAAAAGTTATTGCGATCAATGATAAATTCGAATGCCTTTTTGGATACAAAAACAAAAAAATTAAAGGAAAACCTATTAACAAGATATTTAAGTTCACAAAAGAAGAAAATGCATATGCCATACATATCTTAGAAGAAACAAAATACTCAGATGAAGTAGTTATGGTTGCTAAGCGATTAAACGAGCAGAATGAAAGCATTAAAGTACAAATTACTCATACGCCTATTTACTCATTAGATGAACTTATAGGGTATCAAATATCATATAAAGAATTAGAAAGTAACATTATTACAGACCTAACAGCTTATCAAAAAATTATTGACCACCATACAGATGGCATTATGATTGCAGATGAAAACGAAAAAATCATCTATGCAAATAACGCCTTTATCAATATGTTAGAGTATCAACTAACAGAATTGCGACAAACAAAGTTTTTTGATAATAAAATTATGAATTATGCAGAGCCTAAACTGTATAAAGAAATGTTACATAGCGTAAAAACTAAATTCCAGTGGCAAGGAGAATCATGGGAAAGAAAACGTAGCGGAAAGATCATTCCTGTTTGGAAACAAATCTTTATCGTTAAAGATGAAGAAGGAAAAGTCAGTCGATATGTTGCGATTTATAAAGACTTAAGCGATATTACCTCTGCTAACATGGTTAAATTAGTCGATAGAGACCCATTAACTAGCCTTTATACAAGAGAATATTTTGTGAAAAGAGTAACTGAAAGGTTAAGTAAATTTCCTGATAATCAACGTGTTTTATTTATTGATATAGACAATTTTAAAAACCTTAATGATAGAAACGGGCATTTGTTTGGGGATAAAATTTTAATAGAGTTTTCAAAGATCATGGTTTTAGTCTTTAGAGGCCACTTAAAAGCAAGATATGCAGGCGATGAATTTGTTGTTTATTTTGGAGAGAACATCAAGGGGTCAGACATTGTCAGATTGATGTATGATTTTAAAGAAATGGTTTCAAAACCGGTCATTATAGAAGGAAAAGAATATTTTATATCAGTAAGCATGGGTCTATCTATTTCTCAACAAGATGGGAAAACAGCAGCAGAATTATTAGATGTAGCAGACCATAGAATGTATATGGAAAAAAGAATAACTAAAGAAAAAAGAGGTATGGAATGAAAGTATTAGTTACAGGTGGAACGGGATATATTGGTTCCCATACAGTAGTTGAACTACTAAATAAAGGATATGAAGTGATAATTGCGGACAACTTATGCAACAGTCATATCAAAATGTTAGATCATATCAAAACAATTACAGGTAAAGATCCTATTTTTTATCAAGTAGATGTCACAGATAAAGAAAAAACCAAAGAAATTTTTAAAGCACACCAAATAGAGGGAATCATTCATTTTGCAGGCTTAAAAGCAGTTGGAGAATCAGTCGTTAAACCACTAACATATTATAAAAACAACGTGTTATCAACCATTGTTTTAGCAGAACTTGCAGTAGAGTTTAACGTTTCCAAATTAATCTTTAGTTCATCAGCAACTGTCTATGGTGATAATAAAGTACCATTTGTAGAAACAATGACTTTATTACCAACCACCAATCCATATGGAGAAACAAAAGCAATGTCTGAACGCATCTTAATGGATGCAGCCAAAGCACATTCAGGGTTATCAGTCACCTTACTTAGATACTTTAACCCGATTGGAGCTCATGAAAGTGGTCTTATTGGAGAATTGCCACAAGGCGTTCCTAATAACTTAATGCCATACATCACACAAACTGCCAAAGGAATTAGAGAAAAACTATTTGTCTTTGGAGATGATTATGACACTATAGATGGAACAGGTGTAAGAGATTATATCCACGTCATAGATTTAGCAAAAGGACACGTCAAAGCTTTAGAAAACACAAAAAAAGCCATCAATATATATAATCTAGGTACCGGAAAAGGCACATCTGTGCTACAATTGATTCAAGCTTTTGAAAAAGAAAATCAAATGAAAATACCATATGAAGTGGTAGAAAGAAGAGCAGGGGATATTGCGACTTCATATGCAAATGCTCAAAAAGCCAAAGAAGAATTAAATTGGGAAGCAACTAAAACCATCAATGATATGGTTAAAGATTCTTGGAAATTCGAAAAAAATATTAAATAGTAAAAAAACGGGAGAGGAATTAGGGTATGGAACAGCACAACGAACAAGAAAAAACAATTTCGCTTTTAGAAATTATGGAAGTTATCAAGGAGAAATTTTGGTTTTTAGTTTTAACGACATTAATCGGAGGGTTCTTACTTGCAGGATACGCATTCTTTATAGCAAAACCAACCTATAAATCAACAGGTGCCATTATGATTCAAGTAGAAACATCAGAAGGTGGAGTTAGTACAGTTGAATCGCAACGATTGGTACAATCAGCGGTAGATATATTAACAAAAATTGAATTAATTAGTGATGAAACATCACTTGAATTAGCTAAACAAGGTGTTATCTTATCAGGTTCACAAGTTAGAGATAAAATGTCAGTTCAAAGTTCAACAAATAGTTTAGTTATTTCAATTAGTTTTTCCAATCAAGAAGCCAATGTTGCTGAATTAACCGTGGATACAATCATAAAAACTTTAATTAGAGTAGTCAATGACGATGCGTATAACATGGAATACACGTTAAAAAACAACATCAGTAATTTATATGTGGGTGAAGCAAAAAATGTTTCAACCAATAAAATATTAATGATATTTGTAGGAATTCTATTAGGCGGTATTGTTGGGATGGTTATGGTCTTTATCAATGAAGCAGTTAATTCAGGATATAAAACAAAAGAAAGCATCGAAGCTGATTTTAAACTACTTACTTTAGGGTCTATTTCAGAATTCATAGTTAAAAGGGGGTAAAATCATGGGGGAGAGAAAATTATTTAAAAAAGTAAGACTTGAAAATTATAATTATCTAGTAGCAAAAGAAGAACCACTATCACAAGTAACAGAAGAACTTCAAAAAGTTATCATTAACTTAGAATACGCTAACGTAGATAAAAAATATCAGGTGATTCAGTTCACATCAACTATGGCAGGAGAAGGCAAAACAACATTAATTGGTAATTTAGGCTATTTACTAAAAGAAAGAAGAAAGAAAGTAATTATTTTAGATCTAGATTTAAGAAGACCAAAAATTAATCGCGTCTTTAACGTTCCTAACGATAAAGGTTTAACTAATTATTTATTAGATGAAATAGATGAAAATCAGTTGATTAGAAAAAGCGAAGAGTTTAATGTAGACTATATCATTTGTGGAGAAAAAACAAGTGCGATAAGCAACATCTTAAGCTCAGAAAAACTTGAAAACCTTATTAACAAACTTAGAGAAAACTATGACTATATTTTAATTGATTCACCGCCTGTTCTTGCGGTTTCAGATGCTTTAATGATCGCTAAATTATCTGATGGAATCATTTATAGCATTGCCTATAATAAAGCATCAAAAAAAGCAGTTAAAGAAGGCATTAAAAACCTAACTAAAACCGAAACATCAATCATAGGTACTGTCTTGACCCAAGTCAATAAAAAAGGGAAAAATACATATTACAATTACTATGAGTAATCATAAATTTAAAATCATTGATATCCACAGCCATATTATTCCTAATGTAGATGATGGATCTAGCAGTTTAGAAATGTCTTTAGAAATATTAAAAACACTAATTAAAAACAACGTAACAGACATCATCGCAACTCCGCATGTAGGGTCAAAAGCAATGAAAACAAGCAGAGAGATGCAAATTAAGTCTTTTAATACACTTAGGGAAGCTGTGTTAGAAAATAATTTAAGTATTAACCTATACTTAGGGGCAGAACAAAGATATCAAGATAGAGTGAAAACAAGATATTATTTAAATGATTCTAAATATTTTTTAATAGAGTTTTCAACATCAGAAGAAAACATCGAAGAATTAGTATATAATCTTACCAGAGAAGACCACATTCCAATCATTGCGCACATAGAAAGATATAAAAAACTAACCTTTGATGAAATCATTCGAATCAAAGCTCTTGGAGCAAAAATCCAAGTAAACGCAACTTCTTATAAAAAAAGAAGCGTGAGAAAATTATTGAAACATCAATTAATTGATTTTATAGCCAGTGATATTCATGAATATAACTATCGTAAAACCAATTTATTAAAAGCATATCAAAGATTAAGTAAAAAATATGATAAAAAATATATCGATGATATCTTTTATCATAACGCACTTAAAATCATAGAAAAATAAAGGGATGACTTTTGTAGTCATCCCATTTTTTATAAGGAAAGTTCTTTTGTTTCTAAACTTAAATCTCTATTTTCTAAAACACTGAAAATAATAATCGTAGAAACTGTAAAAGCTAACATGTATTGTGTATTATCCACAAGCCCATGTAACTGACAAATTACAAAGGTAATTAAAATCGCTAGTTTAGCATAGTCAAAACGTTTGGTAAACAACTTTGAGGTTTTAAACCAATGGTAACCTAAAATAATCATACCTGCTATACCACCTGTTGCAAGCACATGGAAGATGGTTGAATGATAAACAATGATACGATTACTGGTTGCTCCAACCAAAGTATCAAGATCACCCCAGCCACTACCAAACACTGGATATAGTTTAAAGATTCTAATCGCTTCTTTATAAAGCGTAATTCTTCCGGTTAACATCCCGTTTAAATTACCATCTAAAGAAGTAAAGAAATATTCAAAAATATTATAAGTCAATTCATAAAAGATACCCAAACAACTGATGATAAAAATCAAAGTGATAAAAAGGTTTTTTAACATGCCCTTATCTTTATTTCTAATAGCGATTGTAATAACAACCGGCCATAATAAACATAAAGCAATCATTGATCCTCTAGCAAAATAAAACACAATCAATGCTGAAATGATAGTCAAATGAATCCAAGGAAACATTTTTTTAGGATACTTATACATATAATAAATAGAAGATGCGGAAAATAAAACCAGATGAATCGATAAGTCATTGGCATTTCCCCATCCTACATTACCTTCCCAACGAGGAATCAAATAAATCAATGCTCTATAAATATTAGGTTCACCATAATTAATAAAACCTACAATAAAGATGGCTAATATTTGGAAAGATAAAAGCATAGATAAAATGAATAAAGTTCTAAATAAATAATTGATGTTATCCTTTTTAATAGTATTACTATAAAACAAATAAATTAATAAATAAATTAATCCAAGTAAACTAACAAAACCATTATTTTCATTAACCCCTCTATAAATTAAAGGAATTAAAAAAGAAAGAGCAATCAAAATAAAAGATAAGCCTAATAAATTTAATTTAGGTTTCACCTTAAACCGAACCATATGAATGATGATAGAAAAAACAATTAAGATAGCTGCAAGAAATCCTAAAGCAGCACTCCCCATCGTTGTTAAATCAATGTTGGTAAAGCCTAAAGTAAATAAAAGACTTAACGCAATTGGAATTGAGTAAATCGTATTTTCAAAAAAGATAACAACTACAGAAAATACGATACTTAACACCAACATTAAAGCAAAAGTTGTTAAAACCAAAACGTCGCCTTTCAAAAAAAAGCGCAACAACCAAATAACGTATGAAAATAAAACCACTGAAATAATATAATAGAAACTATTTAAAAATTTAGTGAGATCGTATTTTCTCAAAAGATTTACCATAATTATTTTTTAGGAACCCTAACTTTCTTTAATTGTGCAAATCTTGGTAAACTATTTACCTTTTCAAGTTTGGTCTCGCCTTGAATTAAGGGTAATAAATAATCATTATATGCTTGAGTTAAACCAGCACCATTTGGTAAAATCCATTCTAAAGGTACCTTTTGTTCAATGTTAGCAGCAACCTTTAAAGGTACTAATTCATAACTGATTTCATATGGTTCTGATGAAAGACGTTTGAAACAAACCATATAACCACTCTGTCCATTAACAGCTGCTAAAACCGCATGTTTCCCTGCATTAAAAGCTTCTTCAATATCTGTTAAAGAGGCTAAATGAGCCGCTGAACGTTGTAGTAAACTAAGTTCAATCGGTCTTGTTTTTACATTGAATTTATTTTTAATTTCTTGAGCCAACAGTAAAGCAGTACCACCTAATTGAGCGTGACCAAAAGCGTCTTTACCAATTTGAGCATTATAAATCTCAGGAATATATTTACCATCAGACATAATACCTTCACTCACTGCAATTACAATAGATCTTTTCTTTTCTAATAAATCTTCTACTTGGCTAAAGAAGTTATTTAAATCAAAATTAACCTCTGGTAAATAAATTAAATCAGGTCCGTAACCTAAAGATTTAGAAAGGTTAGCAGAAGCTGCTAGCCATCCGGCGTTACGCCCCATAATTTCAACGACTGTCACGTTTTTAGTATCATACACTGTAGCATCTAAGTATAACTCCATTAAAGTAGTTACAACGTATTTAGCCGCACTTCCAAAACCAGGTGTATGATCAGTGCCATTTAAATCATTATCAATCGTTTTAGGAACACCAATAATATTGACATCCCAATGGGCATTACTCATATATTCACTAATCTTATGGCATGTATCCATAGAATCATTACCACCGTTATAAAAGAAATAACGGATATTATACTTTTTAAAAACCTCTAATAATTTTTTATAGTCCCTATCATCTACGTTAGGATCTTTAAGCTTATAACGTACACTTCCAATTGCAGATGAAGGTGTATACTTTAATCTTTCTAACTCTTCTAAGTCTTCTTGTTTGATGTCATAAAAATCTTCATTTAAAATGCCTTTGATGCCATGAATCCCCGCATAGACATCTGTTATTTGTTCATGCTTCAGCGCCTCTAAGAAAACGCCTGCTGCACTTGCGTTAATAACGCTGGTTGGTCCACCTGATTGCCCTAATAATGCGGCACCCTTTAATTTCTTCATTTTCTTTCACCTCTGTCTACTTCATTTTAGCATAATAAGAGTTAAAATTAAATAATTAGGGGTCAAAAGAATGAAAAAGATATTTAAAACAATTATTAAAATATGATATAATGTTAATTGGCGATATATGTTGTCACAAAGGAGTGGGAAATATGAAAATTGCCGTACTTACATCAGGCGGAGATGCTCCTGGAATGAATGCTGCAATCCGCGCCATTGTTAGAAACGCTTTAAACTACGGACACGAAGTTTACGGAGTTTTAGATGGATATAAAGGATTGTTGGAAGACCGCATGATTTTATTAAATCATATGTCAGTATCAGGTTTACTAACAAAAGGTGGAACTTTTTTAGGAACTTCTAGAAGTCCAGAGTTTAAAGAAGCTGAATATCAACTCAAAGCAGCTAATAACTTAAAAGAAAGAGGCATAGAAGCCTTAGTAGTTATTGGTGGAGATGGCTCTTATCGTGGAGCAATGGCTTTAAGTAAACAAGGCGTTAAATGTATTGGTATTCCTGGAACCATTGATAATGATATTGTGGGAACAGATTATACCATCGGTTTTAACACCGCAGTGACAACCATTGTAGATGCGATAGATAAACTAAGAGACACCTCAACGTCACATCAAAGATGTAGTATCATTGAAGTGATGGGAAGAAGAAGTGGTGATTTGGCATTATATGCTGGTATTTGTGGTGGTGCAGAATTTATCATTACACCAGAAAGCCCAGTAGAAAAGAAAGTCATCATTGATCGTATGCGCGAGTTTAAAGAAACCAATAGACGCCACGCAATTATCGTAGTAACAGAAAATCAGTTTAATGTTCACGATTTAGCCAACGAAATTACAGAAGCTAGTGGATTTTCAACCAGAGCTACTGTACTTGGATATATTCAAAGAGGCGGACAGCCAGTACCTGAAGATAGAATTTTAGCTTCAAGAATGGGTGCGTATGCCGTTGATTTACTACAAAGTGGTATTTTCGGATGTAGTGTTGGAGTTAAAGACAATCGTATGATACATATGCCGTTTGTCAATGTTTTAGATCAGGTTAAGCCAAAAAATGAATTATATACGCTTGTTGATAAAATATCATAATTAAGAAAAGGAAGGAACCAAAAAAATGCGTAAAACAAAAATAGTTTGTACATTAGGACCAGTAAGTGAGAATAAAGATGTTTTAAGAACATTAATTCAAGCAGGATTAAACGTAGCACGTTTTAACTTCTCACACGGTGACTATGAAGAACATGGAAAAAGATTAAATACAGTTAGAGAATTAAACGAAGAATTAGGAACATATGTAGCAACAATGTTAGATACAAAAGGTCCTGAAATTAGAACCAATGAATTCGATGGAAAAGTTGAAGTTAAAAAAGGTTCAGAAGTTAGAATTGCGTTTAAAGAAGTTTTAGGAAACGCAACTAAGTTTTCTGTAACATACCCAGGATTATATGATGATGTAGAAGTAGGAAACACTATTTTAGTAGATGATGGATACTTAGAATTAACCATCATAGCTAAAGATGAAGAAAACAGAGAATTAGTAACTAAAGCAGTTAATACACACGTTTTAAAAAGCAGAAGAGGAATCAACGTTCCAAACGTTGTCTTAAATATGCCTTTCATCTCAGAAAAAGATAGAAACGATATTCAATTTGCTGCTAAAATGAAATATGACTTTGTTGCTGCTTCATTTGTAAGAAGAGCATCAGATATTTTAGAAATTAAAGAAATCTTAAAAGAAGCAGGCAATGAAAATGTTCAAATCATTGCTAAAATTGAAAACCAAGAAGGATTAGACAACATCGTTGAAATCGTTGAAGTTGCCGATGGAATCATGGTTGCTCGTGGAGATTTAGGTGTAGAAATCCCTGGAGAAAACGTACCTGAAGCACAATCAATTATGATTGAAGAATGTTTAGCAGCAGGTAAAGCAGTTATCGTTGCAACACAAATGTTAGAATCTATGCAAAAAAATCCAAGACCAACTAGAGCTGAAGTATCTGACGTTGCAAACGCAGTTAGAGAAGGAACTTCTGCAACTATGTTAAGTGGAGAATCTGCAGCTGGAGACTACCCATTTGAATCAGTAACTTATATGTCAAAAATTGATGCTAAAGCAGAAGAAGGATTAGATTACTCAACTTTCCTAGACTATCCAGAAGCAGATGGCACAAACGATGCACTTGCATTAGCAGCTGCACAAGCAGTTTTAGAATTTGAGATTAACGCTATTGTAACAAGCGGAGTAGAGCAAGCAAAATCATTAGCTAAATTCCGTCCAGCAGTACCTGTTATCGCTTTGGTTGATACCAAAGAAGAAGCTCAAAGCTTAGCTTTAAGTTATGCAGTATATCCTGTATTAAGCAAAGAAGAAGCAGCCGATAAATTAGCATTATTTGGCTGTGATGAAGGTGACTTCATCATCAATCTAGAAGATAATAAATTAAGCATTGAATCATTATAAGCATAAACAAAAAGCAGGAAAATCATTTCCTGCTTTTTTTATGTCCAAATCAATTATTTAGGTAATAACATTTGAAAGGTAAAGAGTCTACTTTCATTATCAATACTAAAGTTTACTAAGCCGCCATGAGATTCAACAATGCCTTTAATAATTCTAACACCGTGGCCATGCAAAATTTGATCATCCTTAACACTCTTAATACCATGCCCAATCGGGTTAATTCGCTCTTTGAAAGGATTTTTAACGGTAATAACTAACCAATTGGTAATATTAGAAGTCAAGATGTGAATATATCTTGGTTGATTATCAATTCTCATATTTGCTTCAAAGGCATTATCCATAATATTGGTAAAAATTTTCATTAATTCTAGTTGTGAAAAACTAATAGAATTAGGAAACTTAAGACCAACCTCTAATGAAATATCGTTTTGTTGACATTTATATTTATAGTGATGCATGATAGCATCCACAACAAACGAATTAGAAGTCTCTTGAATTTCTG
>CALGYU010000037.1 GCA_937934685.1 uncultured Acholeplasma sp. | reverse complement strand
CATTTCTTTTCTTTTATTATACACCAAAATCGATTTTTGGGGTATTTAGCTAAAGTGTATTTTGATTACTTGTCTATTAAATACTGTGATATTATGCTTAATGCACTTTAAATATGATAGGTTAGAGTAATTTGTTACTGATAGTATTTAATGTTATCTATATTGATTGTTCCTTCAGTGACCTCAATTTTAATAAAGGCATGACTTAAATTAAGCGATAACTCAAAAGTTGTCATCTCAGAGGTTAATTCTTCGTTAAAGGTTGTTTCTTGCCAAGTTTCGCTTTCATTGAAACGATAATATATTTTAACTTTACCTGCATTTAAATAGGGCCCTGGTTCCCCAAATTGTCTAGCATCAAATGTTATTTTTGAAATTGTATCAAAAGGATTAAGATTATAAATATAAGCACTTGGAGAACTCAATATATTATTAGAGTTTCCTCTAAGTCTTGCCATGCTTTTTCCATTAGATTCTTTTAAAAATGGTTTTTCTTTGGTGTCATGAAGGTTTTGATGATCAGACCAAAACTCTTTTGTGATAAAATCAGCGCCATTAAAAGTCATAATTTCTTCTTCGGTATTGTATTGATTCAGTTTTAATCCTTCAAAATCAAGTGATGCAAGTAATTGATTGGTATCCTCTTTTCCGATAATGTTATTAGTCCATTCTAAATCAGAGATAGATGCTCTATGTCCACTACTTACTGAAATACTAAAACCAACATTTCCTTTAAGATTGATGGTATCAACTATAAATGTTTTACCTTTATTGGCTTCTTTGTTGTCAGCAAACTTAAAATCTTTTTTATCTATTAATTGTGAATTTTGATAAACTTTAACGGTAAGAACTACACTGCTTGCGCTATCGCTTCCTGGTTCAGGGTATTTAGATTCTTTTGAATAAGGCAATCTTGCTTTAAAACTAATTTTTGATAAGCCCTCTTTTAAATCTTGCGTTTCTATCCATCCGCCACCAGCTTCACTGACATCATTTCCTTTTCCAGCGATGGTAATGACTTTATCTCCGGTTTCACTCATCCCTAAGTCTGTTCTAAAGTTAATGAAGTTCCATGAAATTTGATTGATAGAATAGTCTTTAAGTGTGGCATATTCGCTGGTAGGAAAACCGGCATTTTTACGATCTTCAATGAGTTGTAGAAAGTTTTCTTTATAGGTTGTATTTTGTGGATCTGTTGGAATTTCTGGGTCTGTTGGCCCCTCTGGATCAACTGGAACTTCAGGGTCTGTTGGGACCTCTGGATCAGTTGGAGCCTGTTCTTCTTTAATGATCTTAAGTATGTAAGGCTTTGATAAAACCTCATCCTCTAAAGTAACGGTTGCAGTTAAAGTAACGGTTGTATCTGTCTTTTGTCTAGCAACTACTGCTTTTCCTGTCTCTACTTTAATTGCTTGATTGTCACTTTCCCAACTGACTGGATATTTTTCTAATACCATAATCACTAATGAAAGGTCCTTGGTTACATGCGTGTTGTTATCACCTGTTTGATAAACAATTTTAATGTGGTCTAAAATTTCTTGCTTGTTAATTTCTTGTAACTCTTCTTGGTTACAACCAACCAACATAAGTGTTAATAAAAATACGATTATTACTTGAGTAATTCTTTTCATTTTAAGCCTCCTTTTTGAATGATTATTTTTTATTTTTTCGCTAATTTTTTTATCTTATCTTCTGTTAATCTAAAAATAATCCAATCTGATAGTGGCTTGGCTTCCAAAGATTGATAGAAATTAATACTGGTCTCATTCCAATCTAAACAAACCCATTCCATTCTTCCGCATCCTTCTTCTAATGCTTTTTGAGCTAGATAAGAAAGTACTTTCTTTCCTAATCCCATTTTTCTGTATTCTGGAAGGATGAATATATCTTCAATGTATAATCCTGGTTTACCTACAAAAGTAGAATAGTTATAAAAGTATAGGGCAAATCCAACTTCCTTATCATCAACCATCAAGAAGATGACTTCTGCTTTTTTCTCTTCAAATATCCATTTTTCTATGGATGTTACTGTGTTTTCTAATTGATGTTCAAGTTTTTCATAAATTGCCAGTTGTCTAATAAATTCTAAAATTAAGGGTGAATCTTCTATCGTTGCTTTTCTAATGATGTTCATGTTAAAACCTCTTTCTTTGTTTATGCGCTTTGTTTTTCTTGTTGTAGGTTTAAGTATTTAGGTGGTTTCCGCCAATTAATAGTAAATAAGAAAATTAAAGAAAGAATACCGGCCAAGTTATTAGCAATCAACATGCAATACCAAATACTATCTGCACCAAGGTTTGTGAATGTGATTAGTAAATATAAAGTTGGTATTCTAAAGACAAATAGTCTTGCAACACCGATAATGATTGGAATAAATGAATAACCAGATGCATAGAATACGCCCATAGTAATTTGCATAACCGCCCATGAAAAGACTGTATGACTATAGAGTCTTTGTGCTCTTATGGTCTCTTTGATCACCGCTGGATCTTTTGAAAAAAGGCTAATAATATCTTCATGAAAGACATATAAAACCATTAACAATATGGCACCTAGAATAAAGGAGATGATGTGTGCAAGTAAAATAGTTTTTTTATTCCTATCTTCATTACCACTCGTTAAGTTTTGAGCAACAATGGTAATCGTAACAGACCCTAAGGCATTAGGAACAGCAAAAATGAGTGAGTTGATTCTGTTAGATAACCCATATGCTGCAATAACTGATTTATCAAATGGAGTGATGAGCATGTTTACTAAAACGTGACTATCACTAAAGGAATAATCATAATTAAAAAAGGTAATAAGATTGTCTTTAAAGGTTTGAATTCATCTATTTTTAAAGTAAACTCACTTTTTTTAATGAACATATCATAAACTGCAGCAATTAAAACAATTGAGTAAGAACCTAAGGTTGCTAATCCCATACCTAAAACCCCTAATTGAAGTTTTTCTATAAGTATGATAGAAATAATTAGCTTAACAGCCATCCCTAAAAAACTGATAATCATCGTATGCAAAGTTTCTCCTCGGGCTGCTTTATAACTAAAAAAGATGTCTCCAATAAATTTTAAAGGAATGATTGCAATGTTATACTTAAAATATAAAACTGCTAGATCTAAGTATTCTAAAGATGCTTTTAAGCCTTTGATGATTTGATATGAAAAAAGAAGACCTGTTAGTGTCAGTAAAATAGAACAAATCATGGTAATACCTAAGATTTGAGCAACAGTTCTTCTTGCGTTTTTGTAGTTGTTTTTACCCAAATATCGGGCAGTTAGTGAAGTTGTAGCAATCGAAATAGCTGAGGAAACAGATAAGAGTAATCCGATGATTGGACTAGTAAAAGATATAACCGCTAATCCAGTGTCACCTAATGATTTTGCAAAAAAACTATCAATAGTTTGATAGAGTTCTAGCACAAAATTGTTGAAAATCACTGGTAAAGCTAATACAAGAATTACCTTTAATAAATTGCCTTTGGTAATGAAAACTTGCTTAGATTTTTTTTCATTCATTGATATCTATTCTCTATTCGTTATATTTCCCCTACTTTTATTATATAAAAGTGTGAATATATATGCAATAGGCTAAGATGTTCTAAGTGATTCTACAGGCTCTAATTTAGTCACATAAATTTCTTCTAAATAAGTGCTGTCTTTTTTAATGTCAAAATAAAGAATTATAGAAGCAATAATGCCACCTGATGTGTTTAATATAAAATCTTTCATGGTATCTGCTAGTGCTTCCCTTCCAACAAAGGGTGCTAAATCGTTATTGATGTCTAAATAACGTTGCATATTCGCCCCAAATGCATCTGCTGTAAACTCAAATATTTCCCAGACTGCACCAATCATCATTGCAAAATTAAATGCAAAAAAGATGAGTAAGAACGGAGAGATGTTTTTTAATTGATCATTTTTAGTAAAAATACTTAAAACAGCTAATCCAACATAAACAAGTAATCCACCATTCATAAAGTGAATCAATGAATCATATCCAGATACATGAGTGTAGAAGTTAAAAATCATGCCTAGTGCCAATGAAAGAATCATTGATAAAGAGGTTATGGTATACAATAAATCACTTATTTCAACTTTGATACGTTTTAAAATACTTGGTAGATAACTAAATAAGACTAAGATGATTGAGTTAAATAATGCCGGGATAGGATTTTGCATAAACTTTAAATAAGTTAGTTTATCAAAAATTCTTAAAAGATTAATACCTATTAATATAATTCCCATGATTTTTATCGTTCTACGTAAAAAATTTGCAGTTCTTTTCATAAAATACCTCATTTCTATTTTATTATATCTTCTTCTTTATTTTTAAACCTTAGACAAACCTTAAATGAATCTTAGTTCTTCTTTTATATATTTTTTGTTATTACTATTGTTTTTTTACTATGATAGGCGTAAAATAGTAATATTGAAATGCGCTCTTAGCTCAGTTGGTAGAGCAGCAGACTCTTAATCTGCGGGTCGTGGGTTCGATCCCCCCAGGGCGTACCAAGAACAAATAGCTCGAACTTTTTACATAGAAACGGGTATATTAGGTTGTGTTTCTATCTTAAAAAGATTCGATAAAAAAGTAAAAGGACTAAATAGATAGTCCTTTTTTTGTAGGTAATATTATTCATTAATTTTTATATTTGTTAATCCACCTTTGTGCCAACCTATCAAAATCATCTTTAAATAGGGTAGG
>CALGYU010000036.1 GCA_937934685.1 uncultured Acholeplasma sp. | reverse complement strand
TATCTTTTAATTTTTGCCTTAAGTTTATTTATAACTATGTATAATATGAAAAATATGATGATTGAGACACTTAAATAAGCAAGCATGATTCCTTGATTCAACTCATAGCCAAAAAGGCTTAAATTATAGCCAAACTGGTCTTTAATTTGAGTGATAAATTCTGGTGATACTTTGCTTGTAATGCTTTGTGTATTTAAAACTTTATTCATAAAAATTTGTCTAAAAAGGGCTGTTGAATGAGTTCCTGGAATAAGGTTTGCAAAATTTTGAATGCTTTTTGGTAAGACACTTGCTGGTAAATATGCTCCAATTAAAAATCCAATTAATGCTGTGAAGATACCGGTAAATGATGCGGCGGTAGTTGTTTTATTAAAAAATGATGTGATGCACATTAATCCGATAACTGCTGATAATGAAGAAAGGGTTAAGATACCAATAAGCTGTAGGAATTCATAGAAACTAAATATATAAAGTCCTCCCCCAGTAATGATTAAGTAAAGACTTCCAATTGTCATAAAGATGAAACAAATGAAAAAAGTTAAGATGAAAGCTGAAATAAAGTAACTTAAAGTTAAATTGATTAGTTTCACTGGTGAAGCGGTAAAATCATCAATAACTCTTCTTTCCTTATCTGATATTGCGATAAACATACTATTAAGAGCAACCGTGAGACAAGCAATACCAATAATTCCTGCAATCATCCAGGCATTGGTAATACTAAGAATTTCTTTTTCTGTTAGGTTTAAGTCTGGAAATTGATCTTTAATCATATTTACTTGCAAGTTTCCCATAAATAAAATATAGATAACTAAAATAAGGATCGGAGCGATTAAAGAGAAAAAGACGGTGGTTTTGTTTTTAAAAAAGATCAGCATATTTCTTTTGGTTAATTCATAGATGTTGTATGCATAGTTTTTAAGTTTATTTTGCATGTAATCCCTCCAGTTTTTTTCCGGTGACTTTTAAGAAGACTTGATCCATGTTTCCTTTTAAAACTTCAAAGTTATTGAGTAAATCTGGGTTTAACTGGATAATTTTGAAGGCTTCTTTTGAGTTTTTTACAGGTATATGATAACTTTCTTTATCATATTGGTAAGTGATCTTATTTTCTTCTAAAAGTTGATTGATTTTTGGATTTTTGCTTGCAATGATTCTTAATAAGTCAGTTGCGTATTGATCTTTTAGCGTATCTGGACTGCCTTCTGCTACAATTTTTCCTTCGTCTAAGATGACTACGTGATTGGCCATAACAACTTCTTCCATATAGTGGGTTGTTAAAAAAATAGTTAAATCTTTTTCTTTGATGAGTTTATGCAAAATTTCCCATACCGTAATTCTTGTGTTTGGGTCAAGTCCAGTGGTTGGCTCATCTAAGAATAAAATTTTAGGCTCGTGAATTAATGCTCTTGCGATATCTACTTTTCGTTTTTGTCCACCTGATAATTTCCCATAAGGTCTATTTAGAATATCTTCTAAAGTAAGTATTTCTACTAAATATTTAATTCTTTGTTGACTTTCTTTTTTAGTTAGTTGATATAAGCTTGCTCTGGATTCAAGGTTTTGAATGACAGTAAGTTGTTCATCTAAAACAGATCGTTGAAACACGATGCCTATTTTTTCTTTGATTAAATGGCTTTCTTTATCAAGGTCTTTACCATCGATAATGATTTGTCCTTCATCTTTTTTTATAATAGAGCATAAGATGTTAATGGTGGTTGATTTTCCTGCTCCGTTTAAACCTAAAAATGCAAACATACCACCTCTTTTGACTTTAAAATTGATGTTGCTAACAGCTTGATGTTGACCATATTTTTTAGATAAATTGGTTGTTTCAATAATATAACTCATTTGCTTTCACCCTTTAGCTTTTTATATTCTTTTTTTAACATACGATGGTAATGATTGGCCACCATTTTTTCAAAAAAGGAAAAAAGATGTTTTCCTAGTATTTTTCTTGATGTTTTTGCAAAGTTAAAACCTCTTTTTTGTTGATCAGTGTGCCAACTGCCTCCATAATAGTGAATACCTACGGTGTTCTCGGTTTTTCTTTCTTTTAAGGTCATGTAGTCAATTGGATAAAAATAGTCGCTAGATAATGCAAGAACTTGATTTGTTTTTTGTGTTTTTCCATTTGGTTTAAACTGATAAAGAAATTTAACAGCTGACATGAAGGCATGGACGGTTAGTGCATTGGTGTTAAACTTAATTGGTTCTTTGTGTTGATATCGTTGCCAGATTAATTCGATCATTGGATGATTTTTAATAGCACCGATCACTGCACTCCCAAACCAGTATTTACTTTCATAACATAAAAAAACCTCATTTAAAAGTAACTCATCTAGGTTTTTAATGAGCTCTACATCTGTATCTAAGTAAATACCGCCATAGGTTTTTAAAGCCCATACTCTGATGATATCAGAGGCATATGCCCAATTTTTTTCTTTAATGGCTTGATGAACTTGACTATTTTCTTCAATTTTAAAGTTTTTTTCATTCCATTCTATGATTTGGTAGTCTGGACAATACTTTTGCCAACTAGCAATACAGTGCTTTGCTAGTTCACTTTTTTCGTTTCCGCCTACCCAAACATAATGGATTATTTTAGGGATTGTTTTCATATCTTTATGATACCATATTACTTTTTTTTATGCTTTTGTTTATATAAAAAAATAGAGCTTAGAAAAGCTCTATTTTAATGTTTTAGATTTTACCTACTAGGTTAATGTCTGGTTTGATGGTTTCATCTCCAGCTAACCAGTTAGCAGGACATACTTGGTCACCGTTTTCTGCAACAAATTGTGCTGCTTCAACTCTTCTAATTAATTCTTTAGCGCTACGCCCAATACCCATATCGTTAACTTCATATGCTACGATAACACCTTCTGGGTTAATCACAAAACTTCCTCTTAACGCTTGGTGTGTATCTTCGATTAAAACATCAAAGTCTTTTGCGATTTTTCCTGCTGTATCTGCTAACATAGGGAATTGAATTTTACGAATCGAATCTGATGCATCATGCCATGCTTTATGAACAAAATGTGAGTCTGTTGATAATGAATAAACTTCACATCCTAGGCTTTTGAATTTTTCATAATTTAATGCTAAATCTTCTAATTCTGTTGGACAAACAAAACTAAAATCGGCTGGATAGAATACAAACACATTCCATTTTCCTAATAAATCTTTTTCTGTAACCTCGATGAATGCGTCTTTGTGATACGCATTGACTGTAAATGGAGAAACTTTTTTTCCTATTAATGACATATTTAATCACCTTTCCTTATGTGTTTTATTTAGGTATTTTTGGTAAGATTCATGAATAATCTGAGTTAGTTTTTCAAGTGGTTCATGATGGTTTTCTACTTCTAGGCTTACTTGATCAATTTTTTTAGAATCAAATACTTCATCATCACTTTGTAATCTTAAAAGTATTTGTTCTTTGTTATCGCCGCGTTTGATCATTCTTTGTTCTCTGATTTGTCTACTGGTTTTAATGTATACAACAAAGGCGTCTTGATATTGTTTTAAGACGTTATTGACACCTATTGGATCTAAAATAGTAATACCATGAGAACATATGTCTTTTTTTTGTAATCCGTAGTAGTTGTCTTGGTATTTGGTTACCTCTATAAAGGCATCCTTTTCCATTAATGCTTCAAACTCACTTTTTGTTAAAAAATGATATTCAACACCGTTTGTTTCATGAGTTCTAGGGGGTCTGGTTGTTGTTGTAACGCTTTTCTTATATGAATATTTTTCACATAAAATATGCGCAACTTGTGTTTTCCCACTAGCACTTGCTCCAACTAAAATCATCATCTATTCATAACCGTCCTTAATTTCTATTCTATCATAATCATTTTTTATTGCCATTAGTATGCTACTTATATAGATGATTATACACTATCATTGGTTTTTTTTAAATTTTATATTTGAAAGTATGAAAGAATTAAGCCTATTAAAAGTCCTAGAATAATGTTGGCTGCCCAGATAATATAGTATCTAGGTTTCATTTTGATGTTTTTTTGGTAGAGCATGTAGATAATTAAGTAAAAGATACCTAAAAAAATGCCCGCAATGTTCATAATGCCTCCTGATGATACGGATAAGGTTGCATATGTTAAAATCATGTTTATTGGTAATAAGATTTTAAATCCAAAATAATTACTCGTGATTTGGTCAATTTCTTCGTTTTTTCTTTTTCTTTCTTGTAGAACCATTAATGCTGCAAAAACGATGCTAATGATACTAAAAATAATTAAGGATAAGATAAATCCTTCTCCATTTAGATATTTAAATGGTGAGACTTTGGTTAATGATTCTATACTCTTAATATATTCATTGGTCAAACTAAATAATGGGGAAAAAGCGGTGTATATGAATGGGTTTTTATAGTCATCTGTCAGTATTTGAATCAATGTACTTATTAATGGGATAACAAAACTATATAATGCAAACAAGACAAGGCCATCTTTTTTACTGTTTGCTTTTGTATAGATGAATGTAAAGATTGTGTATGGAATAAGTGTTAATAATATCATGAAAAAGTATAATGGGATGTATTGAATAAAATGATATCCACTATATGATGTTCCATAATAATTGTTATAAATACTTATTATGTGTTTGTGCTGAGAAAATCCAATGACTACGATTAAAAAGCCAATCCAGTATACAACTGTAAAGATAAAGATAAGTTGTAGTAACCCTAATAGTAAATTAGTAATTAAAAGTTTGGTTCTATTAATCGGAAAACTAAAGTAAAGATCGCTGGCTCTTTTGCTTTTTAAGTAACTGGTTTGTTTCATTGGGATATAGAAAATTAAAAAAGTTAACAGTCCTAAAAAGAAATATAAATTTAAACTTTTAAGATGCAAAAAATCATTAGAACTCCCTATAAAATGATAGGGTTCTAGTCCTTGAATAGCTATGATGAGAGTATAGGCTATGATCGATATGAGCGTAATAATAAGGGAGGGGATGAATAATTGTTTAACTTGATATTTTATATACTCTTTCACTTTTGACCACCACTTTCAATTTCATATATGAATAACTCTTCAAAATCAATTGGAACGACTTCAATAAATAGCGGGTCATATTGTTTTAAAAGTTCTTTATTTTCTTCAACATTTCCTTTTAAAATAATTTTGACTACGCGTCCTAATATATCAATATTTAATGGCGATAATTTTTTAAAGCTCTCTTCTTCCATTTCTTCTTTAAATGCCATTTGATATTTATGTACACTATCTAGTGTTTCTGATATGATGCCGCTTGTTTTAAAATAACCACCATCTAGTAGGCCAAAACTATCACAAATATCTTCTAACTCTCTTAAGGAGTGGCTAG
>CALGYU010000035.1 GCA_937934685.1 uncultured Acholeplasma sp. | reverse complement strand
ATGTTATAATATTAACACAAGCATTTATGCTTTTTATTTAGGAGGATTACATGAAACTAAAATACTTTGGTACAGACGGCCTTAGGGGAAAAGGATTTACCGATCTAACCGCAGAACTTGCCTACAAACTAGGACAAGGCTTAAAACCAGCACTTAACTCAAACCAAGTCATCATAGGAATGGATACCCGATCATCATCAAACATGTTAGCACACATGCTTGCTGCTGGTGCATTATCCACCGGCCTAAACGTCTTATTCGCAGGAGTCGTATCAACTCCAATGATCGCCCATTATTCAAAACTAAAACAAATATCAGGCATCATGATCACCGCGTCTCATAACCCATATGAAGATAACGGCATTAAAGTCTTTAACAAAGGCTATAAATCAACTTTAGAAGAAGAACTCATCATAGAGTCATACATCGATGGAAAAACGCCTGAAACATCAAATTTTGGCACATACGCCCTAACAAACGATGTAGAAGAAGCCTACCTTAACTTAATCTCACAACTCAACCTAAAAACATCATCACTAAAAATAGCTTATGACAGCGCTAATGGTGCAAACTACCTGATCGCAAACCAAATTCTTTCAACCTATTACCCACAAAGCATCCAATTATCCAACCAACCTAACGGTTTAAACATTAACCTTAATTGTGGATCAACCCACCTAGAAACCTTAATCTCATACATTAAAGAACACCAAATGGATTTAGGTTTTGCTTACGATGGTGATGGTGATAGAGTCATGATGGTAGGAAAAGATGGTTTCATCTATGATGGAGATTTCATCATCTACTTAGTAGCGACCTATCTAAAAGAGCATAACCAACTAAAAAACAACACCGTTGTTTTAACTAAAATGAGTAATCCAGGCATCTTAAAAGCCTTAAAAGCTAAAGACATTAACTACATCCTAACCGATGTAGGAGACAAATATGTCTCTGAAGCTTTAGTCAAAAATGATTACATCATTGGCGGAGAAGCTTCAGGACATATCATCTTAAGAAACATATTACACAGTGGTGATGGACTACTTGCTTCTTTATATATCTTAAAACTACTAGAAGAACATAACCTATCCTTAGAAGAAATTACTAAAGATATTAAATTATACCCATTTAAAATGGTCAACATTAAAAACATCAACAAATCCGTTTTACAACAACCTGAAGTCATCAAATATTTAGAAGACACAAAAAATCATTTTGACAAAGAAGATATCTTTTTAATCCGTGCCAGTGGCACAGAACCCTTAATTCGTGTTACAATAAGTTGTGAAGATGAAAACAAACTTAACCAATACATGGAAAAAGTTGTTACATATTTAAAAGAAAAAGGGGAAAAATAAATGAAAGAGATTTATAGTATCATACTTGCTGCTGGAAAAGGCACGAGAATGAAAACAGACATTCCAAAATGTGCCTATCCAATTTTAAGAAAACCAATGATCGAATACATCGTTGATAGACTAACACAAACTCAAGTCACCCAAAACATCGTTGTTGTAGGCCATAAAAAAGAAGTCATAGAAGACATCTTAAAAGATAGAGTACTTTATGCCACTCAAACAGAACAACTAGGCACAGGACATGCTGTCCTATCTGCAAAACCCTTACTAGAAAACAAAGAAGGCCTAACCTTAATTCTTCCAGGAGACATGCCTTTAATGTCGGTTAAATTAACCAATAAAATCTTAAACCACCACCAAGAACAAAGAAATGACCTAACCGTTGTTTCCATGGTCTTTGACAATCCAAAATCATACGGAAGAATCTTAAGAGATGATGAAGATCGTGTGGTAGGCATCATTGAAGATAAAGATGCCACCTATGAACAAAAACAAATCAAAGAAGTCAATTCAGGTGTTTATGTCATAGACAACAAACTTTTATTTAAAATGCTAGATAAAATCCAATTAAATGAAAACAAACAAGAATACTACTTAACAGACATCGTAGAACTTATGGCAAAAGAGTATAAAGTAGGATCATTTAAAGTACGTGATGCATACATGATGATGGGTGTTAATGACCTATATGCCATCAGTCAAGCTGAAAGCTACCTAAGAGAAGAAATCAACAAAGAACACTTATTAAATGGTGTACAAATGATGTCACCAAACACCATCACAATCGGTCATAACGTTATCATAGAGCCAGGTGCTCATATTTTACCAAACACCACCATCACAGGAGATTCAGTCATTAAATGCCATGCAATCATCGGCCCAAACACTGAAATCCATAACTCAACCATCGAAGCTCACGCAGAAGTCAAACACTCACTCATCTATGATTCAAAAGTAGGTGAACACACAACTATTGGACCATTTGCTCATCTTCGTGGACATGCTGAAGTTGGTGCTAAAAACCGAATTGGAAACTTTGTTGAAATCAAAGGATCAAAAACAGGAACAGGAACCAAAGCCGCACATCTATCCTACATTGGCGATGCCATTGTAGGAGATAGAGTCAACTTTGGTTGTGGCTCTATTACAGTTAACTACGATGGTGTAAACAAACATAAAACCATCATCGGTGATGATGTCTTCATCGGATGTAACGTTAACTTAGTCGCTCCAATTAACATTAACAGTCAAGTCTTTATCGCAGCTGGTTCAACAGTAACCAAAGACATCCCACAAGGTGCTTTAAGTATTGCAAGAAACCAACAAATTAACAAAGAAGACTACTATAAACACTTAATTAAACCAAAACCAAAAGAATAAAAAATAAAATGACTCCTATAAAAAATTATAGAAGTCATTTTTTTATTTTTCTTCAATTAAACTAGCTGCATCTTTATCTAAATAAATCTCTACATTAGGATGATTTTTCAAAATAGTTGCTGGAAACTCTTTTGAAACACCATTATTTAAAGTACCCCAAATCGCATGTGCCTTATTTTTACCTAAAGCAACTAAAACAATCTTTTTAGCAGACATAATAGATTTTAAACCCATGGTTAACGCTTGAGTTGGCATATCTTTAATATCTTCAAAAAATCTAGAGTTATCTTTTAACGTATTTTCGGTTAATTGAGTTAAGTGAGTCACCGACTCAAAGCTAGTACCAGGTTCATTAAAAGCAATATGCCCGTTTGAACCAATCCCTAATAACTGAACATCAATCCCTAAAGAATGAATTAAATTTTCATATGCTTCACAAGTTTTAACAACATCCTTAGTCTTACCATCTAAAAGATTAATATTTTCTTTCTTTAAATTAACCTTAGAAAACAAATACTCATTCATAAAATAACCATAAGATGCTGGATGGTCACCAGATAAACCAAGATACTCATCTAAGTTAATCGTTTTAACTTGACTATAATCAGATTTACCTTCGTTATAATTTTCAATCATCTTTTCATAAATACCAATGGGTGTAGAGCCTGTTGCTAACCCCAAAACAGCATTTGGTTTTTCATTGATTTGATCAATAAAAACTTGAGCAACCCTTTGATATAATTCATTTAAATCCTCATAAACGTAAACTTTCATAAAACTTCCCCCTTTACGTGGTTAAATTATACGCTTTGATAAAAACTATTGCAATATTTTTAATAAATTTTCTAAATATTTTTTTAACAAATCCTCATTATTAGTAAAAGGAACAACCACATCAGCCACCGCTTTTAAGCCTTCTGAAGCGTTATTCATAGCAATCCCTAATCCTGCATACTCAATCATAGAAATATCATTATCACCATCGCCAACTGCAATAATCTCTTCTTTTAAAACCCCTAATTCCTTACTTAAAACCTTTAAAGCTTCACCTTTATTAACATCCTTAGGGACAATCTCTAAAAAATCCTTTTTAGATGAAAAATAATCATAAGCTCCATTGGTTAATCTTGATTTAACTAAAGAAATCTTTTCTAAACTACTGTACAATAAAATCTTATTCACCTTTAAATCTTTTAACACATCTAAAGAATCCATAACAACCGGTGAAACTAAAGAAATCTTCTTATACTCATCTACCCATTTATTTTCTCTTAATACAAACAAAGTATCAGAAACCCAAATCATGGCACTGACCTGAAACTGTTCAGATAAAAATAAAATCTCTTTCACACTATCAAAAGATAAAAAACGCTCATTTAAAAGCACATAATCATCTTTTAAATAAATAGAACCACCGTTATAAGCAATCACGCTAGGTTTGAAACTAAGCTTGTTTAAAATCATACGGCAACCAACAAAAGGTCTGCCTGTTGATATACAAACTTCAATCTTACTTTTATGTAAATTTTCCAATAATTCAAGCGTCTTTTCAGTCAATACTTTTTGATCATCAACCAAGGTACCATCAATATCAAAAGCGACCATCTTATAAGGTTTCATTCTATCACCGTGCTTATTATAACATAAAGCACAAATGATTAGAATAAACCCTTAACTAAAGGTTTTAATCTTTAACAATTAGAAACCGTTTTCATAAGCAACCTATTTAAAAATAATATCCAAAAGAGTATAATGTATATGGAGAAAAACGAAAACTAATTTTTATAAAGGAGAATTAACAATGAAAGTAGTAGTTGTTGGTTGTACCCACGCAGGGACAGCCGCGATAAAAAATATAAAGGCACTAGATCCAACCATTGATATAACCGTTTATGAAAGAAATGACAACATCTCATTTTTATCTTGTGGTATTGCATTATATGTGGGTGGTGTTGTAAAAAATCAAAACGAATTATTTTATTCAAGCCCAGAGGAATTAAAACAATTAGGGGTTAACACAAACATGAAACATGAAGTGTTATCCATTGATTATCAAAACAAAACATTAGAAGTAAGAAACCTAGAAACAGATGATGTTAAAACAGATCATTTTGATAAACTAGTCATCGCTACAGGTTCTTGGCCAATCATCCCACCAATTGAAGGCATTCGTTCTGAAAACGTCTTATTATCTAAAAACTTTAACCACGCCAATGAAATCATTGCACATGCATCACATGTACAAAAAATCGCAGTGGTTGGGGCTGGATATATTGGAGTAGAATTAGCTGAAGCCTTTGAAATGATGGGCAAAGAAGTTGTTTTAATTGATGCTGAAGATAGAATCATGCCTAAATACTTAGACAAAGAATTTACAGACCGTGCAGAAAAAGCATTTACTGATCATGGTATTACCTTAGCATTAGGTCAAAAAGTAAAAGGATTCACAGTATCTAAAGATCAAGTAACCCATATCTCTACAGATAAAGAAACATTTGAAGTAGATATGGTCATTATGTGTGTTGGATTTAGACCAAATACACAATTATTCAAAAACGATCTAGACACAACACCAAATGGTGCATTAATCGTTAATGAATACATGCAAACATCTAATCCAGATGTTTATGCATGTGGAGACTGTGCAAACATCTATTACAACCCAACCAAAGAATCTAAATACATCCCACTAGCAACTAACGCTGTAAGAATGGGAACCTTAGTAGGTTTAAACATTAAAGGACCAAACGTAAAATACGTAGGAACACAAGGAACATCAGGCATTAAAATATACAACTGGAGTATTTCATCAACAGGATTAACTGAAGGTGTAGCAAAAGATGCAGGAATTAATTATGGAACTGTCACAGTGACTGACAATAACCGCCCTGAATTCATGCCAACGTATGATGAAGTAACTTTAAAAATTGTCTTTGATAAAAACTCAAGAAGAATTTTAGGAGGACAAATCATTTCTGAATCTGATGTCACAGAAAAAATCAATACGTTAAGCGTATGTATTCAAAAAGAAATGACCGTTGAAGAATTAGCCTTTGTAGACTTTTTCTTCCAACCACACTTTAATAAACCTTGGGGTTTACTAAACCTAGCTGGTTTAGCTGCATTAAACATTAAATAATCTTAAAAAGGAATCATCTATTCAGATCATTCCTTTTTTTTCTATCTATAGCTTTTTAACATTAAAAACATATCTTATTTGCTAGAAATCATTATTTTGTGTAAAATG
>CALGYU010000034.1 GCA_937934685.1 uncultured Acholeplasma sp. | reverse complement strand
CGCCGACGATAGTAGGGGAACCTGCGAAAATAGGACGTTGCCAGGCAAATCTTATTATGTTATAATAAAAATAATCTTAAAAAATAAACGGCTTCCACATTAATTGCCTACATAGCTCAGTTGGTTAGAGCACCTGACTGTTAATCAGGGGGTCCCAGGTTCGAGTCCTGGTGTGGGCGCCACTTAACAATAACAATATCATCAATAATGATGGTATTTTTTTTATATCAAAAAAAGCTTAAACAAACAAACATCCTAAAAGCGGAAGTTTTTTAAAGATAGTTTAGTTATAAAAAGTAAGAAAATATAGTATAATAAAAATAGAGAAAAAGAAAGAAGGAGATAAACATGGAATTTATTATTAAAGAAAGCGAATTATACGCTTTAGATGAGCAAGGGAACAAAATCGCCAAAGTTTTATTTCCATTAGAAAAAGAAGGTCTTTATAACATAAAAACTGTATTTGTGGATAGTTCATTAAGAGGGCAAGGGGTTGCTGCATTAATGATGGAAGCATTATATCAACATATTAAAGAAGAAAAAAAGATGACAATTGCTACTTGTCCATATGCAGTAACATGGTTTGATAGAAACAAGGATAAACAAGACATTTTACAAGAAAGCGATCATCCAGTTGTATGCGAAATATAAAACCAGTCATCATTTTGGTTGCCGGAGGATCAGCATCAGGAAAAACAACGGTTGTTGAAAAAATTCTTAAAAAATCCAATTTGGAAGACGTTTTAATTATCAAACATGATGACTATTACAAAGATCAAAAAGAACTTACCTTAGAAGAAAGATCTAAAGTAAACTATGATCATCCAGATTCATTAGACAACGAATTATTGTATCAACATTTAACCAATTTACTCAATAACCAATCCGTCTTAATGCCGCAGTATGACTTCATAGAATCAACTAGAAGTGATCAAACCATCATGATAGAGCCTAGACCAGTCATCATTGTAGAAGGCATTTTAGTACTAACTAATCCTAAAATTAGAGAGCTGGCAGATATAAAAATATTTGTTGAATCAGATGATGATATTAGATTCATCAGAAGACTTAAAAGAGATTTAATTCAGAGACAAAGAAGTCTAGAAAGCATCATCAATCAATACTTAGAAACTGTAAAACCCATGCATTATGAGTTTGTTAAACCAACTAAAAGGCATGCGGATATCATCATTCCAAATGATAAAAAACATGATGTTGCAGTAGATGTTATTGTCAGCAAGATTAATCAAATTAGTGGAGAAAGAAAATGAATTTAATTATAGCTGCTATGCTTGAAGAAGTTTTACTATACTCAAAAGAAGCAAAACTAATAGAAGAAACTCCTTTTTTAGTATACAAAAAAGAGGATGTCTATCTCATCGTATCAGGCATAGGAAAAGTCAATGCCGCATCCGCTTTAACTTATATGTTATCTAGATACCCAAACATCCAACAAATCATTAATATTGGCTTTGTAGGAGGATATCCACCATTAAAACAAGGAGATATTGTTAAAGTAGAGAAAACCAAATATCATGACTTTGATTTACAAATATTTGGTTATGAACATGGACAAGTTCCAAAAATGCCAACCTATTATGAATCAAATGAGTTACTATACTCAGTACTTAACTATAAACCCGTCTTGTTATATACAGGAGATAAATTTCTGACAACCGCTTTAGAAACAACTAGCGATTATATTGTTGATATGGAAGGTGCTGCTTATTATCAAGTGGCGCATTTGTTTGGAAAACCGATGGTTTCAGTGAAAGTAGTTTCAGATGTTATTGGTTCAGTCGATCAAGTTTCTTCGTATAAAGATTTTGAAAATAAAAAACATCAACTAGTTTATGAGGTCTTAAAAAAGATATTAATGGAGGACTAAATGAAAGGACTATTAGTACTATTTAATGGGATAGAAGACTCAGAAGCATTATCTACGGTGGCTCTTTTAAGAAGAGCAAGAATTCAAATAGAAACAGCTACTCAAAATATTAATCAAGAAGTAAAAACAGCCTACGGGACTATGATTAAAGCAGATCATCATTTAGATCATATAGATTACACAACATATGATTTTCTAGTCATCGCAGGTGGGCCATATGTTTCTAAAATCATCGAAACAGAAACAGAATTACCAAAAATCATCAAACATTTTTACAAAGAAAATAAAGTGATTGCTGCTATATGCGCTGCACCAAGGTTTTTAGGGAGATTAGGCATATTAGATGGCAAAACCTTCACCTGTTTTCCAGGGTGTGAAAAAGACATGCCAAAAGGCAATTATATGCCAAATAGGAAAGCTATCACAGATGGAAAGATCATCACTGGTCGTTCTGCAGGAGCTGTTGTTGAGTTTACATACAACATCGTAGAAATACTTAAAGATAAAGAAGCTGCAGAAGGTCTACTAAATGAAATCATATATAACTAGGGAGATAATAAAAGATGACTATTATTCTATACAACTTAGATGAGCATAAAGAAGAATTATTTAAAATAGTATCTAATCAATATTTCAGTTTGAGTTTCCAAAATTTTAGAGAATTATCAGAAAGTCTTACAAAAAACAAAATAGATGGAGCTATTGTGTTAACCAATTCAAATTCAATAGAAGTTTTAAAAAAGGTTCTACCAAGACATAGTCATTATATTTTAGTTGAAAACGTGACTGAAGAAGAAGCTAAAGAAAAAGGTTTTTTTGATGTCTTAAATTTTCCGTTTAAACCACTTGATGTCTTAGAAAAAATGGAAAAAGCTCAATTTCATATTATGTATGAAAAAAACAACCAGCCCAACATTTTAGAAGAAAATGAAAACATTTATGATGATGAAACAGCCCTTTTTAATAGAACATTTATGGGCCATTATTTTTCCATTCAAAAAAGATTATTAAAATCATCAATGATTGTTCTATTTCATTTTGAAGGATTAAAAATCATTAAAGATCTATATGGAGAGGATATTAAGACCAATGTCTTACTTAATCTAATTGATCAAATCAAAGAAACATTTCCAATGCTCATTCTCTCTAGATATTATGAATATGAAATCATAGGTTCTAGCGTAGATCATGAAGTTGAAAGACTAGAAGAGAAGATAAAAAACATCCAAAAAAGCATTATCATAGAGCATGAACAATTGCCTATCGATGTTGTTTTAGGATATGAACTTTATGACCCGTCTAACGAAAACATCACAGATATCATCACCAGAAGTAGACAAATGGCCATTGAAAACAAAAGAATATCTTTAGCTGTTAATAAAAAAACCTACTTAGCAAAACTAAAAGATACATTGGCTGCGACCAATTATGAAAGTAAAAATCATTTAATTAATTTACAGTTACTAGCAAATGATTTTGCCAATCATTTAAAATTAGATCATAAAAATAGACAATCACTCTTAGATGCAGTTACATTGCATGATATTGGTAAGTTAGGGATACCTAAAGAAATCTTAGAAAAAGATACAAAACTAACCAAAGAAGAGTTTGAAAAAATAAAAAAACATCCAGAATATGGCTATCAAATTTGTTTATCTGAAGGCTTTTCTCCTGCCGTTTTATCCGCTATTTTACACCACCATGAACGATTTGACGGGCTAGGCTATCCAAAGGGCTTAAAAGGCGAAAGAATACCGTTTTTAGCGCGAATAGTAACAATTCTAGACTCATACGAAGTCATGACAAGAGGGCGAGTCTATAAAAAAGCAATGAGTAAAGAAGAAGCCATAGAAGAATTAATCAATTGTAGTGGTACACAGTTTGATCCTAAATTAGTAGATAAATTCATAGAATTAATAAGATAAAAAATAATTGTAAAAAAACGCACAAAAAGGCTTGACAAAACCTTAAAAAACAGTATAATTATATGTGCGTTTGCAATTATGGCCCGTTGGAGAAACGGTTAACTCACATGCCTTTCACGCATGCATTCACGGGTTCGAATCCCGTACGGGTCA
>CALGYU010000033.1 GCA_937934685.1 uncultured Acholeplasma sp. | reverse complement strand
TTTGGTAGATATTATGAATTTGATTTAACTGGTGCAGCATACTATACTGAAAAAAAGAAAGGTCCCCAAAAAGATAATGGCTTGTTAAATCATTTTTTTAAGTATTACCCTCTAGATGAGTTTAAAATTTCTTTTTTTGATCAAACCTTTGAATTTAGTAAAGTATTAATAGAATTTTCTAGTTATGAAAAAGATGATGAAACAACGCCTTTTTTTAACTATAAAATTACTGGGGATTTATTAAATGCTTCTGAAGCCATTCTTATTGAAATTAATCAAATCATAAAATAATAGAAACCTTTTTTAGTGTCTAAAAAGAAAGTTCTGGTGTATAATAAAAGAAAAGAAATGAAAGAGGGTTAATATGAAAAATAAAGAAATTATGTCACTTGTATCTGTATTATTAGCAGCAGTAGCCTTATTACTTTGGTTTTTACTACCTGCTCTTAGTTTCACAGTTTTAGGATTTACTCAAAACTTCAGTTTCTTAGATGCAACCTTTGGTAAATCTGTAACAATGGCTGGAACTACAAATAAAATGTTTGGTTTTAGTATAGTTAACTTCCTAGGATTATTATCAATCATTGGAACACTTGTCCTAACTATTTTAAGTACCTTTGTTTCTAAATTTAAAAAACAAGGCGTATTATTTAACTATATCGCATTTGGACTTTCAGTATTAGGTGCGGTCATCGTGTTTTTAGTTAAAAATGCTTTAAATCTTGATGGTTCAGGTGGAACTGAGTATTTAAAAGTTGAAGTAGGACCAATTTTAGTAGGCATTCTTTTAATCATTAATGCTGGTATACTGATATTCCCAAAACTATTAGAAAAATCAAAAAAATAAACATGGATAAAGAAAAAGGTTGTCATTAGTGACAACCTTTTTTATCATAAAATATATTTTCTTCTTGAATTAACATAAACTAAATCATTACTTAAAATCAAATAGACAACATTAAATGCAATTTCCTCAATGATCTCATCAACAGGTTTTATTAAATCTTCAATACTTTTTTCTTCCCAAATTAAGTGAACCAATTCAGGTTTATCAATGAAAGGATTTCTATTACCTTGTGGTGTGATCTTTTTTCCTGATGGGTCTTTAACATCACCAGAATAAATAATTTCATTTCTTCTCATTTCAAATTCATCAACAGGATCTTCTTTATGCCATTTGATTAACAAGGACAGCTTACCACTATAAGCACCTGCTTGAGTGTAGTTAGTATCCGCGTTATTTTTTAAAAGTTTCTCATCATCTGTTAGACTTAAAACATCATACATAATTGTCATATAAAACAAAATACGAGCAACATCACCCTTATGTTCATCACCAGGATAAAATGCTTCAGTACCAATTTTTTTGGCATCCCCACTGCCTATTTCAAAAAAACGATTAGAACGTGTTTGGTTAATACCAGTAATCGCTCTTAAGTTATGTAAGTCAGAACCTTGATTCTTATGATGATTTTCTACTCTTGGAATGCCAAGTTTTGAATTTGGCCAAACATGCTCTCTTTGCCAAGCACCATCACCTTTTCCAATCCATTCTGTAGCAATCTTATCATTATCATAAATCCCTCTGACAGACTTAAAATCATCCTTAGGATCTCTATCACTAAGAGCTAAAACATATCTAGCATCTCCATAACTAACAGGTTGATAAACATTTAAAATATTTTTAAGTTCAAGTACCAGTTCATCTGAAGTTAAATCTTTAATGGAGGCATAATATTGCCCTTCATTTAATCCGGTATCTTGATAGTAGTAAAAACCATCTTCATTTTGCTCATGGACACCAGCTACAAAATCAGGTTGACTGTTTTGCTCAAATAAGAAATTTAAATAACCTTGTGAATATAATAAATAAGTAACACCCACAATGACAATCAACAATAAAATGAAACTAAATTTAACGGCCTTTGGTGCTTTTTTGTATTGTTTCTTTACTTTTTTTAAGACTTTTTTCTTTTTGCTCATGATAACCTCCGAATATAGCACATTGATTATAACATGTATCAATTAAGATATAAAGTTGTAAAAAAAGATTAAATATGAGAAAATAAGAAAACAAACAGGAGGGTCTTTGAATGAAGAAAATTGATTTAACAGAGTATAATCTTTCAGATAAAGTTGTAAAAAAAATTAAACAGCTTAAAAGAATTAGACAATTTTTATTAATCAACATGTTACTTTTTATTATCTATACCTTAATAAGTGCATTATTAACATTTGACAACACATTTAAAATCATTGGTCTAGCAACCATTGGTACATTATTGGTAATAATAATAGTTATTTATTATGTCCAATATAAAAAATTAATTACTTTAGTAGAAAAGGATGAAGCATAACATGATTAAAGGCATTATTTTTGATTTAGACGGCACATTATTAGATACAGTAGAAGATATTAAAGACAGTTTAAATCATATTCTAGCAAAAAACCACTTTCCTATACTAACAACCGAACAAGTTAAAAAAAACTTAGGAAACGGTGGTAAAGCATTGGTTAGATCCTCTATTTTAGAAAAAATAGAAGAAGAAAAATTAAATAAAGTATTTTTAGAATATTCAAACTATTATAATATAAACAATAATATCAAAACAAAGCCATACCCATTTATTATAGAATTATTAGAAACGTTAAAAAAAGAAAATTACTTACTAGCCATTGTTTCTAATAAAGATCAAAGTGGTGTAGATACACTAAATAAAAACGTCTTTAAAGGCTTAATTGATGTTGCACTAGGTGAGAATAAAGGTGTGCCACTAAAACCATCACCAGAGGCAATATACACCGCCTTAAATCAAATGGGGTTAACACATGAAGAGGTATTATATGTTGGAGATACTGAAGTGGATATGCAAACAGCTCAAAACGCACATTTAAAATCTGTTGCTGTCACCTGGGGGTTTAGAAAGAAAGAAGATTTAAATGTTCTTAATCCGGATTATATGGTAGACCATCCACTTGAAATTTTAGAAATCTTAAAAAGATAAAGGAGAACGTAGTGAAACTAATAGAACTTAAAAATATTTCAAAATATTATCGTTCAGAAGAAGTTGTATCTTTAGGTATGAAAGATGTTTCTTTAAGCTTTAACTTAGGTGAATTCATTGGAATTACAGGGCCTTCAGGCTCTGGGAAATCAACCTTATTAAATGTTGTTTCAGGTCTGGATTCATATGATGAAGGTGAAATGTATATCAATGGAGAAGAAACTTCTCATTTTACCATTTCAGACTGGGAAAATTTTAGAGGTAAAAACATTGGTTTTATTTTTCAAAACTATAACATCATTGACTCATATACCGTACTTCAAAATGTGATGTTAGCATTAGAGGTTTCTAATATCCCTAGACACTTAATCAAAGAAAGAGCTTTAGAGTTAATTGATCGTGTGGGGTTAACAAAACATAAAAATAAAAAAGCGACTAAACTTTCTGGAGGGGAAAAACAAAGATGTGTCATCGCCAGAGCGTTGGCAAAAGATTGTCCTATTATAGTTGCAGATGAACCGACAGGAAATTTAGATAGTACAAGCGGACAAAGTGTGATGGAGTTATTATATGAACTTTCAAAAGATAAATTAGTTTTAGTTGTTACACATAACTTTAGTGAAATTGCACCATATGCGACAAGAAGAATTCAAATGAATGATGGTTATGTAGAGTCAGATGTTACTTTAAAAAGTACAGAGACAGTAAAAACAAATCATACAGAGATGTCAATAACTAATAAAATGTCATTAAAAAATAATATTAGATTTTCACTTAGAAATCTTTTTGCAACACCCAAAAAGTTTTTCTTATTTATTGTTTTGCAAATGTTGGTGATGTTTTCACTAGTTTCATATTATGGGAATATTCTTTATAATGTAGAACAAAATAGTAACTTATTCATTCAAACAACGACCACAGAAAGAAGAGTCATGGTCAAAAATAAAAATAATGAATTGATTAAAACTGGTCAATATGAAGGCATTTTATCTATATATGATACCAGTGAGTTTTTTTATGATTCAGCCAATCTTTCTATTGTAAGCTCAACTGATAGTTGGGGGGCTAAATATATTTATAAAAGAGCTTCGTATGATGAGCTTAGTATCGATTTACAAAGTAAAATGATTGGTCTAAATGACGTTGTTTTAACTAAAGATTTAATGGATGATCTTAAAGAAGGAAAGTATTCACTAATGATTAGTGAAAATGATTTGATACAAAGAATTGACCTTAACGTTGTTGGTCTCATTAAAGGAGAATCAACAATTTATTTTAGTTCATCTTTTTTATCTCAAACACCAACCATTTTAGAAAATCAGTATCAGTCTATTGTTTTTAAAAATAGACAAGCAGCAGAAAAATTCATCCAGCAAGTAGATAAAACTCAAAATATCATCTTATATGAATATACAAATATTAATGAATTTTCAAAAATACAAAACATAATCATCGTTGGATTTATGGGTATGGGATTTGTTTTAATTGCTATTTTCTTATATTTTATTATTTTAGTGGTACTTAGAAATGTGATGAGTTCAAGGAAAAAAGATTTTGGTATTTTCAGATCCATAGGTATTAATAAATCTACACTAGGAAAAACAATTGTCATAGAACAATTATTTCTTTCCTTGGTTTCCTTTATTTCAACGATGGTATTCTTCTATGTTAAAGATAATGTTTTAAGCAGCGGTAAGAGTATTTATGACTACATCGATTTTGGACAATTAATTTTATTGCTCGTCATTTTCTTTATATTAGCAGCCAGATTAGCCATCAATTTTAACAAAAAAATATTTAATATTTCAGTCATTGAAACTTTAACAGAAGGTAGGTCAGGTGAATGATAAAACTTAAAAACATTGATAAAACCTATCATAAAAACAAAGCAAATGCACTACACGTAATTGATGATACCAGTTTAGAATTACCAAATAAAGGCTTAATTGTGCTACTTGGTAAATCAGGTAGTGGAAAAACCACTTTATTAAACGTCTTAGGAGGACTAGATAAAGCAGACAAAGGAGAAATCGACTTTTTTGGAACAAGCATGACTAAATACAATGCCAAAAAATGGGATCAAATTAGAAGCCAAGATATTGGTTATATCTTTCAAAACTATTATCTATTACCAAATCTTTCTATCTTTCAAAATGTTTCCTATGTTTTAAAAATGATTGGCATTGAAGATGAAGAAGAAATCAAAGAAAAAGTTTCTTATGTTCTTAAAGCTGTGGGTTTATTTCCTTACCGTAGAAAAAAAGCATTACAGTTATCTGGTGGGCAACAACAAAGGGCCGCTATCGCTAGAGCATTGGTTAAAAATCCTAAAGTCATTATAGCCGATGAACCAACTGGAAACCTAGATAGTAAAAACACAGTTGATATTATGAATATCTTAAAAGTAGTTTCAAAAGATAGATTGGTTGTATTGGTCACTCATGATGAAAAAATTGCTGAGTACTATGCCGATCGAATCATTCGTATTAAAGATGGTAAAGTGATGTCTGATGAGTCTAATCAGACATCTATAGATCATGATTTAAACTCAGATGATGCCATTTATCTTAAAGATTTAAAGGCATTATCCAAAGTAAATGATGGTTCTTTAAAAGCTAGTTATTACTCAGATCAAGAGGAAATTATAGATTTAAATATTAATCTTGTACTAAAAAATAACACCCTTTATATCGATCTTAATGACTTTAAAAATAGAGTTGTTATTTTAGATGAAGAAAGCCCTCAAGTCATTAAAGATGAGCATTATAAACCTAAAACAAAACAAGAAGTAACTGAGACTAAATTTGATGCCAAAATATTAGAAAGAAAGCAACAAACTCATACCAAAAAACTACATTTTAATTTTAAAAAACTCTTACTTAATATCGTAGAAAGATTAACTAGTATTAGTAGAAGAGGAAAATTTGTCATTCTAAGTCTCTTTTTAGCAGGTGGGTTTTTAGCTTTTGCAACAAGTATACTCACTCAGTTTTATTTACCTAGACCAGAAAAACAATTAACTTGGAGCCCTTCTTATGTAAAGGTAGAACCAGAAAGAACCTATGGACAAATTAATAACAGTTTCTATGATTATCTTAATCAAAATGAACAATTAAGAAATAATATTGCTATTTCGCCTGCATTTTCAGGTCGTGACAATCTAGTTTATTTATTAAATGGATCATCCATTGCTTTTAATCACATTGAATCAGTTATGGGGTTAAATCCATCTAAAATCATTCATGGACAAATGCCAACCACTTTTAATCAAGTTCTTATCTCAGAAAATTTCGGACAAGAAAATCATGCATTAGAATCTATAGGGATTAGAGATATTAGATATTTGATAGGGGAAACCATTATCATTCAAAATCAAGAATTTATTATTTCAGGTATTGTAAAAGAACTAAAATCGTCTGTTATTTATATGACGAATCAAGGTAAATTATTTTCAAATGAAAAACTACTTTACGATTTTTATGATGAAAATGCTGTTTTATATAATTTAGCATACAACCATTTAGATACAACATTTATTAAAGGTGCTTTATCATCTGGTAGAATGCCACAAACCAGTAGTGAAGTGGTTTTACCAAGTCAACTAGAATCTATCATTAAAGATAGAGAATCATACTTTTTTGAACCATATGAGGTTGTAGGTTACTATGATGACCCTAGTTTCAATATTATTGGTCAAGATCGTTACATTTTTTCTGTCTATTTTAAAGATTATATAACAGCTGAACTTAATTATCTTAAAAATAAAGAAGAAAAATATTTTTTTAACAATCAATGGTTTATCACCAGCAGTTTACCTAAAACAGTTTTAATGGATGAACTAAAAAAGTTTTCCAGTCCAATTGATCAGATAGCGGTTGTTGATTTATATCAACTAGCTTTAGAAATGGATGAAAACTCAAGAAGTCAGTCAATGACTTTAGTCTTTCCAATCTTATTGGTATTAACAAGCGTTTCATTACTAGGATTTTATTTTTTAAACAAATCATCCTTATATAGTAAAATATATCCAGTTGGTGTCCTAAGATCACTAGGTGTCAACAAATTAGAAGTTTCTTTTGACTTTATCATGGAAATCATTTTTATGATCACTATCTCTGCCCTTCCAGGTTTTATTGCAGGAAGTTATTTGATTAGTGTTTTAAAAGAAACATTCCCAACAGTACCATTTGATTATACTTGGTACTCTATCATCTTAGGTGTTTTTGTGGTTTATACCCTTTTCTTAGTCATTGGATACTTACCGATGTATCTATTACTCAGAAAAACACCTGCAGAGATCATCACTAAATACGATATTTAACGCTATTCTCATAAAAAAAGAACCTTTAAAGGTTCTTTTTATTATATATAACACTATAACCAAGTTGTGGTATCTTCTAAATCTAATCTGACAGAATGATGTCCATCTTCTTTAGCCTTCCCTATAGAAACAATTAAAATAGGAATATAACGCTTATCAATCTTTAATGCCTCATTGATTTTATCACTATTATAACCACCAATGGCACAAGTATCATATCCATAAGACTTGGCCACTTGCATAAACTGCATCGCTACAAGCCCACCATCAATATAAATGTCTTTCTTAATTTTATCTTCAGTCATATAGACTTTTAGATTTTCAATTTTCTTAAGTTGCGCTTCTTTAACAGAAACCGTCATTTTACCTTCATCTACAGCTTTAGAATAAAGTTTATCTGCTAATTCAAATTTATCCTTATCACCAAAAAAAACAACCATTGCTGATGATGTATTTAATTGAAGATCATTACCATACAAAACAGTCTTAAGTTGTTCTTTAGCCTCTTTAGTCTCAACAATATATAAACGCCAAGGTTGAAGATTCATCGAAGAAGGCGCTCTATAAGTGTCTTTTAATATTTGCTCAAAAACATCTCGTGGGATTTTATGGTTTTCATCATATAACCTAATACTTTTTCTTTCTAATAAATTCATATTATATTCCCTTCTATATATATCATCCATTACAATGATAACATCATCTTTATAACAAAGGACAAAAAGTGCTTTTATTAAAGGCTTTTAAAATGAAGGTAAATCCTAAAAATGTTATAATGATTTCATGAATGAAATGAAAATAAAAAAATGGTATGATAACAACCATAGAAAATTAGCTTTTAGAGAGACAAAAGATCCCTATGCCATATGGGTTAGCGAAATAATGGCTCAACAAACACAAGTAGAAACCGTCCTACTTTATTTTACGCGTTTTATAAAGCGTTACCCAACCATTAATGATCTAGCAGAAGCTCCTTTAGAAGAAGTCTTAAAAATGGTAGAAGGACTAGGCTATTACAGAAGATTTAGAAACATGCATCAAGCAGCGATCATTGTCAAAACAGAGTATCAAGGTCAATTTCCTAAAACATATCAAGAGTTATTAAAACTACCTGGCATAGGTCACTATACAGCGGGCGCCATTATGTCTATTGCCTATGAAAAACCATATAGTGCATTAGATGGAAATGTGATTCGTGTTTTATCTAGATATTTTAATATAGATGATAATATGCGATTAGAAAAACATCGTAAAAAGTTAAATCAAATCAATCAAGAAATCATTGAGACCATGAAAGATCCAAATATATACACACAAAGCATGATGGAAATAGGGGCACTTATTTGTAGACCCACGCAAGTTGATTGTAACAACTGCCCGTTAAAAGATAGCTGTTTAGGATTTATCAATGACAATGCTTTATCCTATCCAATACTAACCAAACTTGAAGAGAAAAAAGAAATTCACTATCAAACATTTGTTTTAAAAAACAATGAGCACTATGTTTTACGAAAAAGAGATGAAAAACTCTTAGAAGGATTTTATGAATTTCCTCAAGTGGAATCAGAAAGTGTCAATTACGCCATAGAAAAACTAAGTGATGTTGGCCTTAATATTCATCACTATGAATATATTAAAACCGTTAAACACGTATTTACCCATCAAATATGGGTAATGGATGTCTATCAGGCCCAAGGAACCATTAAAAATGAAACTTACTACTTAATCGAACATTTAAATGAGGTTCCTATGGCTACAGCGCATAAAAAAGTGAAGCTTTAACAGCTTCACTTAATTAATTCTAATAAGACTTCGTTTTTATTTATCGTTAAATAAAGTGGAATACCTAAGGCAAACATAACGATAAACTCACCAAGGAAAACCCAACCAAAATTGACCCAATATAAATTTGATGAAAACATATCCAAAAGATTCATACCAGGGTTAAGTTCTAACTGAATGATTAAAATAGGAATAATCAAGCCATTAAAAATGGCGGGGAAAAGTAAAGAAACTTTCCAGTATTTTCTCAATAAAATCATAAAGGTGACAGCTAAGGAACTTGCTGCTGTACCAACTAAGGCATCAATAATCCCAAAAGGACTAGATAAATTTGCTAAAAAAGTTCCTACCAACAAACCAAAAGCATATTTTGGTCTAAAAAACACAAGTATCAATAAAACTTCTGCAATTCTAAATTGTAAAAAATCAAAACTTAAGAAATGAAAAAGAAATACCAATACAACATACATAGACGCAACAATCACTTGTTGAGCCAAATCTTTAATTCTAAAACTATTCATCATATTCTCCCTGTTTTTATTCTATAGCTGGTTTCCTAGGGTACAGCTAAACTTTCTATTACTTATTATAGCAAATTATGATATAATTACAAGTTGAAAGAGGTTATATTATGGCAATAAAATTTGAAGTATTACACACATGTAAACAAAGTGGCGCAAGGCTTGGTAAACTAACAACACCTCACGGTGTATTTGAAACCCCAATTTTTATGCCTGTGGGCACTTTAGCTACAGTAAAAACATTGACACCTGAGGAAGTAAAAGAAGTCTCTGAAGGCTTAATTTTAGGTAACACCTATCACTTATGGCAACAGCCAGGAGAAAAAATAGTAGAAAAACATGGTGGGATTCGTGGATTTATGAACTGGGATGGTGCACTATTAACAGATAGTGGTGGATTCCAAGTCTTTAGTTTAGCAAAAATGAGAGATATCAAAGAAGAAGGCGTTTATTTTAAACATCACAAAAGTGGTGCACCCTTATTTTTATCTCCAGAAAAAGCAATCGAAATTCAACAAGCGTTAGGCGCAGATATCATCATGAGTTTTGATGAATGTCCACCACCATATGAAAGTTATGAATATCAAAAAAACTCTGTAGAAAGAACACTTAGATGGGCCAAAAGAGGTAAAGATGCTTTAAAGACAGATCAAGCATTATTTGGCATTGTCCAAGGTGGTTTAAACAAAGATTTAAGAAAACATTGTGCTGAAAAACTTATAGAAATTGATTTTCCGGGATATTCAATTGGAGGTCTTTCTGTAGGTGAAACAAAAGCTGAAATGTATGAAATGACAGAATATCTTAAAGACATTCTTCCTAAAAATAAACCTAGATATCTTATGGGCGTTGGTGCTCCGGAAGATTTAGTAGAAAATGTGATTAACGGTATTGATATGTTTGACTGTGTTTTACCCACTCGTGTGGCAAGACATGGAACTGCCTTAACTACACAAGGAAAAGTTGTGGTCAAAAATCAAATGTATGAAGAAGATATGACAGAACTTGATCCCAATTTAAAAACCCCAGTCTCTAAATACACTAAATCTTACTTAAGACATTTGTTTAAAGCCAATGAGATTTTAGGTATGAGATTATTATCTTACCAAAACTTAGCTTACTTAAAATACTTAATGCAAGAGATTAGAAAAGCGATTAAAGAAGATAGACTTTTAGATTTTAAAGAAGAGTTTTTCAAAACAACTAATTATCCAAAAGTTAGATAACAGTCTTTCTTTTATTAGCATTTTGTTATACAATGAATATGAATACTTTAGGAGGGATATCATGGTTTTTAATCGAACAGATGAATTTAACCAAAAACCAGTTATTAAGGTAGTTGGAGTAGGTGGCGGAGGAAATAGTGCTGTTAACCGTATGATTGAAAACGATGTAAAAGGCGTTTCTTTTGTGGCGATGAACACAGATGCTCAAGTCTTAAAAGTATCTAAAGCCGATGAACGATTACAACTAGGTAAAAGATTAACCAGAGGCTTAGGAGCTGGTGCAAAACCAGATATCGGAAGACAAGCTGCTATTGAATCAGAAGATGAAATTAGAGAAATGCTAAGTGATGCCGACATGGTTTTTATTACGGCTGGAATGGGTGGGGGAACTGGAACAGGTGCCGCACCAATCATCGCAAGAATCTCAAAAGAATTAGGATGTTTAACTATTGGTATCGTAACAAAACCATTCCATTTTGAAGGACCAGGAAGAATGCAAGCCGCTTTAGTTGGTTTAGAAGAATTAAAACCACATGTGGATACACTCATTGTTGTTCCTAATGAAAGATTATTATCCATCGCAGATGCAAGCACTCAATTATTAGATGCCTTTAGAGAATCAGATAACGTCTTAAGACAAGGTGTTCAAGGAATTGCAGAAATCATAGCTATTCCAGGATTAATTAACGTTGACTTTGCAGACGTTAGAACCGTTATGGAAAATAAAGGAACCGCTTTGATGGGTATCGGTATCGCATCTGGTGAAACAAGAGCGATTGAATCTGCAAGAAAAGCCATTCATTCAAGACTACTAGAGGTTAGTATTGATGGTGCAACCAACGCGATTGTAAATATTGCAACAAGCACAAGTGTAGGACTTTTAGAAATTCAAGAAGCAATCAACGAAATTAGAAACGCATCCTCCAGTGATTTAAACATTATTTACGGATCAACCATTAACGCTGATTTAGGTGATGAGATGGTTGTAACAGTTATTGCAACTGGATATGAACTGAAAGCAAAAGATAATACCGTTGAAAGTTTAGTTAATGAATTATTTGAAGATAAGTCATATACTGATGCTCCAAAGACATTTGTTCCAACTAACAGTTCAAACGCATATAAAAAAGAAGCAGAAAAAACAGAAGAATCAAGCAAGGAAAAAAATCTTCCTTCTTGGTTGAAAAAAACAAAATTTTAAAAGGCCTAGAGCCTTTTTTAATGAAAAGAGAGGTATAGTATGAAAGTAGGTATTGTCGGGTTACCTAACGTAGGAAAATCCACTTTATTTAACGCATTAACCAAATCAAAAGTCTTGGCAGCTAACTATCCGTTTGCTACCATTGATCCAAACGTTGGGATTGTCAGTGTTAATGACTTAAGATTAGATGTCTTAGAAAAAATATATAAACCAGAAAGAGTCGTTCCAACATCCATTGAATTTATTGATATTGCAGGATTGGTTCAAGGGGCTTCAAAAGGCGAAGGATTGGGCAACCAATTTTTAAGCCATATTAGAGAAGTAGATGCTATTTGTCAGGTGGTTAGATGTTTTGATGATGAAAATATTACACACGTAGAAGGTGATATTGATCCCTTACGTGATTTAGAAATTATAAAAATTGAATTATCACTAGCTGATTTAGATATTATTAACAGACGTTTACCACGTATAGAAAAAAAAGCTCAAATGAAAGTAGATGATTCATATATTGAGTTTAATGCTTTAACTAAAGTGAAACAAATGATTGAAAATGAAATGTCTTTAAAAGATTTAGATATTACCGAAGAAGAATATAAAATGATTAAAAACTTTAATTTATTATCTTTAAAACCAACCATTTATATTGCTAACCTACCGGATTATGATCTAGAAAAACCTCAAGAAAATCTTCACTTTCAAGCCTTATTAGAAAAAGCAAAAAGCGAAGATATATTGGTTGTTCCTGTTTCTGCGCAAGTTGAATATGAAATTTCTGACTTAAACAAAGAAGAACAACTAGAATTCCTACAAGCTTACGGACTAACCTCTTCAGGATTAGATGAGGTCATTAGAAAAAGCTATGAATTATTAGGCTTACAAACATATTTTACAGCAGGTGTTAAAGAGGTTAGAGCATGGACATTCTTAAAAGGTATGAAAGCACCTCAATGTGCTGGCATTATCCATACTGATTTTGAGCGTGGTTTCATCAGAGCTGAAACAACATCTTATAAAGATCTTATAGAAGCAGGAAGCCCTTTGGCTGCTAAAGAAAAAGGTAAAGTGCGTTCTGAAGGTAAGGAATATGTTGTTCAAGATGGAGATATCATCCTATTTAGATTCAATGTTTAATCAAATCAAAGATTTAGACACGATTGTTTGTGCTTCAAAATATTTTACGGTAGATGAAATCATTAAAATCAATCGTTTAGGTATCCAACATTTTGGTGAAAATAGAGTGGATGCTTTATTAAATAAACAAGAAGCCTTAAAGGATCTAAAAGTTCATTGGCATTTCATCGGACATCTTCAACGAAATAAAGTGAAAGATGTTATATCTAAAATAGATGTGCTACATAGTCTAGACTCTCTTTTACTAGCCAAAGAAATTCAAAAGTATAGAAAAAGTCCTTTAGATTGTTTTATTCAAGTGAATTTAACGAAAGAAACACAAAAATACGGGGTTTTAGAAGAAAATTTAAATCATTTCATCAAAGAAATTCAAAAATATGATAAAATTAACATAGTAGGCCTTATGTGTATGGGTCAATTAGATGATTCAGATAAAACCAAAGAAATATTTAAAAAGCTTAATGATCTAAATATCTCTTTAGGATTAAAACAATTATCTATGGGAATGAGTCATGATTATTTACTGGCCTTACCCTATCACCCAAGATATATGAGAATCGGCAGTTTATTTAAAGGAGTCATATAATATGTTTTTTAGAAAAAAGAAGAAGAAAACAACTAAAACATCTGTAAAAACAGTGGATTCATTGATTTTAAGACAACTTGAAACCGATGAAGATGAGTTAATTACTGATTTGGCTTCTAATCTACTTAAAGGATCACCACTGATTCTAAACTTTGATTTACTCAATGTAGATGCCTCAAATAAAGTGATTGCTTTCTTTTCAGGTGTTGTTTATGCTATCAATGGACAAATAGAAACCATCAATGAGAAAACCTTTTTATTTGCAGATAAAGATGCTTTTTTAGATGGTAGTTTAAGAGTGTTTGTTGATCAATTATAAAATTTTATCGTGTGATGATAAGGACAAGTTTATTAAAAATAAACATGCAAGCGAATTAGGGATGGTGTGAGCCTAATCATGTGGATTTAATAAATATCACCTTTGAACATATAAAGAAATAAGGGCTAAGTAATTTATTACTTAGAACTAAGGTGGTACCGCGAAATTATTCGTCCTTAGAAGTTTTTTTAAGGGCGTTTTTATTTTATATAAAACAAAAGGAGATTATATATGGATTTTAAAGATACACTACTGATGCCTAAAACTGATTTTCCAATGCGTGGAAATTTAGGTGTTAATGAAATAACTATACAAGAAAACTGGAAAAAAATAGATTTATACCAAAAAGTACTCAATCAAAATAAAGACAATGAGCCTTTCATCCTACATGATGGTCCACCATATGCTAATGGAGATATTCATATTGGGCATGCTTTCCAAAAGACTTTAAAGGATTTTGTGTTAAGATATCAAACCATGAAGGGACGTTATGTTCCATACATTCCAGGATGGGATACACATGGCTTACCTATTGAAACGGCTGTCACAAAAAAAGGCGTGGATCGTAAAACCATGTCACGCGCTGATTTTAGAAAACAATGTAGAGAGTTTGCCTTACAACAAGTTGAAAGACAAAAAGTACAATTTGAACGTATCGGAATTCTAGGGGATTGGGATAATCCTTATTTAACGTTGGATAAAAGCTTTATTTCTGATCAAGTTAAAATCTTTTCTGAAATGGTAAAAAACGGTTTAATCTACAAAGGATTAAAACCTATTTACTGGTCACCATCATCAGAATCAGCTTTAGCAGAAGCGGAGATTGAGTATCATGATAAACAATCTAATTCCATTTATTTTACCTTTAAAATGAATGATAGCAACGATTTTAAAGACACAAGCTTAATTATTTGGACAACTACTCCTTGGACTCTACCGGCAAACCTTGCGGTTTCTGCTAATCCAACGATGACTTATGTTCAAGTATTAGTAGATGGTCATAAATACATAGTAGCTAATGCTTTACTTGAAAAACTAGCACAAGAACTACAATGGGAAAACTATGAAGTATTATCTACCTTCTTAGGTACTAAACTAGAAAACTTAACCTATACTCACCCCTTATACCAAAGAGTTAGCCCAATTATTTTAGGTGACCACGTAACCGATGAAGACGGGACAGGATTGGTTCATACTGCGCCAGGCCATGGTGAGGATGACTATATCGTTGGTAAAAAATATCATTTAGATATTTTATGTCCTGTTAACGAATTAGGTGTCATGACACATGAAGCAGGTAAATATGAAGGTTTATTTTATGAAAAAGCCAATGACATCATCATTGAAGATTTAAAACAATTAAACGCTTTATTAAAACATACAAAAATTACCCACTCATACCCACATGACTGGAGAACTAAAAAACCAGTTATTTTCAGAGCAACCCCACAGTGGTTTGCCTCTGTTAAAATGATTAAAGAACAATTATTACAAGAAGTTTCTAAAACCACTTGGATTCCAAAATGGGGTGAGGTTAGAATATCTAACATGATCAAAGATAGAGAAGACTGGGTAATTAGCCGTCAAAGAGCGTGGGGTGTACCTATTCCGATTTTTTATGCAGAAAATAATGAACCTATCTTAGATTCTAATTTAATTGACCATGTTGCTGATTTATTCTTAGAACATGGCTCTGACATTTGGTATGAATGGGAAGCAAAAGATTTACTTCCTAAAGGCTATCAACATAAAGACAGTCCAAATCATCAGTTCAAAAAAGAAGTAGATATTATGGACGTATGGTTTGATTCAGGAACGAGTTATTCTGTTTTAAAAAGAAGAAACTTACCATTCCCTGCTGATTTATATTTAGAAGGAGCTGACCAACATAGAGGTTGGTTTAACTCCTCTTTAACAACATCAACCGCAGCCTTTAATCAAGCACCTTATAAAACAGTTGTCACACATGGCTTTGTTTTTGACGGTCAAGGTAGAAAAATGAGTAAATCATTAGGAAACGTTGTAGATCCTTTAGTTGTTATGAAACAAAAAGGTGCTGACTTATTAAGAATGTGGGTTGCTAATATTGATTATCAAAGTGATGTAAGAATTAGTGATGAAATGATGAATCAAGTAGCGGAAATGTACCGTAAAATTAGAAATACACTACGCTTTATGATTGGTAATCTAAACGATTTTACCCCTGAAACAGATTATGTAGGCTATTCTATGAGAGGTAATTTAAACCGTGCAGTTACTATTGAGTTTGATCAATTAATTAACCGTGTTTTAGAGGCTTATGAACACTATGAATTTGATAAAGTCACTAGATTAATTGTGCCTTTTATTACCAATAGAATTAGCGCCTTTTATTTAGATTATACAAAAGATATTTTATACATCGAAAAAGTTAATGATTTTGAAAGACGCGCTATTCAATCGACTATTTATGATATGACTATGGGCTTATTAAAAGTATTAACACCTATCATTCCTCATACAACATCAGAAGCATATAGCCATTTACAATTTGATAAACTTGAAGATGTTTATCTTGAAAGAATGCCTAAGGTCAGCCAAAGATTTGATGAAAAAATCATGAAGGCTTATGACTTATTTGAAGAAGTAAGAGAAGATGTTTTAAAAGCACTTGAAGAAGCAAGAGATCAAAAAATCATTGGAAAATCCTTACAAGCAGAACTTAATTTAGAAATTACAGAACAAATGAGCGCAGCTTTTGATACTTTAGATATTAAAAAGAATTTAAACCAAGTTCTCATCGTATCAAAAGTTAATTTAAGCATTAAAGATCAGTTAAACATTGAGGTCAAACAAGCCTCAGGTCACGTTTGTGCACGTTGCTGGAATATTGTAGAATCAGTTAATAACGATAACATCTGTCCAAGATGTCAAAAAGTATTGGAGGAATAAGATGAATATATTAGTAGTTAATGATGATGGTATAGATTCAAAAGGATTAGAAGTATTAACCAAGGCTTGTGCCCATATTGGACGCGTTTATGTAGCGGCTCCAGCACTTGAGCAAAGTGCTAGAAGTCATGCAATGTCTTTGGTTGACAGCATCAAAGTAGAAGTATTACAAAACGGTTTAGTGGGAGCAGATAAAATACTTAAAGTCCATGGAACACCGGTTGATTGTGTCCGTGTTGGCATGAGTCTTTTTGATGTTGAATTTGATTTAATTGTTTCAGGTATTAATCTAGGGCCTAATCTAGCTACTGATGTTCTTTATTCTGGGACAATCGCTGCAGCAATGGAAGGACATTTATATAAAGTGCCTGGTATAGCAATTTCAGCCCCTAATTTTGAAGTTCCTTACTTATTAGATGAAACGGTTAAGCTTTTAGATGAAATTATTGAAGCACAACTTTACTTAGACACAACAGTTTTAAATATTAATTTCCCAAAAGCTAGTTATCAAAAACCACTAGGAACATCTATCACCAAGCAAGGTCGAAGAGTTTATGAAACTGACCATGTTTCTACAGATGACCCAACCATTTACCAACAAAATTTCAGTATCATTAGATACCAAGAAGATGAAGATAGTGATGTGACCGCTTTTGAAAATGGTTATGTTTCTATCACCCCGTTACAAATTGATCACACCGATTATCGCAAAATCAAATCTATAAAACGATAATTATGGTAATATATATATGAAAGTGGTGATATCATGGCGTATTTTCATTTGCATTTTTTTAAAGAGAAAAGCAGAAAAATTGATATAGATGCATTGATTAGTTTCTTTGAGAATTTTGAAGAAATAGAAGTTCAAATGGATGAAACAAGCGCTAGATTTATTTATACACATCCACGATTAGGTTTTGAAGCAACTTTCATTATTACTCCTAAATCGGTTGTTCCTAACATTTATCGTTTAAATCCTAGATTTTTAGATTTAAATTTTAGATTAGATATTCCACTATTTTATGCAGATTATGTGGTTGAAGAAATTTTAAAACTCGTAAAAAAATTAGTGACAGCCTTTAATTTCTACGTTTACAGTGAAGCTTTTGAAGATGTTTTATCGTTTAAATCAGAAACTATTTTAAAAGCTTATATCCTAGTAAAAGAAGCTTATATCTCTAAATACCCACAAAAGATAGATACCTACTATAAAGTATCTAAAGAAAAACTTTCTAATATCTTAAGGTATTTAGATGATTTACTCGAACTTCAAATCTATTATAAAGATTTAAGAACTTATGTTCCAAAATACGTCTTTTATGTAACTAACACCAAAGAAGTCATCTCATTGATAGAATGGAAAGAAGATAGTTTAACTGTTTTCCCTCCAGAGGTAGATTATATTCTTCTTAGACAAGGACAACGTTTTAAAGTCATCCAATATCATCAGTTTTTAGAAAATGCTTCTAAACTGCTTTTAGATGTCCCAGGGTTCTTAAAAGGCACTAAAGTCATTACAAAGAAAAATGCTAAGAAAATTTTTAAACTAGCAAAAAATAAAAAGAAAACACCAGGCTTAGAACTGGATTTACAACAATTAAAAAATATTACATATCATCAATTGATTGATTAAAAGGGAGAATAATATTGATAAAACGTATTATCGCACATCTATTTGGATTTACACTGGTTGGATTAGGTGTTTCACTCATTATTTTTTCTAACCAAGGTGCTTTCCCTTTAGACGCATTAAACTGGTTTTTAGCAGAGTTAACACCAAGTAAGTTTATAGACAATGGCGTTTGGAACTACATCATGAGTACTCTGATCGCAATTGTCACATACCTGATTATTAGAAAACCCAAAGTATTTATCAGTATCGTCATGGTTTTATTTGTCAGCTTATCGATTTCATTATTTGGTAGTTTGATTTTAAATACTTTGCCACAACACATTGCTTTAAAAATTATCCTAGCGCCAGTTGGGTTACTTATTATTGCATTTGGAGCCAACTTTACAATTGTAAGTGGTTTACCTGCAGCACCTGTTGAACAACTTATGGTTGTTTTAACCATACATACCAACTCATTAAAAAGATCTAGATATTACATGGAAGCAGTTTTTGCGGCTTTAGCAATTGTTGTAGGATTGATTTATGGAGATTTATTTAAGCAAATCGGTTGGTTTAGTGTGGTTGCAATTTTATTTATAGGTCCTTTAATGGAGCTTTTAATGCCATTAAATAAAAAAATAATAGGTTTAAAGGAGAACGAAAATGAAGTTAAATGAAATGATTGATCATACCAAACTTGGTCCAACAGTTTCTAAAAAAGACATTGAAAAATTGGTTAGCGAAGCAATTGAGTATGATTTTAAGAGCGTTTGTGTTTCCCCATTATGGGTAGCATACGCAGCTAAGTTATTAAAAGATAAAAAACCATTGGTTTGTACAGTCGTAGGCTTTCCTCATGGCACACATACAAAAGAAGTAAAAGCTTATGAAACTAAAGATGCTATCTTAAATGGTGCAGATGAAATAGATATGGTTGTTAACGTTTCTGCTGTTAAAGCACAAGATGAAAAAGCCGTTTTTGAAGATATTAAAGCGGTTGTTGATGCAGCAAATGGAAAAACTGTTAAAGTCATCATTGAAACAGCTTATTTAACTAAAGAAGAAATTGTTTTAGTTTGTAAACAAGCTTTAAAAGCAAAAGCTAATTTTGTTAAAACCTCTACAGGATATGCAGCATCAGGGGCTAACAAAGATGATGTTAAATTAATGAAAGAAACAGTTAAAGATGCCTTAGAGGTCAAAGCCTCTGGTGGCGTTAGAAGTTTTGAAGATGCGATGATTATGATCAACGCAGGAGCAACTAGAATCGGAACTTCAAATGGTATTGCACTTATTAACCACGAGGAAGCAAAAGAAGGTTATTAATATAAAAAAAGAAAGAAGGTACACATTATGTCAACACCACATATTGAACTAAAGGATAAAAACCTAGTAGCAAAAACCGTTTTAATGCCTGGAGATCCACTTAGAGCTAAATTTATAGCTGAAACTTTTTTAGAGGATATTGTACAAATCAATGGCGTTAGAAATATGTTAGGATACACTGGTACATACAAAGGAAAGAAAGTAACGGTTATGGGCTCTGGAATGGGCATGCCAAGTATTGGTATTTATAGCTATGAACTTTATAAATTTTATGATGTAGAAAATATCATTAGAGTCGGTTCAGCAGGAGCCTATAGTCCAGAACTAAACGTTTATGATGTTTTCTTAGTTCAAGATGCTTACAGTGAATCTAGCTATGCTAAAACCATGGGATTATCTGATAGTAATGTTTTACCAGCGACTTCTGCCTTAAACAAAAAAATAGTTTCAGCTGCAGAAAGACTAAACATTCCAATTCATGAAGGAAGAATTCACTCGTCTGATGTCTTTTATCGACTTAATTCTGATGATTACAAAACGATTTTATCAGATTACAATGCTTTAGGTGTAGAAATGGAGTCCTTTGCTTTATTTGCTAACGCAAAAGCATTAGGAAAAAATGCGGCATGTGTTTTAACTATTTCAGACTCATTTGTTACAAACGAAGTAACAAGTGCTGAAGAAAGACAAACTGCATTTACTAAAATGATGGAAATAGCTTTAGAAAGTATTGAATGATAACAGTCAATAAAAACAAGTCTTTTAAAACGATACAAATTGTTTTCTGGTTTAAAGAAAAATTAAATCTAGAAACGATCGGGTATCGTTTTTTACTTGGTAAACTTTTAAGATATGCTACTGATCAAAATCCTACACCTAAACAATTTAATGAGAAATTATCCTTTTTATATGGTACCAGATTAGTAGAAAACGTTAAACTAACTAAAGATAGCCATTTTATTTGCTATGTTTTAACTTTACCAGATCCAAAGATCATGGAAGAAAGCCATTTATTAGAAGAAACACTGACTTTAGTTAAAGAAATGATTTATGATAGAAACTTGTTTAATGAAAAACATTTCAAAGTGGTTAAACAAACCAGTTTAGATATGATTGATAAAATAAAAGAAGATAAGACCAATTATGGTAAATTAAAATATTATCAAAGCATTTATAAAGATCATCCTTTTGGACAAATGTCAACAGGATCAAAAAAACTATTAGAATCTATTACTCTAAATGATTTATATCAATATTATCAAAACGAATTTTTAAACAACGATTTAATTATTACCGTTAACGGCAATTTAGAAGATGATGATATCAAATTGATAGAAAACACATTCAAAAAGTCTTTAACTATTGAAAAAAAATATGAATACAACCCTTTTGTTTACCCAAATGAGGCTGTGATTAAAGAAGAACAAATCTCAATGCAACAAGCCTTAATTTATATGGGTTATCATAGTCCAATAACTTATTTTGATCCTTTATATGAAGCTATGTTATTACTAACAATCATCATCGGTAGTTCACCAGAATCCCGCTTATTTAAAATCATAAGAGAAGAACAAATGCTTGCTTATGATGTGGATACAGAATTTGATTTTGATCGCGGTTTGTTGACATTATACGCTGGTGTTGACACGCTAGATAGAGACCAGGCCCTTTCAAAAATGATGGAAATTATGGAATCGATACTTGACTATGGTGTTAGCTATGATGAACTCTATCATGCAAAAAGTTATTTAAAAAGTGTTTTATATACCTCACTAGATTATCAACTTTCACATTCTATTGAATCTTTCATTCATCTTTTATACCATCAAAATTTGACCTTAGAAGAGCGTATCCAAAGAATTGATGTTGTAACCATTGAGATGATCAAAGAGGCTTTAGATAGCTTAAGATTAACCAATATTTTTATTTTACATGGCGGTGATGAAATTGCGTAGTTTAAATTATGAAGAAATGTTAAGATTTCATACAAAAGATGGTATGGAAGTTATTTTATTAAAAGATTTTAGCCATTCTACGTATATACAACTAGATATTGATTTTGGTTCCTTTGATTTGGTTTATGAAAATGAACAAAATCAATTGGTTTCACTCACACCAGGCATTGCTCATTTTTTAGAACATAAAATGTTTGCGATGAATGATCAAACAGATGCTTTTACTTATTTTACTCAACTAGGTTTACAAGCAAACGCAATGACCTCTTATGAGACCACATCCTATACTTTATCAGGAATTCAAAATATAGAAGAAGGCTTATTATATTTACTTAAAATGATTGATCAACCTTATTTTACAGAAGAGAATATTGATCAAGAGTTTAACATCATTGCTGAGGAGATTCGTATGTATAATGATGATGTAGACTCTGAAATTCAACTTAAAATACTTAGAATGCTTATAGAAAAACATCCTATCATTCATGATATAGCCGGAAGAATTGAGGACATTGAATTAATTGATGTTCAAATGCTAGAAGAAGCTTACCAAAATTACTATCAGCCTAATAGACGTAAATTAATGATCAGTGGGCCTATTGATTTAAAAGCATATCAAAAAATAATTTTAACCCATGAGTCTACATTAGTGTCAAGAAATGTAAAAACCTACTTTCCTAAAGAAAGAAAAGAGGTTGTCTCATCGTTTGAAGTTGTACAAATGGATGTAGTAAAACCTAAGTTGGTTGTTGGCTTTAAGTTTAATACCGATAAGAAGGGGTTAGATCTATTAAAAGAAGAAATTGTGACTGTAATCGCGTTTAATTTTCTTTTTGGAATGCTTTCTGATTTTTATGAAAAAGCTGTTGATGCTGAGTTAATTAATGAACCTATAGGTTATCAGTTAATTAATGAAGGACAGGTCTTTACAGCTGTTATTCAAACTGAGAGCTTTGACTTATTAAACTTAGATGCTTTGTTAAAAGAAACGATCTTTGACTTTAATGAAGAAAGTTTTTCAGAAGAAGTATTAGAACTCATTAAAAAAATTATGATAGGGCAACAAATATTTTCGGTAAATGAGTTTGAAAATAAATTATATTTATTTAGCAAATATGACCCTTACAACGTTAGCTTTGATGATGTGATTGACTTGATTCAACAGACAACAAAAGAAGAAATCATTAAGTTTATTAAAAATATCTTACCTGAGCAACTTGCAACCTTATATGTAGAAAGAAAAATTGAAGATGAGACAGATTTAATTATTTAATTTGTCTCATTTTTTTTTGCTTAAAAGAAGGCATTTTTCATATAAAAATATGAATGATTGATTTAAGCTTTTAATTTAAAAAAAATATAAATAAAAAAAGTAATAATCACAAACATTGCTATTATTAACATAGATTCTGCATTTTTTGATATGAATCAAAGGGGTATAAAATACTAGCAAGGAGGAATGCTTGTGTTAAATCAGGTAATCATAGTAGGAAGACTAACTAAAGATCCAGAACTTAAAACTATTGAGAATGGAAAAAAAGTTATTGAAGCAGTTTTAGCAGTTAAAAGAGCTTTTAAAAATTATGAGGGGGAATATGAAACTGACTTCATAAAATGTACTTTATGGGAAAACTTAGCAGTTTATCTAAAAACATATTGTAAAAAGGGAGATTTGATTGCTGTTAAGGGAAGACTTCAAATAAGAAAAATCGAAAATGAAGATAAAACATATTCAGTTTTAGAACTTATTGGAGAAAAAATCACCTTTCTTTCAACCGCTAAAAACAATGAATTAGATACTGAGTGAGAAAAAGAAGCTATTTGATAGCTTCTTTTTTTATATTCTTTATGCCTTAGCTTTAAAAATGTTATAATAAGTAATGTAAGCGAGGTGGTATTATTAAAGGATTATACATCCATATTCCTTTTTGTGAATATATTTGTCACTATTGTGATTTTGTAAAACGAGTACCTAAAAATGAAGATATGATTGATACCTATTTAGATAGATTAATAGATGAAATCAACTTATATAAAGACCAGTTTGATACCATAGAAACCATCTATATTGGTGGTGGTACACCAAGCATGTTAAAGATAGAGCAACTAGAAAAGCTGTTTAAAGCCTTATCTCCTATCAGGCCATTAGAATATACCATAGAGGTTAATCCAGATAGCTATAGTAAAGAAAAAGGTGAACTATTTAAAACTTATGGTTTAAATAGAATTAGTCTAGGTGTTCAAAGTTTTAATGATGATATTTTGAAATATGTCAACAGAAAGCATAATAAGCAACAAATCTTTGATGCTGTTTCTCACCTAAAAACGATAGGGATTCCTTATATAAGTATTGACTTGATTTATGCCATCCCAGGACAAACCATGGAACTTATTAAACAAGACTTAGATTATGCTCATCAATTAGATATTACACATATTTCTTATTATTCCTTAATACTAGAAGATAAAACATATTTTTATCATCAGTACTTAAAAGGAAACTTTAAACCAATGGAAGAAGATATTGAAGCTAATATGTTTGAATATATTACCCAATATTTAAAATCTAATGGTTATGATCATTATGAGATCTCTAATTATGCTAAAAATGGTCATTATTCTAAACACAATTTAATCTATTGGAGTTTAGGTGAATATATCGGTGTTGGGTTAGGTGCACATGGTTTTGTAGATAATTATAGAACATTAAATGAACGTTCATTATCTAAGTATTTAGATCACTTCACATTATCAAAAACATTACAAACCAAAGAAGAATTATTACAAGATGAACTCATCTTTGGTTTAAGAAAAACAAAAGGCGTTTCATTGGAACATATAAAGAAGACATATGATATTGATTTATTTGAAACATATCCTAAACTAAAAGAAAAAATGGACCTTGGTCTGCTTCAATTAAAAGACGATCATTTATCGTTAACTGAAGTAGGTATGATGTTAGGCAATCAGGTCTTTGTCTTATTCATATGAAATATTTAATTAAAGATTTTCAATATTATTTATCTAATGAACTGGGATTATCAAAAAATACAATTAGCGCCTATATTAAAGATTTAGAACAGTACCAAACCTTTTTAGAAAAATATCATCACATAAACAAAGTCGATCGTATCGAAAAAAAACAAATTGAAGGTTTCATCAATAGTTTAAAACGTAAAAACATCAGTAGTAAAACCATCTCTAGAAAACTAACGAGTATTAAAAAATTTCATAGTTTTTTATTACTAGAAAAAGAAGTGGATGATAACATCGCTTTAAACTTTAATATGCCCAAAACAGAAAAAACTTTACCCAAAGTACTTTCTGTTGATGAGGTTGTTTCACTACTAGAAGCGATAGATAGAACCACAGATTTAGGGCTTAGAAACCTTGCGTTATTAGAACTAATCTATGGGTCAGGATTAAGAGTTTCAGAGTTGTTAGATTTAAGATTAGGCGATATTCACATCAACCAATCCTATGTGATTGTTACTGGTAAAGGATCAAAAGAAAGAATGGTTCCTATATCAGATATGGCAGTTATTGCAGTAAGAAACTATATTACCAAAGCGCGTGAAAAACTGATGAAAAAAGAGAGTCATTCCTATCTATTTGTTAACCAATATGGGAAACGTTTATCTAGACAAGGGTTTCACAAGTTATTAAAAAAACTGGCAGTAGATGCTAAGGTTGAAACAGAACTATCACCACATACATTGCGTCATTCGTTTGCTACGCACTTATTAGAAAACGGTATGGATCTACGTAGTCTACAAAATCTGTTAGGACACGAAGACATTTCAACCACTCAAATCTATACACATATTAGTCAAAAAAGAATCAAAGAAATATATAACAAAGCACACCCACGTGCAAAGGAGGAATCATAATGTTTAAAAGAGTTTTTTTAATTGTCTTAGATAGTTTAGGTATTGGAGAAGCACCTGATGCTAAAGACTATAATGATGAAGGATCAAACACCATAGGACATATTGCAGAACGAATGAACCTACATATTCCTAATCTACAAAGTTTAGGATATGCCAATATTGCTGCGATAAAAAATGTCCCTTCCATTGATCATCCTTTAGGATATTACACCAAAATGGAGGAAGCTTCTTTAGGAAAAGATACAATGACTGGTCACTGGGAAATCATGGGTTTATATATTACAACACCTTTCCAAACTTTCACAGACACCGGATTTCCAGAAGAACTTATTTTAGAGTTAGAACAAAAAACTGGTAGAAAAGTCATTGGTAATATCTCTGCTTCAGGTACTGAGATTCTAAAAGATTTAGGTGAACAACACATGAAAACAGGTGACTTAATTGTTTATACATCTGCTGATTCTGTGTTGCAAATTGCGATGCACGAGGACATTATTCCCATAAAAGAACAATATAGAATTTGTGAAATTGCTAGAGAAATTACAATGAAACCTGAATGGAAAGTCGGACGAGTTATTGCTAGACCATTTGTTGGAACGAATAAAGATGATTTTAAACGTACACCAAATAGACATGATTATGCATTAAAACCATTTGAAAAAACCTCATTAAACTTTTTAGAAGAGGCTGGTTTAGATGTGATTGCATTAGGTAAAATTAATGATATTTATGATGGTTATGGTATTACTGAATTTAGTAAAACTGTTTCAAATGATGATGGGATGGAACAAATCACCGCATGGGCTTCAAAGGATTTTACTGGTTTATGTTTTCTTAATTTAGTAGATTTTGATGCTTTATATGGTCATAGAAGAGACCCAATTGGCTATGGAAAAGCGATTGAAAAATTTGATGAAGATCTACCTAAATTGTTAGAAAAATTAAGAGAAGATGACTTATTAATTTTAACAGCAGATCATGGAAATGATCCCATACATCATGGGACAGATCATACAAGAGAATATGTGCCTTTGATCTTTTATAGTAAAAAATTTAAGGGTGGAAAAGCCCTTCCGATTTCAAAAACTTTCTCTGATATTGGTTATACGATTAACGATAATTTTAAGACTGAAACTCCTAAGAATGGTAAATCCTTATTACCCTTTCTTAAGTAAAAAAAGTGACCTTATTTTAATATAAGGTCTTTTTTT
>CALGYU010000032.1 GCA_937934685.1 uncultured Acholeplasma sp. | reverse complement strand
ACAGGAGCCTTTAATGCCTTATTAAAGACCTTAGAGGAACCGCCACATCATGTCATCTTTATTCTAGCAACCACAGAAAGTCATAAAATACCAGCTACTATTTTATCAAGATGTCAAAGATATGATTTTAGAAACATCGAAGAAGCAGACATGATTGAAAAACTAAATGAAATCATTATAAAAGAAAAAATAGAAATCAGTCCAGACGCCATCAAAGCTATTGCTATTCACGCAGAAGGCGGAATGAGAGATGCTTTAAGCTTACTAGACCAAGTGATCTCTTATAACACAGGTTCTATTACCGAAGATGATGTGTATCAAGTTTCTGGTGGCCTTTCTAAAACAGCTATTAAAAACTTATTACAAGCCATCATAGATAAAGAACCACAAAAAGCAATGAAGGTTTTAAAAGAAATCCTTACTCAAGGAAAAGAAATATCAAGAGTTACTAATGACTTAATCTTAGCTTTACGTGATATTTTATTAGATAAAACACAACCCAATATTAAATACGAAGAATTTAAACATGTTTCTGTGCAAAAGATTTATGCATATTTAGATATCTTAAATCAATTACAACAAGACATTAAATGGACCAATCAAAAAAGAGCTTATATTGAAATGGCTTTAATTAAAATGGTTAACCATGAAAGCATTAAAAAAAGTGATTTAGAAGATAAAGTTTCAAGATTGGAAGAAGAACTTGAAAAGCTAAAGAAAACAGCCCAAAAGCCAATCATTACCGTAACAAAGACCGATAATTCAAATAAAAAGCCTTTAGTAACCATTAAAGAGGTTGAAAAGATTTTAAATTCAGCAAGCAAAGATAAAAAAGACTTTTTACTTTTAGGGTGGCCTAAACTAAGTTCATACCCATTAGCTACTTTAAGAGGGGTTGCTAACTTATTACATCAAGGGCAATTAGAAGCAGCAAACGATGAGCAAATGATTTTATCGTATGACAGCATTTTAATGTGTAAACAAATGTTAAAACCTGAAGTAAAAAAACAAGTCCTTCAAATCTTAAATCAGAAAAAAACCCTAGTGACTGATTATATTACGGTTTTAAAATCAGACTGGATTCATATCAAAGAAGCTTACATGGCAGAATTAAACTCTGGAACGATGAAACCAAGACTTCCAGAAATGGATCTACACTTATATGAAGATGAAGTTATTGAAAATGCTATTAAAGAAGAAGACGCACTTTCAATAGCTTATGAATATTTTGGAAAAGAAAAAGTAAAAATAAAGGAGTAATCAAATGAACCCAAGTATGTTAAACAAATTAAGAAAAATGCAAAAAGAAATGGAAGAAGCACAAGAAAGATTAGATGCTGCTGAGTATATCGGAAAAGCAAGCGGTGTTACAGTTGTGATGCAAGGCACTAGACAAATTTTAGATGTGAAAATAGATTCAGAAATGGCAGAAGATTTAGAAATGTTACAAGATGCTGTAATGATCGCTGTTAACGATGCGTTATCACAAATTGAAAATGCGCAACAAGAAACCATGGGACAATTTACTGGTGGAATGGGTGGCTTTGGATTTTAATGTATCCTAAAACCCTCAAAGAGCTGATGGATGATTTTTCAAGACTCCCTGGAGTAGGAGAAAAAACAGCCGAAAGATTTGTTCTGTTTTTAGCAACACAACAAGATAAAGATAAAATCATTACTTTTGCTAACCATTTAAAAGACATGACAGAAAACATTAAGAAGTGTAGTCGTTGTCATATGTTGACAGAAGATGAAATATGCACCATATGTTCTAATGAAAACAGAGATAAAGAACAATTAATGATTGTTTCAGATAGTAAAGATGTTTTCGCATTTGAAAAAATGAGATCATATTTAGGGCAATATCATATTTTAGATGGTCTTATTGACTTTTCTCGTGGTATTGGACCAGAGGATTTGAACATAGAATCCTTATTAAAAAGAATTAAAGATATCAAAGAAGTTATTATTGCAACCAACGGAACTGTTGAGGGCGAATTAACAGCAAAATACATAAAAACTATTTTACAAGACTATCAAGTAGAAGTAACAAGACTTGCGTATGGACTTCCTGTAGGATCAGATTTAAAGTATGCTGATGAGCAAACATTGCATAAAGCAGTAGAAAACAGACAAAAATATTAGAAAAAAAGCATAAAAGAGCATTTATTTGATTAAATATGCCAAAACTATTGCAAAAAAAACTGCTTTAATATACAATATAGGCGTTTTTAGGAGGTCACAATGAATAAAGAAAGATTAAAAGATTTATCTTTAATAAATGTTGCAGAAGAAATTCTTAAAGAGAAAAAAGAACCAACTTCTATCTATACTTTATTAGATGAAGTAGCTTTAATTAAAGAAATTGATACCAATGATGTAGCAAAACTATCACAATTATACTTAGATATTACATTAAGTGCTAAATTTGTTTTCTGCGGAGATGGACTCTGGACATTAAAAGAAGGAAATTTAGAGTTGTGGGATGTTGAAACATTTACAACCGAAGACTTAACAGAAGAAGTCGAAGAAGATGATTTAATTGACTTTACAGAATTCCATTTAGAAGACGAAGAAGTCGTGGAAGATGAAGAAGATGAAGAAGAAGAATTTGATGAAGAAATTAAAGAAGAAAAAGAATATATCGAAGTTGAATTACCATTAGAAACAACAGATGAAGATAATGGAGACGAAGAAATAGAATTTAATGATTACGATGAAGATGACTACAACGAAATCATGGATGACTATGAAGATATGTATGACGAATAATTAAAGGCCTTAGGCCTTTTTTTATTGTTATAATGTAAAAGATGCATTTTTAATAAAAATTCTTTATTCTAAAAATCATCCAAAATATTTCAACAATTATTTTTGGATATGGTTTTTTCAGACACACCTCAGGGAAAATAATCATCATTTTGAAAAAGACCATTCTAAAATTTAATAGTATAACTCATCTTTTTCTACTTGATACCAAAGCACTGATTTGCTATAATAAAAAAGGGCACACGATAAAGTCTCCTATTTGGGAGACTTTTTTTATTTATAAATGGAAGGAAAAAGAGAGGGTAATATAATGGAAACTAAGTTTATTTTCGTTACAGGAGGCGTTGTTTCTAGTTTAGGAAAAGGAATAACAGCATCTTCAATAGGACAAATTTTAAAATCTAGAGGATTAAAAGTATTTATGCAAAAATTTGATCCATACATCAACGTTGACCCAGGGACAATGAGTCCTTATCAACATGGAGAAGTTTTTGTGACAGACGACGGAGCAGAAACGGACCTAGACTTAGGTCATTATGAAAGATTTATTGATGAAAACCTTTCAAGAGATTCAAGTATAACCACAGGAAAAATTTATCAAAACGTCATCAATAGAGAAAGAAAAGGTGGATACTCAGGAGCAACCATCCAAGTTATCCCACATATCACAGATGAAATCAAACAAAAGTTAATTGATGCGGCTAATCACTCACAAGCAGATGTTGTCATTACAGAAATCGGTGGGACCGTAGGGGATATTGAATCCTTACCGTATTTAGAGGCGATTAGACAAGCTAGAAGAGACTTTGGATATAACAACACACTTTACTTACATAACACGCTTATACCTTATTTAAAGGCCGCAAATGAAATTAAAACAAAGCCTACACAACATAGTGTTAAAGAACTTAGATCATTAGGGATTCAACCAGATGCTATTGTTTTAAGAAGTGAAGTTGAGATACCAAAACATGTTAAAGAGAAAATCGCTTTGTTTTGCGATGTTAACGAAAATGCTGTTTTTGAATCTTTAGACGTAGAGGTTTTATATCAATCTATTTTAAACTTAGAAAAACAAGGAATTGATGAGTTCATTGTCAATCATTTTGGGTTTAAAAACTTACCAAAAGCGCAATTAACACAATGGGAAAATCTAATTGATAAAATTAAAGGCCTTAATCAGTTTGTCACTATCGGATTGGTTGGGAAGTATGTGTCATTACACGATGCTTATTTATCAGTCAACGAAGCATTAAAACATGCAGGATATGAACATAATGTTTCAATCAGAATTAAATGGTTAAACGCAGAAAAAATTAATGATGAAAATGTATTAGACTCATTAAAAGATTGTGATGGAGTTTTAGTTCCAGGTGGCTTTGGAAAAAGAGCAACCGAAGGGAAGATTGCGGCAATTAAATATGCTAGAGAAAATAATGTACCTATCTTTGGTATTTGTTATGGCATGCAGTTAATGCTTGTAGAATATGCTAGAAATGTATTAAATATAGCTGAAGCAACCTCGGCTGAGATCAATCCTAAAGCAACACATGCAATCATCACCAAACGACAAAAAGAAGCAAAATTAGGTGGAACCTTAAGACTAGGGCTTCATGAAATCAAAATAGATAAAGACAGTAAAGCATATGATGCTTATCAAAGTGAAACAATTGAAGAAAGACATCGTCATAGATATGAATTTAATAATGAATATACCAAACTGTTTCTAGAAAATAAAAACATAATTTTCTCAGGTAAACATGATGATGAAATCGTAGAAATTGTAGAAATAAAAAATCATTCATGGTTTTTAGGCGTACAATATCACCCAGAATTTATATCAAGACCACTAAGAGCACACCCATTATTCAAAGATTTTATCGGAGCTACCGTAAAGAATAAGAATAATTCGTTGTAAAATAATAGATATAGTTATATAATTAAAGTGATAGTAAAGGAGGTAACAAAATATGTTGGTTTCAGCAAAAGAAATGTTACTTAAAGCACACAAAGAAGGGTACGCAGTTGCCCAAATAAATATTAACAATTTAGAGTGGATCAAAGCTGTTTTACAAACAGTCGAAGAATTAAAATCACCAGTCATTTTAGGCGTTTCAGAAGGTGCCGCTAAATATATGGGCGGATTTAAAAACGTCATGGGTATGGTAAGAGAACTTGATGAGTTTTATCAAATCACTGTACCAGTTGCTGTTCATCTAGACCATGGAACATACCAAGGGGCAAAAAATGCTTTAGAAGCAGGCTTTACTTCTATTATGTTTGATGGATCAGGTTATCCATTTTTAGAAAACTTAGAAAAGACAAAAGAAATTGTTGCCTTATGCCATGCCAAAGGTGTTTCTGTTGAAGCTGAAGTTGGAGCTATCGGTGGAGAAGAAGATGGTGTGGTTGGTTCTGGTGAAATTGCAGATCCAAAAGAATCTAAAGAACTAGCAAGCACTGGAATTGATATGTTTGCTGCAGGTATCGGTAATATTCACGGAAAATATCCAGCGAACTGGAAAGGGTTAAATTTTGAAGTTCTAGCAGAAATTCAAAAAGTTACCAACAACATTCCTCTTGTATTACATGGTGGATCTGGAATTCCTGAAGATATGATTAAAAAAGCTATTTCTTTAGGTGTTTCTAAAATTAATGTGAACACAGAATGTCAATTAGCTTTTGCAGAAGGTGTTAGAAAATATATTGAAGCAGGAAAAGACTTAACAGGAAAAGGATTTGACCCAAGAAAACTTTTAGCACCAGGGGTTGAAGCTATTCAAGCAGTTGTTAGGGAAAAATTAACTTTATTTGGTTCAGTAGGAAAAGCATAAAAAGGAAGTATAAAAATGATAGAAGAAAGTTTATATCAAGAATATAATCAATGGAAAGAAAGTCATAAAGAAGTGATTAGTTTTTTATACGAAAATGATTCTTTATTGCTAGTTAGATTTGATTATATTTTAGAAGTTCTAGATTATCTTTTTGATAAATTAATCGATGACCCAACATATAGTGAAAGTGAACATGAAATATTTGTTACAGGATTCTTATATATGAAGGACCAATTTTCGACTTTATCAGAATTGTTAAAAAATACTTTTAAAAATGATTTATCTAGATTAAACGAACAAGCGACCAATATAAACTTTTTACTCAATGTAATTGATTTAGAAAATGATTTATTGGATGATGAAAAAATCAATGAAGAAGATATTTTAGAATTAAAAGAATTAGCCACAGAGGTTAAATCTAAAATGAATCAAAATCAAAATCTTACCGATGAGGATTATGATTATTTAGATAATATCTCAGAAAAATTAACAAAAAAAGCTGCGAATTACACTTCAATTCACGAGGTTTTTTTAGAAATAGCTAATTTTTTAGAACTTATATAAACAAAGAAGGCCTGATGACTATGCCTTCTTTTTTACTCTTATAAAGAGCAAAGAAAGGAAACCCGAAAAAATGAGAAAAATACACTCAATTTTAGTCACGATTATCAGTTTAGTATTTTTAGTCGGGTGTTTGGGGGACACCAGCAAGAAAGACGCAGAAAAATTTCTAGAAGAAATTAGTTTCACTTATGTAGGGACCGATAATAAAGATAATGTTACATCAAACTTTATGATCAGTTCATATCAAACAGATATGTTTGATATTACATGGGAAAGTCTTTCTGAATACTTAGAAGTTTCAGAACAAGAAGTAGTGGTTACAAGACCAACAGAAACACAGGAAGCAAAACTTAAAGTTATAGCGAGTAAAGATGAAAAAGAATTAGTAAGCAAAGAGTTTTCATTTACTATCATAAAAAGAGATGAAAACAAAGTATTTGTAACCATCGACTATAACTTTGAAGGAAAAACAAATGAGGTAAAAGAAATCACTAAAGGGGATGTGATTTCACAACCAACAGTAACCCGTGAGGGATACACATTAGATGGATGGTTTAATGGGCTAACAAAGTTTGACTTTAGCACAGCCATACAATCAGATATCACTATTAAAGCTATTTGGAGTAAAGTGAATACTGAAGAACCTGGAGATGAAAGTTTTTCAATTAAATATGATTTTACAACATTAGAAGGAATTAGTGGAACTGCATTAACTAATGAACAAGTTTTTGCTATCTTTAGTAATGATCAGTTAGTCTCAGTAGAGGCAGATAAGGTTTATGAAGGAAACCCGACTGGTGGAGATTACGATAATAGAGCAGGACTTCTTAAAATGGGTTCAAGTTCCGTCAATGGAAGTTTAAAGCTAAATTATCAAACTGAAACTAAAGTTAGTAAAGTTATCATTTACGCACAAAAATGGAACGAAACTAAAACGGATACAATGACCATTAATGGCCAAAGTATCGCATTAACAAGTGTTGTTGGAACTAGTCATACTGTTGAACTTACAACACCAACAAACGTTATTGAAATCCAAACACAAGGTAGAGCATTTATCTTTAAGATGGAGCTACACGGCCTTGGTAGCGGTGGTGGATCCACTGCTGAAGAACTTGATGTAACCTTTGACTTTGGTACTTCTCAAGTAGTTAAAAAAGTTATCAAGGGACAAACAATTACTCAACCAAGCATCCCATCAAATCCAGGTTATAAATTTGTTGGATGGACATACAATAATGAACTTGTTAATCTTTTGACAACACCAATTTATGAAAGCATAACGCTAAAAGCTAAATGGGAAAAAGATGGTGAAGTAGAAATACCAGGTGAGGAATTACCTGAAACTACTAAAACTATTGCAAGCATTATCAAGGGTACTGTAGGAACTTCAGTTGAAGTAGAAGCGGTTGTAACAGGAATTATTGGATCAAAATATATCATCATCAGTGATAAAGATGGTGAACAAGCAACGTATTTATATTTTGGATCAAAAGATAGTTTCCCAAGTTCAGTTGTAGTCGGTGACTATATTAACGTTAAAGGAACTTTAGGTAACTATGAAGGACTTATCCAAATTGCTACACCAACAGTTACTCAAATTGGTGGCGGATATAAAATTCCAACATCGTTTAAACTAGAAATACCAAATATCAAAGAAAAAGATCAAGGTAAACGAGTCACTTTAGAAGGATTAAAACTAGAAACGCTACCTTCTGATATGTCAAAAAATTTCACATTATACTTAAAATTAGGAACACAAGAGGTTCAAGTTAGAATTGAAAATGATCTTTCTGCTTGGGCACAAAAAATTAGATTAGCTGGTGTAGGCGGAGAGCTTAACTTAAATGGTATCCATGTTGGATGGCATAAGGGATTACAGTTTATGCCAACAAGTCTTTCAGTGATGGAAATTACTAAAGCAAACGGAACAGATGAGCCAGGAGAACCAGGACCAATTGAACCAGAAGGACCAATTGAAATACCATCTGGAGATTATAATGTTGATTTTAAAGGATACTATAAGTCATTAACTAACTTATCAGATCAAAATTTTAGTAATCAATTAAGAAGTATCATTAAAACCACTGGTTCAACATCAGAGGGAACAACAGCTCAAGTAAAAAAGGTAGATAATTATAATGGCCAAAATTACAATATTTATGATGGTTACGGTTCATATGGTAATAGAGAACATGTTTGGCCTAATTCTAAATTAGGAAACAACCCTAGATTTGACTTACATAACCTTAGAGCAGCGGTAGTTGATACTAACTCTGATAGAGGAAATGATCCATTTGGTGAAGGGTCCGGTGGATGGAGATCTTCTGGAGGGAAGTTTTATCCAGGTGATGAGCACGTGGGTGATGTTGCAAGAATCATTCTATATATACATGTTAAATTCAACCTATCACTAACTCCAGTGGGTGAGTTATCAATGTTCTTAAAATGGCATGCCCAAGATCCAGTTAATGACTTTGAAAGAAGTAGAAATGGAAAAATTGAAGGCATTAAAGGAAGCAGAAATCCATTTATTGATTATCCTGTCTTTGTTGATTATTTATTTGGAACAGTAAGTAGAGGAACAATGGT